>JBBQHW010000037.1:0-27245 GCA_038324335.1 Holophagales bacterium
TTTCCAGGAACGTTTTAAGGTAGGATTCTGCATTGAGCGGATCCGTCAGCCGCTGGCCGAAAGCGATGGCGTTTGCGTCATTGTGCTGTCGAGCCAGCGCCGCGTGCTCCTGGGAGGTCACCAGCGCGCAGCGGATGCCAGCATGGCGGTTGGCCGCGATGCTGATGCCGATGCCCGATCCGCAGACCAACACCAGGCGCTCCCATTGATCCCTGCCCACAGCCGCCCGATGCGCGAAATCCGGATAGTCCACCGAGGCCGACCCATCCGTGCCGAAATCCACCACGTCATGTCCCTGACCAATCGCCCAGGCCTTGAGCCTTTCTTTCAGGTCGAACCCCGCATGATCGCTTGCAAAGCCAAGTCTCATCGTTCCACTCCACGGCCGGTCTGGAGCCCACAGCCCACAGCCCACAGCCTACCGCCTATTTCATGCTGAACCCCTTCCTCCAGTACCGCCCCGGCGATCGCGGCTTCCTCCTCTGCATGCCCGAGGCGGTGGAGCCGGCCGAGTGGGTGCGCGGCCTCCGGACGCTGCCCGGCGAGCTCCAGGGGCGCGAGCGGCTCACCCCCGCCAAGGCCCAGATCTTCCTGCCTGATGGCGACCTGGTGGAGATGCACGCGGTGCCCCTCCGTTGGCAGCGAGCCTATCCCTGGCTGTCCTCCCTGGCCCTGACTCCCGGCAACGCCGGGCCCACCCTGCGCTACTGGGCCACGGCCCTGCGGCTGCTGCAGTCCCTGGTGGTGCGCGGCGCCCTGCTGCCCCAGCTCGACACCACGGGCAATCCCTGGAAGGCCCGCTGGGGCGTGAGCCTCACCAGCCCCTCGGATCGCGCCGCCCTGCGCCAGCTGGCCGAGGCCCTGCCCCCCGCGGCCCAGGCCTTCCCGGAAAACGACACCTGGGCCTTCACCAAGACCCTGGCCCTGGGCGAGCTGGACGCCTTCGACATCGAGGATGACCTGGCCATGCCGCCCGCGGCCGAGGCGGTGCTGACGGCCTTCCTGGAGGACGGCGCGGACTTCATCATGCGCTTCGTGGCGGGCGGCCTGCGGGCCGGGGACGACCCCCGCCTGGGCCTCGTGCATCGCCTCCGGGGCCACAAGCGGGACCGGCTGCCCTGGGACGAGCGCATCATGGTGGCCCTCTCCCACCAGTTGCCGGAATTCCCCACCACCGGCATCACCGAGCGCACCCTGGGCGAGCAGCTCGCGCAGTGGAGCGAAGGCGCCCGGCCCCAGTGGCTGCGCCCGAGCCTGCACCTGGAGATGCCGCCGGTACCCACCTCGGCCCAGGCCGTACAGGACGCCGACCGCCTGGCCGAGGAAGGCTGGATCCTCAAGGTGGGCCTGGAGACCGAAGCGGGCGCCGACATCGGCGTGGCCAAACTCTGGGAACCCTCCGCGGAGCCCGAGGTGTTGCAGGCGCGTCAGGCCCTCCTGCGGGGCCTCGCCCGCGCCGTGCCATTCTTCCCAGCCCTGGAGCGGGCCCTGTCCGGTCAGAAGCCCGAGGACCTGGTGCTGCGCCCCACGGAAGCCTGGGGCTTCCTCACCCGCGGCGCCGCCCAGCTGAAAGAGGCGGGCTTTCTGGTCCACATCCCCGAGGGCCTGGCGGATTTCGGCGGGGCCAAGCGCCTGCGTGCCAAGGTGCGCCTGGGCGCCCGCAACGTGGTGGACTCGGGACCCATGGCCCAGGCCGGTCTCGAGGGCAGCGTCAGCGCCGACTGGTCGCTCATGCTGGGCGATGACGCCCTGAGTGTGGAGGACTTCGCCCAGATGGCGAGCCTCAAGCACCCGCTGGTGGCCTGGAAGGGCAAGTGGGTGGCCCTGGACCCCGAAACGCTCAAGCAGATCTCCGCCGTCATCCAGGCCAGTGCCGGCGCCGGCTTCGAGAGCATGACCAAGGGCGATGCCCTGGCCGCGGCCCTCACGGGCACCGCCCGCATCCCTGGCGTCAGCGAGGCCATCGAAGTGGAAGTGGCTGGCGATTTCGGTTCGGCCCTCGAAGACCTGAAGACCCTGCCCGACAAGCCCATCACCCAGCCCGCCAGTTTCCAGGGCCAGTTGCGCCCCTACCAGATGAAGGGCCTCGCCTGGCTGGACGGGCTGTCCCGCCATGGCCTGGGCGGCATCCTCGCGGACGACATGGGCCTGGGCAAAACCATCGAGGTGCTGGCCCTGCTCCTGCACCGCCAGACCGAGAGCCCCGCCTTCGGTCCCGCCACCCTGCTGGTCTGCCCCACCTCGCTGCTGGGCAACTGGGAACGGGAGCTGGCCAAGTTCGCGCCCAGCCTGCCGGTCTTCGTGCACCACGGCAACAACCGGGACCGCCTGCCCGCCACCTTCAAGCCCCACACGCTAGTGCTCACCACCTATGGCGTCGTCCGCCGCGAGGAGGACACCTTTGCCAAGCACCCCTGGGGCGGCGTGGTGGTGGACGAGGCCCAGGCCATCAAGAATCCCGGCTCGGCCCAGGCCAAGGCCATCCGCAAGCTGCGGGGCGGCTTCCGCCTGGCCCTCACGGGCACCCCCATCGAGAACCGCCTCACGGAACTCTGGTCCATCATGAGCGCCGCGCTGCCCGGCTACCTGGGCAGCGAATCCCAGTTCAAGGAGCGCTTCGCCAACCCCATCGAGAAGTACCGCGATCCCGACGCCGCCCTGGAACTGCGCCAGCGCATCGGGCCCTTCATCCTGCGCCGCCTCAAGAGCGACAGGTCCGTCATCCAGGACCTGCCGGAGAAGCTGGAGATGAAGGTCTTCACCACCCTGAGCCGCGAGCAGGCCGAGCTGTACCAGTACCGCGTCGCCAAGATGGACGAGGAACTGGACGCCGCCAGCGGCATCGAGCGCCGCGGCCGCATCCTGGCCCTGCTCACCCACCTCAAGCAGATCTGCAACCACCCGAGCCAATTTCTCAAAGCCCAGGGACCCTACCGGGGCCGCAGCGGCAAGCTGGACCGCCTCACCGAGATGCTCGAGGAAGTGCTGGAAGCCGGTGAGCGCGCGCTGGTCTTCACGCAGTTCAAGGAGATGGGCGACCGTTTGCAGATCCACCTGGGGGAGGTCCTCGGTTTCGAACCGCCCTTCCTCCATGGCGGCACCACGCGGGAAGGCCGCGACGAGATGGTCCGCAGCTTCCAGGAGGATCCGAATTCTCCGCCGGTGCTGCTGCTGAGCCTCAAGGCCGGCGGCGTGGGCTTGAACCTCACCGCCGCCACCCATGTGTTCCACTTCGACCGCTGGTGGAATCCGGCCGTGGAGGATCAGGCCACGGACCGCACCTACCGCATCGGCCAGACCAAGAATGTGCAGGTCCACAAGCTCGTCACCATCGGCACCCTGGAAGAAAAGATCGACGCCCTGCTGGAATCGAAGCGGGACCTGGCGGATCGCGTGGTGGGCAGCGGCGAGGGCTGGCTCACGGAGCTCGACGACGACGCCCTGCGCCGCCTCGTGGCCCTGGACCCCGATGCCGAGCTGCTGGATGCCGACGAAGGCAACGGCGAGGAACCTGAAGCAGAACCCAAGCCCAAGGTTGTCCGCCGCAAGGCTAAGCAGGTGGCGTCATGATCAGCCACACCGATCGCTTCGGCGCCACCTGGTGGGGCCGCCTCTGGATCCAGGGCCTCGAGAAGCTGGGCGACGACTACGAGAACCGCCGGCCCCGCGGCAAGAAGTACGCTGAGGACGGCCACGTCTCCCACTTCGGCGTGCAGCCCGGCGAGATCCAGGCCCGGGTCCATGGCCGCAAGACCTACAACGTGACCCTCGGCCTGCCCGCGCTCACCGCCACCCAGTGGGAGAAGGCCCTGGATCGCATCGCCCAGGAGAGCCGCTTCGTGGCCTCGCTGCTGGCCGGGGAGATGCCCCAGGGGCTGGATGAGACCTTCCGCGAGGCCGGTGCCAGCCTCTATCCCCGCGTGCCCAAGGAGCTGCAGACCCACTGCGACTGTCCCGACTGGGCCAATCCCTGCAAGCACGTGGCCGCCGTCTGCTACGTGATGGCCGAGGCCCTGGATCGGGATCCCTGGCTGCTCTTCGACCTGCGCGGCAAGAGCCGCGAGGAAGTCCTGCTGGCCCTCCAGTCGGCCCTCGACGCCGCCGCCGTGGCCGCACCGAAAAAGCGGGGCCGGCCGCCCAAGAAGAAGCAGACCGTGGCGGACCTCCTGCGCCGCGAACAGGTCGAGCCCGAACCCTGGCGCCACCTGCCCGAGGAAGCCTATGACGCATTGCCCATGCCCCTGCCCGAGATCGCCATTCCCCGGGTGATCCCGCCGGACCCTTCCGTGTTTACCCAGCTGGGACCGCTGCCCCATGCCCGCATCGAGACCAGCCTCTGCCTGGCCGCCCTCATGCACCGCACCGCCCAGTGGGTGCAGCAGCAGATCGAGGAGGGCCCGCGCCGCCTCGATGACGAAGACGGCGAAGGCGAGCCCGAGCAGCCGGCTTCACCGTTCGACACGCCTCTCCAGCCCGCCCCCAAGGCCCATCGCAACTGGCGCCACAAGAAGCGCCGCTGGGGCAAAAAGGGTGTTCAATAACCTGTTCGCTCTGCTTACGGAGTTCCCATGCGCACCATCGCCACGCCCAACGCCCCCGCCGCCATCGGCCCCTACAGCCAGGCCCAGATCTCGGGCAACCACCTCTTCACCGCGGGCCAGATTCCGCTGGTGCCCGAGACCATGGAGATGGTGACGGGTCCCATCGAGGGCCAAACCGAGCAGGTCCTGAAGAACCTCGGCGCCGTGCTCGCCGCCGCCGGCACTGGCTGGAGCCGCGTGGTGAAGACCACGGTCTTCCTCACGGACCTGACCGACTTCGCCGCCTTCAACGCCGTCTACGAGAAGATCCTCGGCGACGCCAAGCCCGCGCGCAGCACCGTGCAGGTGGCCGCCTTGCCGCGGGGCGCCAAAGTGGAGATCGAGCTCATCGCGGAAGTGTAGTCAACCCTGGTAGGGCCCTTGATCTGTGCGGGTTTTCCATCCGCAGAGGGCGCAGAGAAAGAGGATTTTCCCTGCGCCCTCTGTGACCTCTGCGGTTACCAGTCTTTACCCTAGCCCCAGCCTCGCCTTGAGCCCCGGGGCAGCCCCACGGCTTACCTCCAGCTCGGCGCCTCCGGTCAGCCGCACGCGCAGGCGACCCGAATCGCCTGCCCGCACGCCCACGATGGCTTCGGGGCGGATCAGCAGGTGGCGGTGGCCGCGCACTACGCGGGTTCCCAGCGCCACCTCCGCCTCTGCCAGGGTCTTCCACGTGGTGCGCAGGCGTTCTCCCGCGAAGGCCCACACGGCCTCATTCTCGAACAGGAAGTGTGTGGTCCTGGCGAGGTCCACCAGCACCACCCCCTCCCCTGCCTTGACCGGAAAGCGGTGGGGTCCCATCGGTGGCATTCCCGCAGCGCGCCCAAGCCCACTTTCGGCTTTGGCCCGCAGCCGTTGCAGGGTGGTCGCCAACCGCTCCGCCGTCACGGGCTTCAGCAGGTAGTCCGTGGCCGCCTGCTCGAAGGCGCGCACAGCGTGCTCGGCATAGGCGGTCACGAACACCACGGGGAAGGGGCGCGGCAGCTCCGCCACCACGTCCAGGCCCGTGAGGCCGGGCATCTGGACATCCAGGAATAGCACGTCCACCGCCTCGCCGCGGGCCAGCCATGTCAGTACGGAAGGGCCATCTTCAAGTTCGGCCACCACGTCGCAGCCCGCCTCGCGGAGCAACCGCGTCAGCCGGCGCAGGTTGAACGGCTCATCCTCGGCCACGAGCACGCGCAGGGGTTGACTCATACCTTCACCGCCAACCTCAGCTCCGCCAAGGTCCATTCTCCCTCGCGGTACAGTTGCAGCGCCTCCTTCGGTGAGCCCAGAAGGTCCAGCCGTTCCCGCAGGTTCCCCAGGCCCAGACCCGGGTCCGATCCCTCCACCAGCGCCGGGGCCGGTCCCGTGTTAGCCACGCGCACGCAGAGGTACCCACCTTGGCGGCTCACCACCACCTTCAATTCACCGCCGCCCACCGCCATGGAGATCCCGTGCTTGAGGGCATTCTCCACCAGGGGCTGGATCATGAGGGGCGGGACCTCCAGGGCATCCAGAGTCTCGGGCCAGTCCCAGGTTTCGCGGAGGCGATGGCCCAGCCGAAGGCGTTCCAAGGACAGGTACAGTTCCACCAACCTGCGTTCAGCGCCCAGGGGGGCCCGCAACTGCGAGCCATGTTCCAGCAGGGCCCGCAAGAGATCTGAGAGGTTCACCAGGGCTGCTTCGGCGGCGCTCGGATCCTCCCGCACCAGTTCCGTGAGTCCACTGATGGCGTTGAACAGTACGTGAGGATTCATCTGGCCTTGGAGCACCCGGGCCTGGGCGTCCTTCGCGGCTCGATGGGCGGCCGCTTCCTGGAGTTCGGCCCGCTCCCGGTCCGCCAGGATCCAGCCCAGCAGCAGGCCGAAGCAGAGGTGGGCCACGCCGAGCACCCAGAACCGTGGGTGGATGGGTAGGGACCTCACTTCCCCGGGTCGCGGACCCATGCCCACATGGGGTCCGCCCCGGCCCATCATGCCCGGGCCCTGGTGAGGTACGCCCCGTTCTGCCATGCCCATGCCCCGCATGGGCATGGGTCCCCCGACGCCACCAAGCAGCAGCAGGACGGCGAGGGTGAGGGCGGCCAGCCAGGGCAGGGCCTGGAGACCACCGCGCAGGGTCGTGGCCATGGGGGCCTCGTCGCCGCTCCACTGCCAGGGCAGCGGGGCGAGCACCAGAAAGAGGGCCACCCAGAGCGAGGGCGCCAGAACCTCCAGGAGGCCTGGTTCAGGGAGTCCCATCAGGGCCCGGGTGCCATTCCATACCAGCCCGAACAGCACTGCGGCGCCCCAGGTTCGGGGGCGCCGCGTCCGCTGCCAGGTGGCCTGGAGGACTGTGGAGGCTTTCATGCTGCTTCAGGATACCGGAGACTGCTCAAGGCCTCAGTGACCGGGACAGTCGGAGTGCATGCCGCGCCGGCCCCCGGATCCTGGGCCACCATGATGCGGGCCATCGAAGCCGAGGCCCATGCCGCGTCCACCCCTAGGGCCCATGCCCATGCCCATGCCCGTCCCCATCCCCATTCCCATTCCAATTCCCATGGGGTGCTTGTCGAACTGTGCCTTCTGTTCCGGCGTAAGGAGGGGCAGGATCTCCTGCCGCAGGGCCCGGTGTTCCAGCACCAGGTCGAACTGGGCGGCAGAGGCCTGGTTGTGCAGGGCCCTGAGGGCTTTGGCGTCGGTAGCATCGTTGACCATGGCCTCGCGCAGAGCCTTGTGGGCTGAACCGGCTGCCTCCTCCTTGGCCTTGAAGGCGGCCTGGTGGGATTCGTGAATGGCCTTCAGCTTGGTCTGCTGGGCTTCGGTGAGTTGGAGGCCCCGCATGCCGCGGCCTTCACCCATGGGGCCGCGGCCCCGGCCGGGCCCAAACCCAGAGCCCGGCCCCTGGGCCGAGAGGGAAGTGCCGATGGCCAGCAGGGCCATGGCGAGGGCGGCAAAACGAAAGGGATGGGTGCTCATGGCAATCTCCAGGTGACGGGGGCGGATCATCCGTCCACACCAGTAGATGCGCAGGCGCCCGGCAAGGTGGAGCGACAAGCCTGGATGGCAGATCCTGGGGCTCCAATGACAGTTTGACCCGGTCGATCGGGGCGTCTATTACCCTTCCTCGGTCTCCCCGATGTCCTCCTCGATGGCCTCCCAACGTCGGCGGGCCTGAAAGGAAGGCTCCTGCAGGTGCGCCAGGAAATCCGTCATGCGCGGGCCCCAGGAGGAAGTGGCCACGCAGCCTGCGGGGGCGTGGGGCAGCAGGTCGGCCGGAGCCTCCTCCAGGCAGAGCTGGGTGAGGATCAGGGCCTGGCGGAAGCTCTCGCCCACGGGCGTGAGGTTGGCGGCCAGGGTGTCCAGCACCTCCACCAGGGGGGTCTCTTCAGGCAGTTTTTCCACTTCGGCCTCGATCAGTTCCACGGTCTTGAGGCGGGCCGTCAGCAGCTTCAGGTGCAGGCGTTCGAGCTCCTTCCGGGGGGCTCCCCGGGCCAGGGCGTGAGCCACGTCTTCCAGGTGGGGGTGCAGCTTGCGGAACAGCAGGGAGAGGGCGGTCTCGGCGGGGGTCATGGGGGGTGTTTCGGTCATGATTCCAGTTTACCTGTAGGGGGGTAGGAAGCTGGAGCCTCCTCCCTCTTGGAGAACGGACCTGCCTGCCTCAGCATGGAGCCAGGAGTCTCCCATGGCATCTTCGGATCTGCTGGACCTCACGACCCTCCGGAACCTGGTGGAGCTCGACGATGGCGCCTACGGCCTGGTCCTGGAGATGATCGCCATCTTCCGGGAGGACACGCCACGGCGCATCCAGGACATCCTCGCAGCGGTGGCCCAGGGCAGTGCGGAGGAGCTTTCCCGCGCGGGGCATGCGCTCAAGGGCGGGGCTGGCGCCCTGGGGGCCGAGGCCATGCAGAACCTGGCGGCGGATCTGGAGGCCCTGGGGCGCGGGGGCGATTCGAATGCGGGACCCGATCTCCCAGAGCGGCTGGAAACCACCTTCAAGGAAAGTGTGGCCGCCTTGGAGGCCTTCGTGCAGGACGGCCAGGCCAAACGGGGCTGATCCCTTCCTGCAGTTGCCAAGCCCTCAGGAGGTTCCGCCGAAGGACTTCACGCTGGCGCTGGTCTTGGGGGGAGGCTGGTCGCTGATCTGCAATCGGCCATTGGCATCGGTCCACTGGTAGACCCTGTTGGCGGCCCGCTGCTGGGCCGTGGGCTCCGGTGCGCCCTTCTGCTCCTCCAGCTTGAAGCCGCCCCGACCTTTCTGGAGCATGGCCATGCTGCCCGCCTGCTTCGGATCGGGCTGCACGGCCTTGCGGCGATAAAGGTCCAGTACCCTGGGCACGTAGGCCCGCGTTTCCGCAAAGGGGGGGATGCCCTTGTGCCGGTTCACGGCGCCTTCGCCCGCGTTGTAGGCCGCGACCACCTTGGTCAGATTCCCCTCGTAGTAGCCGTGGAGCCACTTGAGGTATTTCACACCACCGCTGATGTTCTGGCGGGGATCAAAGGGATCGAGCACGCCGAACCGCTCCGCCGTGGAGGGCATCAGCTGCATGAGGCCCAGGGCGCCGGCCTTGGAGCGGGCCTTGTAGTTGAAGGCGCTCTCGGCCTGGATGATGGCCCGGGCCAGGTGGGTGTCCACCCCCTCGGCCAGGGCGATCTCGTCCACGAGCGCGATGAGCTCGGGGCTCTTCAGGGCGCGGGCCATTTCTGCCGACGTGATGGCCAGCCTCACCTTGCCAATGCCCACGTGCTTCAGCACCAGACCCTGCCCCTGCATGAAGCTGGGCGGCAGGTTGTTGATCACTAGGCGGCCCGCCTTGTCGTAGTAGGTGTAGAGGTAGGTGACGCCGGGCCGCGCCGGAGCCGTCGGCTTCACGGCCGACAGGGCCGTGGCGACGAGCAGGAGGAGCAGGCCGGAGCGAAGCATCAGGCTCCATGATAAGGCTTTAACGCATTGACGCCGGGAAAGATGGGTTTCCCGATGCCCTGACTGGAGCCGTGACATGGGCTGGAATCGCCCCGCCTGCGCAGGAGACTCGCCGCCGGTAGGGAAAAACACCGTTTCCGTGGCATAAGCTCCTCACCGGGTCCCGGCTCCGCAGGCTGCCCTGCAGCCTGCGGAGCCACCCGGTGGTCGCTCACATATTTCTCCGATATTGCCCGCCCACCTCGTAGAGGGCCTGGCTGATCTGGCCGAGGCTGCAGACCTTGGCGGCGTCGAGCAGGGTCTCGAAGAGGTTGCCGTCGGCGCGGGCGACGGCCTTGAGCCGGTCCAGGACCGCGGGGGCCCGGTCGGCGTTGCGGGCCTGGAAGGCGGCGAGGTTGGCGATCTGTTGCAGCTTCTCCGCCTCGGTGCTGCGGATGAGCTCCGGCGAACCCGGCTCGGCGGCCTGCGGATTCAGGAAGGTGTTCACGCCGATGATGGGCAGCTCGCCGCTGTGCTTGAGGTGCTCGTAGTGCATGGACTCTTCCTGGATCTTGCCGCGCTGGTACATGGTCTCCATGGCCCCCAGCACCCCGCCCCGGTCGGCGATGCGGCGGAACTCCAGGAGCACGGCCTCCTCCACCAGCTCGGTCATCTGCTCGATGAAGAAGGCCCCCTGGATGGGGTTCTCGTTCTTGGCCTGGCCCAGCTCGCGGTTGATGATGAGCTGAATGGCGATGGCCCGGCGCACGCTCTCCTCCGTGGGCGTGGTGATGGCCTCGTCGTAGGCATTGGTGTGCAGGCTGTTGCAGTTGTCGTAGATGGCGTAGAGCGCCTGCAGCGTGGTGCGGATGTCGTTGAAATCGATCTCCTGGGCATGCAGGGAGCGGCCCGAGGTCTGGATGTGGTACTTCAGCTTCTGGCTGCGCTCGTCGGCGCCGTACTTCTCCTTCATGGCCACGGCCCAGATGCGGCGGGCCACGCGGCCGATGACGCTGTACTCCGCATCGAGGCCGTTGCTGAAGAAGAAGCTGAGGTTCCCGGCGAAGTCATCGATGTGCATGCCCCGGGACAGGTAGTACTCCACGAAGGTGAAGCCGTTGGCCAGGGTGAAGGCCAGCTGGCTGATGGGGTTCGCCCCGGCCTCGGCGATGTGGTAGCCGCTGATGCTCACCGAATAGAAGTTGCGGATCTTCTCCTCGATGAAGGTCTGTTGGATGTCGCCCATGACCTTGAGGCTGAACTCCGTGCTGAAGATGCAGGTGTTCTGGGCCTGGTCCTCCTTGAGGATGTCGGCCTGCACCGTGCCCCGCACGGTCTGCAGCGCCTCCTTGCGCAGCTTGGCGTAGACTTCTGGCGGCACGAGCTCGTCGGCCGTGACCCCCAGCAGGGCAAGCCCGAGGCCGTCGTTGCCTTCCGGCAGGGCCCCTTCATACCGCGGACGGGCCAGCCCCTTGGCCGCATACATGGCATCGATCTTCGCCTGGGCGGCCGCCATCTGGCCGTGTTCCAGCAGCCACGCCTCGGCGCGCTGATCGATTGCCGCGTTGAGGAAGAAGGCCAGCATGGTGGGCGCCGGCCCGTTGATGGTCATGCTCACGCTGGTGGTGGGGCAAAGCAGGTCGAAGCCCGAGTAGAGCTTCTTTGCATCGTCCACGGTGCAGATGGACACGCCGCTATTGCCCACCTTGCCGTAGATGTCAGGGCGGACGTGGGGATCCTCGCCATAGAGCGTGACGCTGTCGAAGGCCGTGCTCAGCCGCACGGCGGCCTGGCCCTTGCTCACGTAGTGGAAGCGCTTGTTGGTGCGTTCGGGCGTGCCCTCGCCCGCGAACATGCGGGTGGGATCCTCGCCCACGCGCTTGTACTCGAAGACGCCCGCCACGTAGGGGAAGCAGCCTGGCAGGTTCTCCAGCAGCTGCCAGCGCAGCAGCTCGCCCCAGCCGGAATAGGTGGGCACCGCCACCTTCGGCACCAGGGTGCCGCTGAGGGAGGCGGTATAGTTCGCGGTGCGGATTTCCTTCCCCCGCACCACGTAGACATTCTCGGGCTCGGTGTAGCTGCGCTTCAGTTCGGCCCAGTCGTGGATGCGGCGGCGGCTTTCGGCGTGGAGTTCGCCCAGGTGCTCCTGGTAGCGCTGGCGCAGCACCAGGATGGCCGTGCCCTGGTCGCCCTCGCCGGGTTCCACCAGGTGGAGGGCGTCGTAGAAGGCGCCCGCCGGTGGCACCTTGTCGCCCAGGGCGCGGAGGCTGCTCCAGAGGGCGTGGGCCAGTTCCGCCGTCTCGGCCTGGCGGCGGGCCCAGGCCTTGTAGCCTTGCACCGTATCGGCGATCTCCGCCAGGTAGCGCACCCGCTCCGGGGGGATGATGGCGGCGCGGCGGGGGTTGCCGGCCTCGGCTTCAAGCTTCGGCACCCAGTCCAGGCCCTTCTTCGCCGCGATGGCCTTCACCAGGTTTACGTAGAGCCAGTTGGTGGCGGGATCGTTGAACTGGCTGGCACAGGTGGCGTAGACGGGCATGTCGTCCGCGGGTTCGGCGAAGCGCTTGTGGGCCCGCTGGTACTGTTTCCGCACATCCCGCAGGGCGTCCTCGGCGCCGCGCTTGTCGGCCTTGTTCAGCACCACGAGGTCGGCGAAATCCAGCATGTCGATCTTCTCAAGCTGGCTGGCGGCGCCGTATTCCGGCGTCATCACGTACATGGCCAGGTCCACCAGATCCGCAATTTCGCTGTCGCTCTGGCCGATGCCCGCCGTCTCCACGATGACCAGGTCGTGACCGGCTTCCTTGGCGGCGGTGATGCTGGCCACCAGGGCCTCGCTGGTGGCCCGGTGGGCAGCGCCACGGGTGGCCAGGCTCCGCATGAACACCCGGTCCCGCAGTTCGGGGTGGTAGAGGGCGTTCATGCGGATGCGGTCACCCAGCAAGGCGCCGCCGGTTTTCCGTTTGGTGGGGTCCACGCTGAGAACCGCCACGCGCTTCTCAGGGAAATCCACGAGGAAGCGGCGCAGAAGTTCATCGATAAGCGAGGATTTGCCCGCCCCGCCCGTTCCGGTGATGCCGAGAATGGCTGTGGGCTGACCATAGATATCGGGGAAGGCATGCCTTCCCCGATGCAGGCTGTCGGCTATGGGTTTTCCATCCGCAGCGCCCAGTTCAATCTCGGTAATTCTCCGGGCCAACGGCAGTGCCACGGGCTTGGTACGCGGATCGAAATCGCAGCGCTCGACCATGTCGTCGATCATGCCCTGGAGGCCCATGTTGCGGCCGTCCTCGGGGCTGTAGATGCGGCCGATGCCGTAGGCCTCCAGCTCGCGAATCTCGCCCGGGGCGATGACACCGCCGCCGCCGCCGAAGACCTGGATGTGGCCCGCGCCACGCTCCCGCAGCAGATCCACCATGTACTTGAAGTATTCGAGGTGGCCGCCCTGGTAGCTGGAAATGGCGATGCCCTGGGCATCCTCCTGGATGGCGGTGTCCACGATGTCCTGCACGGCGCGGTTGTGGCCCAGGTGAATCACCTCGCAGCCCGTGGCCTGGAGGATCCGCCGCATGATGTTGATGCTGGCGTCATGCCCGTCGAAGAGGCTGGCGGCTGTGACGAACCGGACCTTGTGCCGGGGCGTGTAGCCCTCGGGCGCGTGGCCGGCGCTTGCGGGCGCGGTGAGTGTGGACATGGGTGCCTCGATTGGGTGATATGACAGTCTAGCCGCCCCGGTCACCAGAGGCCGATTGCCGGGATTCAGTTGTCCTCGAGCAGCCCGATGGGGAAGCGCTCCTCCATGAGGCTCTGCCGCTCCCGCAGGTGCTGCACGAGCGCCTTCCATTTCGGCAACCCCCGCAGGGATTCCAGCATGGGACTGCGCTCGTACCACTCGGTGCAGCCGAAACCGCGGGCGAAGGCCCGGCCAGCCATATCCATGGCGCTGGCCCGATCTCCCATCAGGGCGTAGGCTTCGGCCATCCGGATGGTGAATTCCCCATCCGGCTCCCGCATGCCGATGCGCTCCTGGTCGTATTCCCGCAGCTCCTTCCAGGCCTGCTCCTTCTGGCCTTCGAGGATCAGATCGAAGATCGTGCTCAACCGGAGGATGTTCGGATAGCCGTTGGCCAGTTCCGCGGCGGCCCGGAATTCCTTGTGGGCCAGGGCGCGATCGCCCCGCACGAGAGCCAGGTAGCCCCGGTAGAAGGGCAGCACGCCGGAGGTGCTCCGCAGGTGGCCCGGTTGTTCCTGGAGACTGGCCTCGAACCGGGCGACCTCGCCGGTATAGAGGCAGGTGAGGTCCACGGCCTGGGGCTGCAGCTTGGCGAAGGCCAGGTGGTCGCGCAGGTCCATGGCGCGGCGCGACATGGGCAGCAGGCCGGCCCCCCGCGCGGCATAGGCGATGCCCGTCAGCAGGGTCGGGTTGAAGGGCTGCCGCCGCCGGGCCTGCAACAGCAGGTCGAGAGCCTCCCGGTGGTTGCCGCTGTCGGTCTTGAGCAGGGACAGGAGAAAGGTGCCGCGGGGATGCCCCGGCGCCAGCGCCAGACCGCGCTGCAGATTGGCCTCGGCCTCGGACTGCTCCTGGCGCAGGGCGCTGGGCTTGTTGAGCATCTGCCGGTAGCGCAGGTTGCCCAGGAGGATCCAGGCGCTGGCACAGTTCGGCTCCAGTCGGCTGGCCTCTTCCGCAAGGGTCAGGGCCTCCTCCAGATGCTCATTCTGCAGCCGCCACGCCCCGGCGCGGATCAGCTTCCAGAACACCTCGGCGGTCCTGGGCAGCAGGCCTTCGACGGTGGGCTGCACCGCGCCGGGAAAGGTGTGCAGGAAGCCTTCCAGGGCCTTTTCCGGCGCCAGCGCCAGGGGCTCCACCGAGGTCCAGCGGGCGCTCCCCTTCGACAGCTGATGGCCCCAGACAAACCGGTACGGCAGGGCCAGAAGCTCCCCCCGCCGTTGCGGTTCGAGCTGGACCAGGAGGGTCCGCGCCTGCCCCTGGAATAGGTCCAGATCGGCCGGAACGGCCGTCACGTTGGTCACGGCGAAGCCCCCGCGCTGTTCGAGCAGGTCCTGGATCAAGGCACCGATGGCCCTTCCCTCCGCCATGTCCAGTCCGTCTGGGCCCTGGGCGGGGGGCGGCGTGATGAGCAGGATCCGAAGGGGCCCACGGAGGCCTTTCCGGGCCATGAACCAGGCCACGCCACTGCCGGCCCCAAGCAGGATGAGAAAGGCGAGCCCCAGGGACAGGGACGCGCGCCAGGATCGGGAGGCCGTTTTAGACATAGAAGTTCAGCTTAGCGGGTTTTGTTAGGCGCTCTTAGGGCCGGAGGGCACCCGACACTGCCGCCACTTCCCGGCCTCGGCCGCCCTTCGGCGTCCGGGCGGATGAACCTTGGATGGTCCCCTCCCAGCGGCGCCACATGACCCCATAATTGGCATGGAGCTCCCATGAACCGCGTTGCCTTGATCCTCCTTTCGGCCCTGTCCTTGGCCGCCCAGACTGCTCCCAAGCCCGCGCTTCCCACCGAAGACTCCACCATCCAGAGGTTCCGCACGCACTCGCAACCCCGCGGGGTGGCCACCAGGTCCCCCTTGAGCGCCGAGGAACGGAACACCATCCGGCGTTTCAAGGAAGCCAAGCCCAGCGTGGTGAACGTCTCGGCCATCGCCTCGGGTCGCGATCCCACGACCCACGACATCACCAAGATTCCCACGGGCACGGGCACGGGTTTTGTCTGGGACGAATGGGGCCACATCGTCACCAACCACCATCTCATCACCGTCGATGACGAGGGCCAGCGCGCCTTCGAAGTCGGCGAGGTGGAAATCACGCTCGCCGATGGCAAGGCCTACAAGGGCCGCGTGATCGGCTACAGCTTTGCCTACGACATCGCCGTGCTCCAGGCCTTCGCCCCCCTGGGGTCCATGCGCCCCATTCCCATCGGCTCCAGCCGCGACCTCCAGGTGGGTCAATCCGTCCTGGCCATCGGCAATCCCTTCGGCCTGGACCATTCCCTCAGCAAGGGCGTCATCTCGGCGCTGGGTCGGGAGATCGGCACCGACTACAGCACCAGTGTGACGAACGGCATCCAGACGGACGCCGCCGTCAACCCCGGCAACTCGGGCGGCCCCTTGCTGGATAGTGGCGGCCGGCTGGTGGGCATGAACACCGCCATCGTGGCCACCAAGGGCGAAGGCTCCGTCGGCATCGGGTTCGCCATTCCCGTGGATACCCTCAACCACGTCGTCCCCCTGCTTATTGAAAGGGGCCTGCTCGTACCCGAGCGCATGGGTTTCAACACCATGAACGCCGCCGTAGCCCAGCGGACTTTCGGCATCAAGCGCGGTCTGGTCGTCTGGGAAGTGACGCCCGGCTCCCCTGCCAGCGAAGCGGGTCTGCGCCCGCTCGAGATGGACGAGAAGGGCGGGATCAAGGCGCTGGGAGACATCCTGCTGGCCTACGAGGGGCTCCCGATCCTGAGCAATGGCCAATTGGCAGCCCTGCTGGAACTGGAGCCCTCGGGTGACCAGGTCGTCTTCGACGTTCTGCGGGAGGGCCAGGTCATCAAGGTGGTGCTGAACCTCAGGAAGGGCAAGGCTCAGCCCACCAGCCTCTGATTCCTGTTACTTTTTCGCGGGGATCTGGATCATGGGCGTCGCGCCCCCCATGGGCGTGATGATGAGGTTGCCCTTGGCGCCGATGTCCCGCAGGGCCTGGATGCGCTGGTACTCGATGATCTGGGGCGTGAGGCTCTGGCTCACGATCTGCTGCGCCTTGGCCTGGCCCTCGGCCTCGATGCGCTTGCGCTCGGCTTCCTGCTTTTCCTTCTGGAGCACGAAGGCCATCTTCTGGGCATCCTGGTCGGCGCTGATCTTGTCGTTGATGGCCTTGGTGATCTGGTCCGGCAGGAGGACGTTGCGCAGCAGCACCTGTTCCATGGTGATGCCCCGTTCCTTGAAGGCCGCCGTGAGGGTCTTCGTCACGTTGTCCACGAAACCCATCCGGTGCGTGGTGTAGAGCTCGGTGGCGGTGAGGCCGGCGGCGGCATCCCGGAGGGAGGTGCGGATCTGGCTGCGGAGGATCTGGCCCTCCACGTCGGTGCCGATCTTCTCGTAGATTTTGGGGCACTGCTCCTGGTTCAGGTGGTAGAACACCGTGGAATCGAGCTTCACCGTGAGGCCATCTGAGGTGATGACGGGAATGGAGTCGTCCCCCGCCTTCCGCCCCTCATCGGCGACGCCCGACATGGTGTAGTTCCGGGTGCGGACCTCCATCTCCACCACCTGGGAGAAGGGGTTGATGAAGTGCAGGCCCGCCGGGAGCACCTTCTCCCGCACGGTGCCGAAGAGAACCACCACGCCGGCCTGCCCGGGCGGCACGATCACGGCCATGGAGCCCAGCAGGACGATGAAGCCCAGCCCGAGGCCCGCCCACTGCACGATGGCCAAACGGGCCGACAGCGGAAATTCGACCTTGGTCTTCCAGCGCCAGGCCAAGGCACCGATGACGAGCAGCAATACGGCAATGAGTACCAAAGATCACCTCCAGGGGGGCCTCAGGTTAACAGGCACCGCTGTGGCGACGTCGAGCAGCACCCGTTAAAATCCCGCTAATGCTGGCGTTCGGAGTGGGGACGATCGCATGCTGAAGAGGATTCCTGGAGCCTGACCATGATCACCCGCGATCTGTCCACCCTCCCCAAACGCGATGTCTACCGCATCCTGTCCAGCCTTGTCCTCCCCCGGCCCATCGCCTGGATCACGACGGTGGATGGCGCTGGCCGCGTCAATCTCGCCCCCTTCAGCAGCTTCATGGGCATCTTCGGGCCGCCCATGCTGGCGATCACCCTGGGCCGGCGCAGCGACGGATCGCTCAAGGACACTCACCGCAACCTGAAGGAGCGAGGCGAGGCCGTGGTGCACTTGGCGGACCTGCCGCTGCTGACCGCCCTCCATGCCAGCGCCGCAGAGGTGGAACCGGACATCAGTGAAGTCGAGCGGTTGGGTCTGGCCACCGAGGCCTCGCTCCAGGTGAGCCCGCCCCGGCTGCGGGACGCCCCGGTGGCTCTGGAATGCCGCTTGAACCGTGAGCTGGAACTGGGCCCAGCCAGCACCCTCGTCCTTCTCGACGTGCTGATGACCCACGCCGCCGAGCGCATCTGGAGCGCCGGTCACGACTGCGCCGATGCCAGCCTCTGGACGCCGGTCACTCGCCTGGCTTCCGTGGCGGGACCCAATTACGGCGCCCTGGGCCAGACCTTTCATCTGGGCGCTTCCGAGTTGCCCTGAGCGTTCGGCCTGCATCAATCCCAGTGCCGAATCCAGGCCGGATCGTACTTGCCTTCGGCGGTCCTCGGTTGGGTCTCCACCGTCACTTGCTTGATGCCCAGCGACTGCAGTGCAGCCTGCAGGGCTTCCGCTCTCAGGTTCTGAAGGGCCGGTTGCAGGGCCTTGGCCGAGGGCACGAGCACGGCCCAACGCCCCCCGACGCCCCACTCTTGGATCCAGGTCTCCAGCTTCTTCAGGCCCGCCGGACTAAGGTCCGCCCGTTGGGGCAGGAAGTAGAGGACCCCTTCCCGGGGCGGCGCCACGGCGGCGGAATGGGGGGCAGGCGCCACCGGGATCGGCTCCACGCTGAGTCGCGCGACCTCGGGTAGGTGCAGGAGCTCTTCCCGGATCGCGAGATCCCCCTTCATGGGATAAACGGCTCCGGCCGGATCGAAGCTGGCGCCGGCCCCTTCGCCGCGCACCTCGGTCACCCGGAGATGTCCCAGGGGCAGGCGTTCGCCGCTCCGCTTCACGAGCAGGCGATCACCCACCTTCAGTCCACGATTCTGGCCGCCATCCAGGCCGTAGGTTCGGTCGGCCGCTTCATAAGGAGGAAGTCCCCGGCGCTCCACCGAGATGATGTGGAGCGGAGCCTGGGCGCTGAGGGCGCGGACCAGCAAGAGGCAAAGAGGTAACCACCGCATGGGCCTCTCATCGGCAGACCACCCGTCCTTCAATTAGTACGGCTGGATTCCCAGTTCCCGGAGAAGGTCGCCCAGCAGGTAGAGCGATCCGGTCACCAGCCGCGGCGCTTCGGTCCGCGCTCTCAGCTGGGCCGAGGCCTGGCGCACGGTCAACATCGGAGCTTCAAGGCCCCATGCCTCCCAGAGGTCCTGGGCCCGGGCATAACGGGGGGCGTCGCCCTGTACGAAGGTCACCGACAGGGGCCGCATCCGCCATAGCTCCCGGGCCACCCCCACCAGATCCTTGTCGCCCATGGCACCGAAGTAGAGGTGGGGCCGCACTCCGCAGGCCCGGGCATGATCCGCCAGTGCCCGGGCGCCGTCCGGATTGTGGGCGCCATCCATCCAGACCCCCTCCAGTCCCGGAATTTTCCACAGGCGGCCGGGCCAGACGGCCGCTGCCACTCCGGGCCAGAGCCGCTCCTCGGGAATCGGAAAGCCGAGGGTCCGCAGTTGCCGGACAGCCTCGAAGGCCGTGGCCAGGTTGTCGAGCTGGTGGTGACCCGCGAGTCCCACATGGTGCCCCTCCACCTGGGAGTGATCCCAGTGGATGTCGGCTGGCCCCAGACGCGGCGCCGGATGCAGCGAGGGCTTCGAGGAGAGCAGCGGGCGGATCCAGTCGGGATCAAGGGTCGGTCCCAGCACCAGCGGCTGGCCATTCCTGGCCGTGCAGAGTTTCTCGACGGCGATGGCCTCGACGGTATCCCCCAGGTACATCTGATGATCCAGACCCACCGTGGTGAGCACGGTGAGGACGGGGTCCGTGGCATTGGTGGCGTCCCAGCGACCCCCCAAGCCCACCTCGAGGATGCCCACCTCGATGCCGGTCATGCGGAAGGCGGACAGGGCCGCGACGATCATCAGCTCGAAGTAGGTGGCGTGCAGGCCCATCCGTTCCTCGGCCTCGAAAGCCTCGCCCAGCAGCAGTTCGAGCGCGCCCTCGCCGATGGGTTCGCCATCCACCCAGATGCGCTCGGTGAGGTCCACCAGGTGAGGGGACGTGGTCCAGCCGACCACGAGTCCCGCGGCCTTCAGCATGTGGGCCAGGAAGGCACCGGTGCTGCCCTTGCCGTTGGTGCCCGCGATGAGCACTACGGGAAAACTGTCTTCCGGCCGGCCCAACGCATCCAGCAGCGCGCGGATGTTTTCCAGGCCGCACTTGATGCCGAGGTGGCCACGCTCCTGGAGCCGCGGAATGTGGATGAGTTCGTAGCCGTCGTTCATCAGTCCCTGGGCGTCGGCCCCATCCACGCCAGGCAGGCGGCGATGAAGTCCTTGAGGTGATCGCGGTTGACCACCTTGTCCACCATGCCGTGGGCCTGGAGGAACTCGGAGCGTTGGAAGCCCTCGGGCAGGCTCTGCTTGATGGTTTGTTCGATGACGCGGGGGCCGGCGAACCCGATGAGTGCCTTGGGCTCCGCGATGTTCAGATCGCCCAGCATGGCGTAGCTAGCGCTGACGCCGCCCGTGGTGGGATCCGTCAGGATGCTCAGGTAGGGCAACCCCGCCTTGTCCAGCTTGGCGAGCGCGGCGCTCACTTTGGCCATCTGCATGAGCGATAGGGTGCCCTCCTGCATGCGGGCCCCGCCGCTGCAGCTGACGATGATGAAGGCGCACTGCTTCTCCAGGGCCCGCTCGGCCCCCAGCCGCAGCTTTTCGCCCACCACGCTGCCCATGCTGGCGGCGAGGAAGTCGAAGTTCATGATGGCGGCGACCACGGGATGCCCCGATACCGTCCCCTCCACCACCACCACGGCGTCCTCGGTCTGGCCGGCCTGGGCCAGCTTCTTCAACTGTTCCTTGTAACTCTTCATGGCTGTGAAACCAAGGGGGTCGGTACTCTTCAGCCCACTGAACAGGGTGGTCCAGCCTGCGTCCATCAGGTTCTCGAGCCGCTCGTCCACGCCGATGCGGAAGTGGTAGCCGCACTTGGGGCAGACGTTGTGGGTGTTGACCAGCTCTTTGCGGTAGATCAGTTCCTTGCAGGCATCGCACTTGATCCAGAGGCCTTCGGGAACGCGAACGGTCTTGGCATCGACGGCGGTCTTCTGTTGGCGCTTCTTGACGAACCAGGACGACATGGGAGCTCCTACCGGCCCTTGGCCGGACCGTGCTTGAGGGCCTCGAAGAGACGGTCCAGCTCGCCTTCGCTGCCGTAGTGCAGCACCAGGGTGCCTGCCTTGCCCTTGGCCTTGATCTCCACTCGAGTGCCCCAGGACTGCGTCAGCTCCTCGGCCGCCGCCTTGATGAACAGCTCCTGGGGATGCTTCCGCTTCCCCTTCACCTTGCTCTGCTTCTGCAACTTCTGGATCCGGGCTTCCAGGGCCCGCACGCTGAGCTGTTGCGCGATCACCTCGTGGGCCAGCTGCTCCTGGAGGCGGGCATCGGCCACACCCAGCAGCACCTTGGCATGGCCAGTACTCATGCGGCCATGGGCCACGTCGGCCTTGATCTCGGCGGGCAGGCGCAGCAGGCGCAGGGTGTTGGCCACCTGGGGCCGGGACTTGCCGACCCGATCGGCCACCTGCTCCTGGGTGAGCCGCAGGTGCTCGCCCAGCTGCCAGTAGGCCGTGGCTTCCTCGATGGGATTCAACTCCTGGCGTTGGATATTCTCCACCAGGGCGAATTCCAGCAGGCGGTCATCCGGCACTTCCTTGACCACCACCGGAACCATGGCGATGCCGGCCTTGCGGGCCGCCCGCCAGCGGCGCTCGCCCGCGATGATTTCGTATTGCTCCCCGACCTTGCGGACGACGATGGGCTGAACCATGCCGTGCTGCTTCAGGCTCTCGGCCAATTCGGCAAGGGCGGTCTCATCAAAGTGCGTGCGGGGCTGGGCGCGGTTCGGCACCAGGCTGCCCAAAGGCAGCTCGCGTTGGCCGGAGTCCTCGGGGGCCATCTGGCTCATGAGGGCGGTGAGTCCGCGGCCCAGGGCCGGACGCTTCAACTGGATCATAAAGCTTCCCTCCTCGCGGGGATCTCCACGCCGAGCCACTCCTTCGCGAGACTGAGGTAGGCCTGGGCGCCCTTGGAGCGGAGATCGTAGAAAGCCACGGGCTTGCCATGGCTGGGGGCTTCCGCAAGGCGGATGTTCCGGGGAATGACGGTCTGGAAGACCTTGCCTGGAAAGGCGTGGCGCACTTCGGCGGCCACGGCGGCACCCAGGTTGGTGCGTTCTTCTGCCATCGTGAGCAGGATGCCGCCCAGTTTCAGGCGGGGGTTCGCGCCGGCCTGGATGCGGCGCAGCGTCTCGGTCAGTTCGGCCAGGCCGTCCAGCGCGAAGAACTCGCAGGGCATGGGCACGATGACCTCGTCGGCGGCCGTGAGGGCGTTCAGGGTGATCATGCCCAGGCTGGGCGGCGGGTCGATGAGAATGAAGTCGAAGCGATTCATGATCGGTTCCAGCGCCTGCTTGAGCACCTGGAGCTGGGGCAACTCGAAGAGTTCGAATTCCAGCTGCGCCAGATCCTTGCCCGCCGGAATCACCTGCATCATGGGGACTTCAGTGCTGAGCAGCAGCGCTTCGGCGGGGGCACCCTTCATCAAGGCGTAGGAGCCGGCCCGATGGTCCGGCTTGGGGAAACCCAGTCCTGTGGTGCTGTGGCCCTGGGGATCGAAGTCCACCAGCAGCACCATCTTTTCCATCATGGCGAGGGAGGCGGCGAGGTTGATGGCCGTGGTCGTCTTCCCCACACCGCCCTTCTGGTTCGCCAATACCAGTACCCGGGCTCGCATCAGACGGACCCCATCATCGCTCTGGCGCTGGTCAAACCACGCATCTCAACATCCCCTCGGTGTGGAACACGCCAGTCTAGCAGGTCGGGTTCCACGGAGAAATGTCGCGCTGGTTAGCCTTGTAACCTCAGCAGCAGCGAGGGTTCCGGGTGCACGATACCCAACCGGCGGACCGGCCCGAAAAGCCAGAGGTCATGCCAGGCACCCGCCTCATCCAGCGCAAGACTGACACTGACGGTCTCGCCTCCGGCCGTTTGCAGCCGCCAGGATGGAACCCCATCCGTCTGGGCCAACCAGGCCGCCGCCACCGCGCTCCCGGTTCCGCAGCAGAGGGTTTCCCCCTCCACGCCACGCTCCCAGGAACGGATGCGCGCCTCCCCCGGCGCGAGTACCTCCACCACGTTGACGTTGGTACCGCCTGGCACTGCGGCATGGTGGCGGAGGGGCGGCGCAAAGACCGGGAGGTCCACCGCCGCCACTGATGGCACGCGCAGGACCAACTGCGGATTGCCGACCCAGCCGAACCCCGCGGGGAAGGGCGTCACCATGGGAACGGTGCGCAATCCGAACGCTTTCCCCTCAGGCATGCGGATGCCGACCTCGTCACCGTCGCGTCGGAGCACAATGCGTTCACCACTGGAGAGGGCTTCGACCAGGTGCTCATCTGGAGCCCCTGGAACGGCCATGGCAGCTCTACTACCATTGGAACAAAAGGACTTGGAGCCATCAGTATCCCAATGCTCCAACCGCCAGGGGCCTGTTCCAGGCCTTTGCATCAAAAAAAGGCCATCTAAACCGAACCCGTGACCCCTCGGGCACAGCAATTTCGCATAAACCTCTCCAGAGCACTCTTTAGCCTCGTCTGCCCAGAGGTAGCCGAATACATTGCCCGAGGCTGTGGCCAGGTGGAGTTCCAAGCTACCGTTCCCGATTGTTGCGGAAGGTGTAGACGGTCTCACCCTTGCGCGCATAGCCCTGGCGACGGGCCAGGGCCTCCATCAATTCGGGGTCCTTGGCCGCGAGCCGCTGAACCTCGTCCAGCAGCTCGCGATTGCGGCGGTTGAGTTCCACCAGTCGCGTCCGGGCCGCCAACAGTTCCCCTTCCCGCTTGCGCAGTTCGGGCAGGCCGCCCTGGGAGAACAGCATGGCCATCAGGGACAGGAGCCCCGAGGCTCCCAGCACGCCCCACAGCGTGGACGACTTCAGGAGCCAGTTGGCGTTCATAGGGTGTCCTCCTAGGCGAGATCGGCTCCGAAGGCCTCACGACCGGCATAGCGGGCAGCGGCGCCCAGCTCCCACTCGATCAGGAGCAGGCGGTTGTACTTCGCCACGCGGTCCGTGCGGCAGGGGGCACCAGTCTTGATCTGGCCGGCGCCGGTGGCCACGGCCAGGTCCGCGATGAAGCTGTCTTCGGTCTCGCCACTGCGGTGGCTGATGATGGCGCGATAGCCCGCCTTGTGAGCCATCTCCACGGCCCGCAGGGTCTCGGTGACGGTGCCTATCTGGTTGAGCTTGATCAGGATGGCATTGGCCACGCCCTCTTTTATGCCCCTGGCCAGGATGGCCGGATTGGTCACGAAGAGATCGTCGCCCACCAGCTGGGTCTTGGTGCCCATGGCGACCGTCTGAGCCTTCCAGCCCTTCCAGTCGCCTTCGGCGAAGCCGTCCTCGATGGAGACGATGGGGTGCCGGGCCACCAGGCCCTCGTAGTACTCCACCAGCTGGGTCGGGGTCTTCTGGGTTCCGTCCAGGGTGTAGGTCTTGCCAGTCTGGAATTCGCTGGCGGCGCAATCCATGGCCAGGTAGACGTCCTTCCCGGGCTTGAAGCCGGCCTTCTTGATGGCTTCGCCGATGAGATCGAGGGCTTCCTCGTTGGAACCCAGGTTGGGGGCAAAACCACCCTCGTCTCCCACCCCGGTTGCCAGTTTGCGGGCCTTCAGGACGCCCTTCAGGGCGTGGTAGACCTCGGCCCCCCAGCGGAGAGCCTCTCGGAAGCTCGGGGCGCCCATGGGCACCACCATGAATTCCTGGACATCCACGTTGTTGTCCGCGTGGGCGCCACCGTTGAGGATGTTCATCATGGGCACGGGGAGCAGGCGGGCCGAAGCTCCGCCCAGGTAACGGTAGAGCGGCATCCGGGAGGCCTTGGCCGCGGCGTCCGCCAAGGCCATGGACACGCCCAGGATGGCGTTTGCGCCAAGACGGCCCTTGTTCTCGGTCCCGTCCAGATCGCACATCAGTTCGTCCAGCTCGACCTGCTGGAAGGGATCCATGCCCTGCAGCGCCGCCGCCAGTTCCACGTTGATGGCGTCCACGGCCCCGAGCACACCCTTGCCGAGATAGCGCTTCTTGTCACCGTCACGACGCTCAAGGGCTTCCCGGCTTCCCGTGGAAGCACCCGAGGGCACGATGGCCTGGCCGATGGTTCCGTCGGCGAGTTGCACTCGGGCCAACACCGTGGGGTTCCCCCGGCTGTCGAGCACTTCAAGTGCGGAGATGCGGTCGATGATGTTCATGCGGGCACCTGGATCAGAGAGGCGCGCCAGCGCGCCTCTCTGAATCTTAGCCAGGTTGAGTAGGTCAGTTTCAGCTACTTCTTGGCGGCCTTCTTGGGGGCGGCCTTCTTCACGGCCTTCTTGGCGGCCGGCTTCTTGGCGGCGGCCTTCTTCGGCGCGGCCTTCTTCGCGACCTTCTTCACGACCTTCTTGGCGGCCGGCTTCTTGGCGGCGGCCTTCTTCGGCGCGGCCTTCTTCACGACCTTCTTGGCGGCCTTCTTCGGCGCGGCCTTCTTCACGGCCTTCTTGGCGACCTTCTTCACGACCTTCTTGGCGGCCGGCTTCTTGGCGGCGGCCTTCTTCGGCGCGGCCTTCTTCACGGCCTTCTTGGCGGCCGGCTTCTTGGCGGCGGCCTTCTTCGGCGCGGCCTTCTTCTTGGGGGCAGCCTTCTTCGCCGGTTTCTTAGCGGCGGGCTTCGCGGCCGCGGGAGCGGCGGGGGTGGCGACCATGTTGGTCAGTTCGGCCAGGGGTGGCTCCTTTACGCCCGTTTGGGCGGGGTTGGACGGGGTCGTGCGGGAAGATGGCTTGCCCTTAGCATCTTTCGAGCCAGGTTGGACCAGGTCTTTCCGCTGGGTGGATAAGCGTTCCTTGGCCGCCGTTGCGGCCGTGGGGGCTAGCGCCGCGTCAGCGGCAGAGCCGGTCTTGCCCTTGGGCTTCGCGGCTTTTTTCGGTGGCTCGACGCCGGCCAGAATCTGGGCCAGGCGCTTGCCGGGATAGTAGTCATCGAGGAGGGCATCGCCGATGAGCAGGCCATGGACGCCGAGGGCCTCCACCTGCTTGATCTGCTCCAGACGCTGAATGCCGCCTTCGATGAGTTTGAGGCAACTCTTGGGCACCTTCTTGACCAGAGCCACGGCCTGATCCCAGGAAGCCTCCCAGGTATCGAGGTTCCGGCCTACGGCGCAGATGATGTCGGCTCCGGCGTCCACGGCGCGGCGCAGTTCCACCTCCGAGGTGACCTCGACCACCACGTCGAGACCCTTGCTGGTGGCGAACTTCAGCAGGGTCTGCAACCGGTCCTGGGCCAGCAGCGCTGGCATGAGGTAGATGGCGTCGGCGCCGAGGATTTTGCTCTCCTCGACCTGGTATTCCTCGAAGATGAACTCCCGGCGGATCAGGGGGAGTTTCACCTGGCTCCGCACTTCGGAGAGGTGTTTGTCTTCGCCGTGATAGAGGAATTTGTCGGTGGCCACGGACAGCGCCCTGGCTCCGTTTTCGGCCAGACTTTTGGCGTGGGTGGAGGCCTTGTAGGATTCCCGCACCTGGCCGCGCCCGGGATCACCGCCGGCAACTTCACCTAAGATAGTGATTCCAGGCTGGCTAAGCTCTTCCTTCAGGGAATGATGACCCTTGTAGGCATCCTTCACCGCCACAGGGCCCCTCTGCTTCTTGATTTCCACATCGAGGGCCTTGAAGATGGCGACTTTCTTTAGCATTTCTGACACTCCAAATCTCGTATACCTCGCTGCTGGCTCTATGGGGAAGATGATCGGCCTTTTTCTCCCTGATTCAACATGAAACCAGCGATTTGTAGTAGGTCAACAGAGAAAAATGAAAAATCTTCATTTTTTTTGACGCTACCTCCCCGAGCAGCACCCATTCATTTCGACCCCGCCGATCTGGTTTTTGCCTCAACAACCGCTCACGAGGACCGCCAGAATCAGGGAATCCACGTCATGGTAATCGGTGGGTCAAGCGCTGAAACAGGCTCCACCATTGGTTCTGCATGCACCGCCTCATCCACATGGCCACTGCTCTCCGCCACTCACCTAGGGCAGAGCCAGCCCTCCACGAAGGGCCGATCAAGGTCCTCCTGGCGCACCAAAAGGCTCTCCCCTGCTACGCTTCAACTCGCACCATCCGCGCCCGGCGCCGTGCTGACGGCCTCCGGGAAACCCGCCGGAACTGTTCGGAGGCCCCATGACGATCCAGGTTGTCGACCATCCGCTGATACACCACAAGCTCTCCCTCGTCCGTGACCGGAAGACGCCCGGAAGCCTGTTCCGCGCCCTCATCGAAGAGGTCGGCCTGATCCTGGCCACCGAAGCCACGCGCACGTTGGCCACTGAATCCGTCGTCGTCGAAACGCCATTGGAACGCACCGGCACGCTCCGGCTGCGGTCCCTGGATCCCGTGCTGGTGCCCGTTCTGCGGGCCGGCCTCGGATTGCTGCCTTCCTTCCTCAAGCTGATGCCCACGGCGAAGGTCGGGCACCTCGGCCTCTACCGCGACCACGATTCGCTCGTGCCCGTGCCCTACTATCGGAACTTCCCGCCTCTGCTGGAAGCCCGCCCCGTCTTCGTGCTGGATCCCATGCTCGCCACGGGCGGCAGCGCGTCCGAAGCCGTCCGCCAGCTCAAGGCGGCAGGCGCGGTCAACCTCTCCCTGGTCGCCGTGCTGGCCGCGCCCGAAGGCCTGGAGCGGCTCCAGGGCGACCATCCAGACCTGACCATCGTGGTCGGCGCCGTGGACCGCCAGCTCAACGAGAAGGGCTACATCCTGCCCGG
>JBBQHW010000038.1:0-27055 GCA_038324335.1 Holophagales bacterium
GCAGCCCAGGTCCAGTTCCCGCCCTGGCCCCAGGACTGGCGCAGGGTCCCTAGACCCAGTTCCAGGCCCACTTCGGGCCGGAGGCTGCCCGCAGCCGCCTGGGCCGCCTGGCTGGCCGCCTGGGCCTGGTAGTCGGCTGCCTTCAGATCACTGCGCACCCCGTGGGGTTCATTACTCGGACTGACCGCTTCGGCCAGCAAGGGGGTCGCGAGGGTGCCTTCCACGGGGGCGCCGCCCGTGAGCAGGCCCAGCCCTGAGCGGGCGGCCCGCGCCTGGCGCACCCCATCGGCCTCCTGGGCGTCCACCTGCGCATGGGCGGCCTTCAGGCGCTGCAGTTCGGATTCGAGCATCAAGCCCTGCTCCACCCGGGCCCCCACGAAGGCCTGCAGCCCCTGAATCCAGGTCCTGGTGTCCTGCGCCCAGGCCAGCGCCTGCTCGGCCACCTGGGCCCCGAAATAGGCCTCTACCACGGCCATGGCCGTCTCCTGTTCGCGCCGCTCCTGGCTCGCGGTTTCGGCCCGGGCCGCATACTCGCCGGCCCAGCGGGCCGCGGTGAGGCGGCCGCCCGCATACAGCGGTTGCGAGACCACGGCGGAGCCGCCAAAGCCCGTGATGGGGTCGGGCCGGTTCAGGCTGGCCGGGTTGAAATCCATGGCGTTGATCCGGCTCTGATTGAGCTTCATGCCAAAGGCGAGCATGGGCTCGTCCGTGCGCAGGCCCTGGGCCTGCAGCGTGACCGTGGGCAGGCGCAGGGCCTGGAAGCCCGCGGCCTCTTCGCGTTTGCCTTCGGCCAGCGCCCGCCCGGCTTTGAGGCCAGACTGGTCGCGCCAGGCCTTGTGGATGGCCGCAGCGACTGTGAAGGGTTCCTGGGCGGAGAGGCCCACCCCGGCCACCAGGAAGGCCGTCAGGATACATATTCGTTCAATAGCCATACAGGAATACTCCCAACCAAAAAAAGGGGCCCTACTTCAGGGCCTTGTAGGTCTGGCGGGCGCGATCGCTCACGTGTCCGCAGACCAGGTCGCAAATGTTCGCCACCAGCGGCAGCACAGGCGAGAAGAAGACGGCGTTGCCTTCGGGCTCGCGACTCACCAGGCCCACCCGCACGAGGCAGGTGAGGTGCTTGGAGGCATTGGCCTGGGAGAGGCCCGCGGCCTCAGCGACGGAGCCCTGGCTGAGGGGTTCCTTGGAGTCCAGCAGGGAGCGGAGGATCTTGAGGCGGGATGGATCACCGAGGGCGCTGAACAGGCCACTCACTTCCTCGATCATGGGATTGCTGAGCAACTGGGACATGTGCCTAACTCCATGACCAAATGATCATCCCGAAATATTATTTGTCAAGATACTTGTATGCGTCTTGAGGAAAATAGTAATCAAGCCAGAGACTTTGCGGTACCGATTCCATAACCGTGCCAGTTTGTTGCTGAATATTAAATTACTATGTGGTTATTTAATTAAAAGTGATCATAGTCACGAACGACTTGACCTTGTTCTAGACTCTTTCATCATCAATCGCAAGGTCCCGCCCCGCCTGCCTCTGACGAGGTTCATCGGACCAATGGATCCACAGAATCCACCCATTCACCGGGCTGGCGGAGCCTTGTCTCCGCTGACCATCCAGAAAGGAAGTGTCATGCGCACACCGCTGAAATTCATCGCCGTCATCGCCGCCATTGCCCTGCCCCTGGCCGCCGAAGGCGGCAGCGACACCAAGGGGAAGTACTTCTTCAAGAAGAGCTGCAAGACCTGCCATGTGGCCGGGGGCACCGCCATGGAAGTCACGCCACTCTCCAAGACCCAGGCCCAGTGGAAGGCCTACTTCGCCGCGGGCAAGCACAAGAAGGGCGCCGAAAAGCTCGAGTCCCTGGTCAAGCCCGAACAGGTCAAGGACATCCAGGCCTTCCTGACCAACCACGCCTCCGACTCCCCCCAGCCCATGACCTGCGGCGGGTGATCGCCGCCTTTCCGATCTGCCACCCCACCCCCCATCCACCTCATCAGGAGGACACCCCATGAACTCCCGCATCACGCTCGCCCTCGTCGCCATGTTGGCGCCCGCGGCCCTGAGCGCCCAGTCCAACGAGGACCTGCAGAAGCAGATCCAGCAATTGAAAGTCCAGCTCAAGGCCATCGAGGAAAAGGCCGCGGCGGTGCAGGAAGTCGATGCCCGCCTGGTCAAGGTCGAGACCAAGGTCGCCAGCGACAACATCGCGTGGGGCGGCGAGCTGCGCACCCGCTTCGAAAGCAACACCTGGGGCTTCAAGCCCTACCAGCAGTTCATGGGCTTCATCCAGAACCCCGGTCCCGGTCCCGCAACCGGCATGCCCATGCCCATGGCCCAGCAGGTGCCGGCCCAGGATTGGACCAACTCTGTCCAGTGGTCCACCCTTTTGCGCCTCAACATGGGCATCACGATCAACGAGCACGCCAAGGTCATGGGCCGTCTGGCGATGTACAAGGTGCATGGCGGCGCGGACGTCCCGACCTTCAATGGCTCGCCCAACACCGTCGCCAACTCCTTCGACAGCGTCAAGGTGCCGGGCACGGACGTGCTGCACGTGGAGCGCGCCAGCCTCGTCTATGATTTCCCGCTGGGCATCCTGTCCATCGGCCGCCAGAACACCTCGGACGGCCCGCCCTTCGAAGTGAAGGACGGCACTGAGCGCCAGGCGACGCCCCAGGCGCTGGCCGTGAATGCCCAGGTGGACGGCATCGGCTTCAAGTTCCATCTCGACAAGCTCGGCCTGCCCGAGGGCACCCTGTTCGGCCTCTGCTACGGCGTCGGCTACGAGTCCGGCTTCGGCGGCGGCTCCTCCAAGGGCGGCGCGGCGGTGGTGGGCTTCAACTTCACCAACGCCACCATGGCCAACCCGGCCAATGCCAGCCTGCAGGTCAATTCGATCGGCCCCCTGAAGGACGCCACCGTCCTGGGCGGCATGTTCGACATGCCCCTGCTCTTCCAGCTGGGCGACAGCGTCCAGAGCGCGAACTTCTACCTGGGCTACAACCGCATGGGCAACATGACGGACATCCCCTACGGCACCACCAACAACTTCCCCGTGCCCGCCACGCCTGGCATGGGCGGCATGCCCAGCACCCAGTTCGTGACCGCCACCAACAACCTGGGCGATCTGGACCAGTGGACCGCCACCTGGAAGCACAAGATCGGCGACACCTTCACCTACTTCGCCAGCTATGGCTACCTCAAGAGCCACCCGAACGGCAAGCAGAGCCAGTACGGCGCCTACTGGAACTTCCCCGCCGTCATGCCTCCGGGCTATCCCTCGGGTCCGAACGTCCTGCTCACCGGCTTTGGCGGCCTCCTGGGAGACGCCCTCCACAGCCAGACTGCCACGGCCTACTACGTGGGCATGCGCTGGGATCCCACCGACAAGATCGGCTTCGGCGCCGAATTCAACCACGGCTCCCCGAAGTGGTGGACGTACACCCCCGCCACCGGCGAGGCCACGGAAAAGCTCGGCACCCGCGGCGACGTGTGGGAGGGCTACATCCACTGGCGCTTCGCCAAGAACGCCGCCTTCCGCCTCGGCTACCTGGACTACAAGTACAGCCACGCCTTCAGCGGCTGGCAGATCGCCCCGGGGCCCATCGAGAACTTCGAACTGTCGAAGAACCCGATGATGCAGTACGCCTTCCCAGCCACGGTGAAGGCCACCTACGCCTCGATCGAAGTGAAGTTCTGAGCTAGCCCAGCCCGGGAAGCCAGCTCCTGGGCACTTCCGCCCCGCACAGCCTGCCATCGCTGAGTCGTTTGCTCTGCGATGGCAGGCGGTGATTCGGGTGCTGCGTACCAGCGATCCGCGACCTGCCCATCTGCGTCCAGGAGACTTCATGCCGCATCCACCCCGACCCATCGCCCCGCCCAGGCTGAGGCGGATGCTCCAGTGCCTCGCGGTCCTGCTGTTCCTGCTCCCCATGCCCGCCAGCGCCCAGGCGCCCGCCGCACCCACTCCTAGTGGCCACGGCTCCTACACGGCGATGCACGCCGCCAAGGCGCGCACCCGCACGGCCGATCACAGCAAGTTCAAGATCCTCCAGGGCCCCTTCAAGGACGGCGACGGCCCTGCCGTCACCCGCGCTTGCTTGACCTGCCACACGAAGGCGGCCGAACAAGTCATGGCCACCTCGCACTGGACCTGGAACGCGGCGAAGGACGGCCAGGACGGCTACGGGAAGGCCACCCACCTGGTGAACAACTATTGTCTGACCATCATCGGCGGCAACACGGAAGGCTGCACCCGCTGCCACGCCGGCTACGGCTTCAGGGACAAGACCTTCGACTTCACCCGCCAGGAGAACGTGGACTGCCTGGTCTGCCACGACACCACGGGTGATTACGAGAAGGAGCGGGCCGGCCTGCCCAACCCGGCCATCCCCCTAGCGGAGGTGGCCCAGAAGGTCGGTAGCCCCACGCTCAAGACCTGCGGTGCCTGCCACTTCTTCGGCGGTGGTGCCAATGCCACCAAGCACGGGGACCTGGACGACACCATCCTCAAGGCGCCCCGGAGCGAGGATGTGCACATGTCCAGGCAGGGCGCCGGCATGGACTGCGTGGACTGCCACACTTCGGACGCCCACAAGGTGGGAGGCCCCAACTACGTCATCCCCGCGGACCGGCGCGAGCAGCCCAAGTTCGCGGGCGAGAACATCTCACGGATGTCCTGCGCGGCCTGCCACACGGACGCACCCCACCAATCCTACGTCCTCAATCGCCACTACCAGAAGGTCGCCTGTCAGACCTGCCACATCCCCGCCTTCGCCCGCGGGGAGCGTCCCACCAACACCTTCTGGGACTGGGCCACCTCTGGCCGCCTGAAGGAGGGTCGCCCCTACGAGGAGAAGGACGCCAATGGCTGGCCCACCTACACCAGCATGCGCGGCAAGATGGTCTGGGAGCGGAATGTCAGGCCCAGCTACATCTGGTACAACGGCAACCTGAACTTCATGCGCCTCACCGATGCCCTGCCCGCCGCGAGGCCGGTGGTCCTGAACCCTGCGGGAGGCTCCTACACCGATCCCAACGCCAAGATCTGGCCCTTCAAGCTCCACGAGGCGACCCAGCCCTATGATCCCGTCCTCAACAAGCTCGTGGCCCCCTTCACGGACGGCCCCCCCGGCAGCGGCGCCTACTGGGGCGACTGGCAGATGGACCTGGCCATCAAGAAGGGCATGGACACCGCCGGCCTCCCCTATAGCGGCAAGTACGAGTACATCCGCACCAGCATGCTGTGGCCCATCACCCACATGATCGCCCCCAAGGAACAGGCCCTCGCCTGCATCGAGTGCCATGCCACGAAGGGCCGCCTTTCCGAGGTCGGAGGCTTCTACCTCATCGGCCGTGACCGGGGGACGGGACTCGATGCCCTCGGCTTGACCATGATCCTCCTCACCATCCTGGGTGTCGGCGCCCACGGCATCCTGCGCCTGCTCCACCGGCGCTCCTAGGAGACCCCATGCGACGCATCGTCCTGTATCAACTCTTCGAGCGCTTCTGGCACTGGTCCCAGGCCCTGCTGATCATCCTCCTGGCCTTCACCGGCTTCGAGATCCGCGGCCTCCTCCACCTGCACCTCTTCGGTTTCGCCCGGGCGGTCGCCGTGCACAACTTCGCGGCCCTCTCCCTCATCGTGCTCATCGTGTTCGCCATCTTCTGGCACGTCACCACCGGCGAATGGCGCCAGTACATCCCCACCCGGAAGTACCTGCGCGCCATGGTCGCGTTCTACCTGACGGGCATCTTCCAGGGCGCGCCCCACCCCCTCCGCAAGGAGCGGACGGCCAAGCTCAATCCTCTACAGCGATTGGCCTATCTCGGATTCAAGGTGCTCATCATCCCCGTGCAGGTCACGACCGGTGCGCTGTACTTCTTCTACCCGAACCTGAACCACCTGGGCTGGTCGCCCTCGTCCCTGTGGGTCATCGCCATCCTGCACGTCCTCGGGGCTTTCGGCCTCGTGGCCTTCTTCATCGGCCACGTGTACCTGACCACCACCGGCGAGACGCCCACGGCGAACCTCAAGGCCATGGTCGTGGGCTGGGAAGACCTTCCTGACGACCAGCCGCTCGAAGAAAGCTAGGCACCGCCTTCCTCCCAATCTCCCAATTCCTGTCCCCCTCAACCCTCCATCCGAGGTCGTCATGAAGCCCACCCTATTGTTCCACGCGCTCTGCCTGGCAGCCTTCGCCGGGCAGGTGCTGGCCGGCGATGCCGCCCCGCTCCGCCCCGTCTCGGCCAAGATCTGCCTCACCTGCCACACCACCCCCGCGGGGCAGTTGCGGGGCACTTTCGACAACCTCGCCCTGAAGAACGCCTCCTTCCAGTTGAAGCTCGATGAGAACACAGAAGTGCTCCGCTACGACAAGGCCAGCCTGAAGGTCATCGCCGAGGAACAGGGGGCCTCCCTCGAAGACACTCTGAAGAACATCAAGAAGGGCCATGAAGTCCGGGTCGAGTACACCGAGAAGGACGGTGTGAAGACGGCCAACCTGCTGGCGGTGAAGAAGGCCGTCAAGATGGCTGCCCATGAAGCGGTGAGCCTGGACCAGGTCCAGAAACTGGTGGCCATGGGGCCCGAGAAGGGACGCTACTTTCTCTTCGATTCCCGCCCCGCCCCTCGCTTCCAGGAGGGCAACATCCCCACCGCCGTGAACATGCCCTTCCCCGCCTTCGACAAGCTGGTCGACAAGTTGCCCACCGACAAGCAGGCGCTGGTTATCTTCTATTGCAGCGGCAAGACCTGCAACATGAGCCCCGGCGCTCTCGCCAAGGCCAAGAAGCTCGGCTACACCAACGCCAAGGTATTCGTCGATGGCATGCCCGGCTGGTACTCAAGGAATTTCGGTGTGATTGCCCCCAAGTCCTTCAAGGAAGCCCTACTGGACAAGGACATTCCGGCCATCGTTCTGGACCTCCGCGGCGATGCCGAGCAGGGCTCGCTCAAGGGTGCCGTGGCAGTGGCTCCCGGGACCACGGTTGAGTGGGTGAAACTCCTGCCCCCGACCAAGCTCAAGCCCCCCATCCTGGTACTGGACCAGGACGGGGGCCACGCCGCTCGCACCACCGCCCAGGACATCGTGAAGGCCGGCTACGCCGGGGTGAACGTCCTGGAAGGTGGGTTCAAGGCGTGGCTGGCGGCGGGCCTGCCCGTGACCCAGGGCCGCCTCGCCACGAAGGTGGCCTATGTCTCCAAGCCGCGTCCTGGTGCCATCTCCAGCGAGGAATTCACGAGATTGGCCAGCCTGGTCCCCGGACAACGCAACGGTGTCGTCATTCTCGACGTTCGCAATCCCGATGAAACCAGTCAGGGCATCATCCCAGGTGCCTTGACGATCCCGGAGCCCCTGCTGACCTCACGCCTGGCGGAGCTGCCCAAGGACAAGAGCCTGGTGGTGATTGCCCACTGCTCCACCGGCATCCGGGCCGAACTCGCCTATCACCTCCTGAAGGAGCGGGGGTACAACGCCAGATTCCTGAACGCGGAGCTCACGATCATCGATACGGGGGAGTTCACCATCGATTAAGTCAATAATAATTAACCAGGAATATAGTTGTTTGATAGTATCAACCCTACGAGGTTGATCATGCTGCCTTTGCCCGTCACCGTCGGTCATGCCCTCCGCCTGCTCCGGTGCCTGGACGAGCCCGGCGGGCAGCGGATCCTGGTGGAGACCGTGGCCGAATGCACCGGCATTTCGAAGGCCTACTTGAGCAAGATCGTCCACCGCCTGGGGCGCCATGGCCTGGTGGACGGCCGGCGGGGCCACCACGGTGGCATCCTGCTGGCACGGCCCGGGCAGGCGATCACGCTGGAGCAGGTGTCGGCCGCCATGGATGGGACGGCCTGGCGCTCGGGCTGCCTCCTCGGCTTGCTGGGCTGCACGGAGGAGACGCCCTGCGTGCTCCATGCCTACTGGAAGAAGACCCGAGCCGAGCTCCTGAACCAGCTCCGCGGGGTCAGCCTGGTGGACATGAAACGCCATCAGGATCTGGGCGTCGAACGCTGTCTCGCCGTGCGAGCGGCTCAGGGCGTACAGCCCCTGGCCGGAGTTGCCGGTCCCGGCCAAAGGCCGCTACCCTCGCCATGTCCTGAGGCAAGGCCACCGCGCAGTTCCCGTGCCGGCGAGGCCGTCCAGCAAAGTGAGGCAACATGACCGACCCAGCTTTCCAGGACTACTACCCCGAAAATGTCTCCCACTGCTACGGCTGCGGGAGCCTCAACGAGCGCGGCCTGCAGATCAAGACCCGCTGGGAGGGGGAGGAATCGGTCACGCGGTTCCGGCCCCGCCCCGAGCACACGGCCATTCCCGGCTACGTCTACGGTGGCCTAGTCGCCTCCCTAATCGACTGCCACGGCACGGGCACCGCCGCGGCGGCCATGTACCGGCAGGAGGGCCGCCCCATGGACAGCCTCCCGGCCTACCGCTTCGTCACCGCCTCCCTGCACGTGGACTACCTCGCTCCCACGCCGCTGGACGCCGAGTTGGAAATCCGCGGCCGGGTGAAGGAGATCAAGGGCCGGCGCGTCGTCATCGAAGCCACCCTGTCAGCCCGCGGCCAGATCACCGCCCGGGGCGAGGTGGTGGCCGTCCAGATGCCGGACAGTTTCAGCCCCCGATCCTGAAGCTTCCTCGCCCGACCACCCGATCAACTTCCCCTTCACTTAACGGCCATCGCCGTCCTCACCCTGGAGCCCCCATGGCAAACCTGTTGCCGACCAATGAACATCCCGTGGAACGCGTGCTGCGCGTGCTCCTTGGCCTGGGCGTCCTGGCCCTGGCCTTCGTGGGCCCGAAAACCCCCTGGGGCTACCTGGGTCTCGTTCCGCTGGCCACCGGGCTGCTGGGCACCTGCCCGCTCTACACGCTGTTCGGCTGGAGCACCTGCCCCGTGAAGGCCCGCTGAGCACGGCTCCGGGCAGCCGGGTGGGGACGACCTCAGATTGACGGCCTGGTCCGCTGGAATCCCAAGCCCCTCCTGGGCTAATGGGCTACGGGGGGAACACCGGATCCCGCTACCCATGCAAGAAGAGAACGACCGCTTTGACGCGGTCGCTCTCTCTATTAATCAGCGGTCTAGTGGAAGTAGGTCAGGGCATAACCCTTGATCGAACCGTCGGCCTGTGGAATGCCATAGACCTTCACCGGGGTTCCAGTGGCCACGTAGGTTGCCAGGTTGGCCTTGCCGGCGGCGGTGGTGATGTCCACGGGGGTGATGGTGATGATGCTGGCGGCGGTGGGGCCCACGGCGACGTCATAGACCAGCGTGGCGGAGCCCGGAACGGTGCTGAGGGTGACCGGCACGGCATTGGGGCCCTTGACGGGGATGGATAAGCCGAAGCTGCCGCCGTTCGCAGTGGCAACCCAGGGAGAGGCCACGGTGCCCCGGGGCAGGATGGTGGGTTCCAGCACGGACCACTTGGCGCTCCAGCCCGCGGGAGCCGCGGGATCGCCCCAGGTGACGTAGCTGGTGCCCCAGGCCTTCACGGCACCGCTCGCGCCCGGGCCGAAGCTGGCCGCACCGCCCACCGCATTGACGAAGTCGGGGATGGCGGTGGCACCGGTGTCGGCCAGGGTCGGGAAGGTGAAGTTCCACCACTTGAAGCCCAGGATCTGGTTGCCGAGGGCATCCTTGCCGTTCTTGGTGGTGGCGGAGCAGTAGGGCAGCGTCACCGCGTAGTTCGTGAGGGCCGTCGTGAAGGCCCGGGTGTAGGTGAACTGGGAGGCGGTGGCGCCGGAGATGATGCCGTCGTACTTGGCGATCTCGATGTCCACGGTCCTGGCGACCAGGGGGCTGGCCAGGGGGTCCACCACGCCGATGTGGACCTTGAAGCCCCGCACGATGTTGGAGAGGAAGGCCGTGCCCGTGCCGATGGGCGTGGCATCCGCCTGGGCGTTGCCCGGGGTCCGGAAGAAGAACTTGGTGTTGGCGTCGACCGTGATAGGGACGGAGGCGCCGTTCTCGTTGTCGACAAAGATGCGGTTGGTGAGCTGGTTGACGCGGTTCACGTGGCCTTCAGGGCTCAGCCAGATGGGGGCCCAGGTGCTGCTGGCCCAGACCCGCACGGCCGTGAGGGTGCCGTTGACCTGGTAGCGGGCGGCCACGCGCACGAACTTGCCCGAGAGGCTGGCGGTGGAGAAGCTGCGGACCACCGAGCTCGTGTGGGCATCCTCGTCGTAGAAGAGGGTGCCGTTGGTCGCGTCGGCCTGGATGGCGAGCGTCTGCAGGCCCGCCATGGGCGCCGGGCCGGTGGCAGGAATCGGATAGACCTCATGCTGCTTGACCATGGTGAAGGAGAGGTTGTCCGTCGCCACGCTGGTCACGGAACCATAGGCGTGGCGCAGGATGGTGCCGGCCAGTTCGAAATTGGGACGGTGCCGCACGGGCCCGTTGAAGTTCACGGCCCAGATGGCGGGGCCGCTGGCGGGCGTGTGCTCCACGATCAAGGCGGGGTGGGCCAGGTCGATTTCCACGTCCAGGCTGGCCACCTGGCCAGAGGTCACCACAAGGGGAGTGACCAGGTTCACAGCGACCGTTGTCGCCAGGTTGCCGGCGCTGCCGCTGGCGTTCTTGATCTGGATGTTGGCGGGATCCACCGGAGTGCCGGGGGCGAGGTCGAAGCCGGGGGAGGGGTCGGAAGAGGAGACGAGGGTGATGTCGCCGGGGTTGGCGGCGATGGTGAGGGTCGCAGCCGTGTAGGTGCCCGCGGGCACCTGCAGGTTGCCCAGGAGCTCGCTGAGCTGGTCCAGGTGGACCAGGTTGAGCATCGGAGCTGGCGTGGGGGCCGTGTAGACGGTCACGGGCGTGCCGCCCCCCTGGGGGGTGAGCGTGATGCCCAGGACCTTGACCCCGATCTGGGCCCAATCCTCGCTGGAGGCATCGCTGAGGCTCATGGCCACCGTGCCCGACGCGGGCGGCTGGGTGTTGGTGCCGCTGCTGGAACTGCCGCTGCAGGCCAGGGACAGGGCCAGCAGGCTGAGGCCGGCCGCGCCCAGCAGGAGTCGATTTTTCAGTTCAGTTCGCATTGGGGTTCTCCAATCGTTCGGCAAGAGGCCGTTGCTGTAATTTCGGCCAGTCCAGCATGGTTGCGGAGGTACAGTTGAAATGATTCCTGGGAGTACAGACTGACGCATGCGAGCCAACCAGCTTCACCTGAGTCTAACCGCCGGCCATAAGGGCCCCTTGTACCTCCAGGTGGCCGAGGCGGTGCTGGCTGCCATCCGGGAGAAGCGGATCCTGCCGGGGGTGGCCCTGCCCGGCATCCGGGATCTGGCGGAACGGCTGGGCGTGACGGTCAACACCATCCTGGCGGCCCTGCGGGAGCTGCAGGCCCAGGGCTGGATCGAGTCCCGGGAACGCAGCGGCTTCTTCATCGCCGATCCCCTGCCGGAAACGCCCAAGTCGAAACCCACCGAGGGGTCGGGCAGCGGCGGCCTCGGCTTTGAACTGCCTTCCCATCTCAGCCCCATGAGCAGCATGGCGAACGTCGTGATGGACCTGACCGAGGGTACCGCCGACTCCCGCCTGGCCCCCGCCCAGGCCCTGGGCCGGGCCTACCAGCGGGCGCTCAAGCTCAAGGGTCCCGAGCTGCTGGGCACCTCCGATCTCAAGGGGCATCGCCGCCTGCGGGAGGCCCTCTGTGCGCACCTGCAGGTTCAGCGGGCCATGGCGGTGGCATCCGAACAGTTGCTGATCCTCAGCAGCTCGGTCATGGCCGTGAACGTGGTGGCCCAGGCCTTTCTCGGCGCCGAGGGGGGGGTGGTGCTGGTCGAGAACCCCGGCAACCCCGCCGTGTGGGAAACCCTTCGGCAGAGCGCGCAAGCGGAGCTTCGGCCCCTGCCCGTCGACCAGCAGGGGGCTCAGCCCGAGGCCCTGCTGGACTGCCTCCAGCCAGGCCGGCCCCCCGTGAAGCTCCTGGTGCTGACACCGCAGTGCCACTATCCCACCGGCGCGTGCCTGTCGGAGGCACGGCGGGCCCAGTTCCTGGAGCTGTCACGCCAGCACCGGTTCCCCATCCTCGAACTGGATTCGGAATACGACTACCTTCCTGCAGGACGGCCCGCGCGACCCCTCGTCGTAGATGCCCCGGGCCAGGTGATCTACGTGGGCAACCTCTCGCGAATCATGGCGCCCGGGCTGCGGGCCTCGTACCTGGTCGCCCCCGAGGCGCTCTCCAACCTCCTGGCGCGGGCGCGCCGCCACCTGGACTGGCAGGGCGATCCCATCCAGGAGTGGGCGCTTTCGGAACTGCTCCTGGAGGGCGAAATCGAACGCCAACTCCACCGGGTCCGCAAGGCCGTCGCCGAGCGCCGCGAGGCCCTCGAGGACGCCCTGCAGCATGCCTTCGCGGGCCGGCTCTCCTTCGAACCCGGGGCCATGGCCATGTGGTTGCGCGGGATCGGACCCCTGGCCGATCCCGGCACCTTCTCTTCTTGGGTAAAGGGCTGCCAGAGCCGGGGGTTGAAACTGCGCACCGGCAAGCACTACGACCTCCAGGGGCAGGAACGGGCCGCCACCCGGTTCGGCTATACCTCATTCTCGCCGGAAGAGCTGCAGCGGGCCGTGGCGTCCATGGGGTGAGGCCGGCTCGCCTTTAGGGATGTTCCTTCTTCAGCTCCTCGAGGATGATTCGGGTCTCGCCGTCCTCGGGCCTTTCCTCGGGTGACTTGGCGCAGAGGCGCTGGATCAAACGGTGCAGCCGGGGTGGCACCAGCGGACACGCCAAGGCCAGGTCCGGCAGCGGCGCGGAGCGCTGGGCCTCCAGGATCTGGAAGGGGGATTCGCCCGTGAAGGGGGGTTTGCCCGCCAGGAATTCGAACAGCATGATCCCCAGGGCGTAGCGGTCGGCGGGAGGGCCCACGCGCGTCGTGAGGACGCATTCGGGGGCGCTGTACTGGGGCGTGCCGATGAACATGGTGGACACGGTCATGGCGACGTCGAGCACCCGCGCGATGCCGAAGTCCATGACGATGGCCCCGTCCGTGGTCATCATGACGTTGCCTGGCTTGAGATCCCGATGCACGACGCCCTTGCTGTGCGCGAAGCTGATGGCGTCATTGATGTCGCAGGCGATGCGGATGGCCTCGGGAATCTCGAGCTGGCCCTTCTGCGCCAGGTACAGATCCAGGGTCATGCCGTGGATGAAGGGCATCGCCAGCCAGGGGTCACCGTCCAGCGGACCCGGGTCGAGAATGGGCACGATGCGCGGATGGTGCAGCAGGGAACCCAGGGAGGCCTCGCGATGGAATCTGGCCTTGAACTCCCCATCCTGAAGCAGGTGGCGGTGGGGCACCTTGATGGCGACTTCGGCGCCCGTGTCCCGATGCTGACCGAAGTAGGCCGTGGCACAGCCGCCCTGGCCGAGCACCTTGATGGGCACAAAGGGGCCGAAGGCGCGGGTCAGGTTGGGGTCGCCAGTATGCCCAGCCTGCGTGGGCGGGCCTATGGGGAACGGGGCGGATGGGCTGGACCCCGTGTGTTCGAGATACAAGGTCGCCGAGGGGTCACCAGGTCTCCTGCGCCGTCGGAACAGGATGGCCCCCCCGAAGGCCAAGGCCAGGCCGCCCCCCGCCAGCCAGGCCCAGGGCGTCCAGGATCTGGCCGGTGAGGCTGCAATCGGCGGTGGCCCCACGGTGGTGGCCTGCGGGATCTTCCCCGTTTCCCCGGCTCCGATCGGCACTGGGGTAAATTCTGGGGTCGGTTGGACGGGGGCATGCGTCGGAGCAGGTTGCACCTGATGGATGGGCCGCGAGGGCTTCACATCCGGCGCTCCTGTCACTGCTGGCAGGCCCGAGGCAGCAGACGGAGGTGAAGTGGTCCCAGGAATCGGACCGGGCCCGGCCAGGGGCGGGGCCGCCGATAGCGAGGGGCTCTTGTCTGCGGTCCTCTCCACGGGAGGCCGTTCCTGGCTCGCCGGGGCGGCCTTGGTCCGCGCCTCCCGCAGGGCTCGGAGCCTGGTGCTGAGCGCCTCCCTTTCTGACGGAGGTTCCCCGCCCAGGGCGCTGGATTGTTTCAGCGCGGCCTCCGCAGCTTCGAGATCGCCCAGGGCGAGCTGGGCTTCAGCGAGGCGGAGGTATGGGTGATAGGCAGGCAGGAAGTTGAGGCCGTAGGTCCGGACGCCCTTCCCCGGCTGGGGATGGAGGGCGATGGCCCGGGTGAAGGCCCGGGCGGCCAGGGCCTGTTCGCCGCGTCCCTGCGCGGCCAGCCCATCCTCGTAGGCCGAGAAGAAGGTCGGCCAGGTCTGGGCCGCGAGGGGCAGGCTGACCAGGGATGCCGCGATGGCTCTCAGAAGAAGCATGGGTTCAACCGCCGATGAAAATCCACGAGAGGGCCCGGTGGATTTTCTCGGTGTTGAACTGATAGATCAGGGACAGGTAGTACCTTTTCTCCTCCAGCGTCTCATTGCCCACGGCGATGGAGGCGACTCCGCCGATGGGCGTGTCCGTGTTGTACCGGGAGGCTCGGCGATGGTCCTTGGCATTCTTGTACGCCAGGTCGAGCACCAGGTCCTTGATCTTGAAGCCGAGGCCCAGCGTCCAGCCCTTGAGGACCCGCTGCTCCAGGGTGGTGGCATCCACGATGGGCTGGGGCTCCCTGAAGTAGCCGGCCCGCAGGGGCAGAATCACCCGCTCCCCCTGCCAGGCGATCCATTCCACGCCCGTGTGGAAATCCCGCACGTCCTTCGTGTTGGAGGCCTTCAGGAAGTCGAACCAGTTGGCTCCGTCGTAGGTCTGGCTGGAGCCCGAGTACCTGGCCTCGGACCAGTGGGTCTGGCTCCAGTCGGCGGTGTACTGCAGCCGCGGATGGAGGTGCAGCCCCACGCCCCAGCCCAGCGTCGAGGGCCACTTGACGTCGATGGCGGTGGACGGCGAGTTCTGGCTGGTGGGCAGGCCCGTGGTGGTGGACACGGCATCGTAGCGGTCGACGAAGGTGTAGGTTGCCGTGAAGGGGGAGCGGTAGACCGCGCCCAGGTTCACCCAGTCCGAGCGCCAGATGAGGCCCAGGTTGAAGTTGAAGCCCCGGAAGGCGCTGTCCTGGGTGAGGTTCGAATCGAAGGCTTCGCTCAGGCCGGAGGTCTGGCGTTTGGAAAGGGAGGAGAAACTCCAGTGCCCCTGCCAGGAATTCACGGAGGCCCCCAGCAGGAGCCTCGGGGAGATCTCCAGACCCAGCCCCACGGAGTAGAGATCGATGCCGCCGGTCTGGTGGACGGTCTGGGAAATGGCCTGGGTGGTAGAGCCCCCGGACGTGGTGGCCAGGTAGTTCAGGGCGCTGTCGAAGGCGAAATCGAAGACCCGCTGGTAGGACAGGAGGACGACGGTGTTGAGCCCTTCGCGCTTCCAGGGGATCGCGAGGGAGGCGAAGGTGGGTCGGGCATGCTTGTCCGAGTTCCGGGTGTCCTCGAAGGAAGTGGGCGTAGCGCCCCCCACACCCGTGGCGCCGGTGAAGACCTGGTCCCGGACGATTCCCTGCAGCACGAGCGAGCCTTCCCCCTTCAGCAACTGGGCGAGCCCGGCCGGATTGTAGGAGACGGCGGTGGCATCATCCGCAATGGCGATGAAGGCGCCGCCGGTGCCAATGGCGCGAGCGCCATCCCCCTGCACCGTGAAGGCCGTGCGGGACTGCTGGGCCAGCTGGAAGAAGGTGGCCGGATTGAGGCTCTGCGCACTGACCATGGTCCCCGTCGCCACCAGGGGGAGCAGGATCAGGAGGACGTGCCATTGCGACCGGAGTTTGCTGTGGGACTGCACGGGTTCTCCCGGAAGGTGGCCCAGCTTTCATTGATGAGTACCAGTATGGATCGGCCCCGGCCGGAAAAGGTTTAACCGGCAGCACGAGCCCTTGGGAGCAAAAAAAAGAAGGGGCCGAGGGCCCCTTCTTTTCTGAAACGGTGCAACCTACTTCTTCTTCGCGGCCTTGGCGGCGGGCTTCGCAGCCTTGGCCTTGGCACCCTTGGCGGCCTTCGAAGCCTTGAAGCTCAGTGACTTCGAAGCGGCGATCTTGATGGGCGCGCCCGTCTGGGGGTTGCGGCCCGTGCGAGCCTTGCGGCTCTTCTGACTGAAGGTGCCGAAGCCCACGAGCGTGACCTTGCCACCCTTGCCAACGTGAGCGGCGATGGTCGCGAGGACGGTGTTGAGGGCGGTGCCAGCGGCAACCTTGGTGATGTCGGCGGCCTTGGCGACCACGTCGACGATTTCAGCCTTGGAAAGATTTTCGGCCAAGTGAGGCCTCCTTTGAATGAAGCGCCAAAGGGCGCTGGTTGGGGTGCTGTCTGGCGCGAGCGCCGTGCCGCTTGGATATTGCCCCAATTCGGGAACAATTCAAGAATTAGATTTCAGGTAATTTTTTTTGGCCCACTCTCCGGAAGCCCAGGATTCCCGCGGCCTGGGGGGAACTCAGCCCCAGGGCCAAGGCCGCCTGGGTCTGGGTCCACCCACCCGCCGCCGCGCCGGAGATGAAGTCCCAGCGGGCTTCTCGGAGGTTTTTCGGCGTGTGGCCAACCCCTGTCCGACCTCCGCCAGGGGGGGCCCGCAAAAGCCGCTTCGCCCGGGCTGGACCCCTGAACCGTTGGTAATACCCTCCCTCCATCCCCAAATATCTCGGGCCTCGCCGCCTTGTACGCCAGGCGACAGGGACTTCGGGGGCCGCATCTGACCTCCGACTGAGGCATCCTTAGGATCACCGAGCCAGCTCCCACCGGCTTTTCCGGAGTCACCCATGTCCCAGCCAGCGTCCCAGCCAGCGCCAGGCCCCTCGCGGAAAGAGGGTGGGTTCACGGAGTTGGTGGCTTCAATCGTGGCCAGCGACCTGGCCGAGCCCCTTACGCGCCACATTGATGCGGGCTCCCTGCCCAGCCGGGATGTGGTGATCGACCTGGTGAAGAAGCTCCGGGAGCTGCTCTTCCCGGGCTATTTCGGCAAGCAGAACCTGACCAGCGAGACCCTGGAGTACTACGTGGGCGAACTGCTGGGGGAGATCCGGGGGCTGCTTTTCGAGCAGGTCTGCAACGTCATCCGGCACCAGTCCACCCGCCACGGAAACCCTCGTTGCGATTTCGATGGGGCGGCGGAAGCCATCGTCCAGGCCTTCCTGGCCACCATCCCCCGGCTGCGGGCCACTCTGGCTACGGACGTGCAGGCCGCCTTCGAGGGCGATCCGGCCGCGGGCGACACCGATGAGGTGATCTTCTCCTACCCTGGGATCTTCGCCATCACGGCCCACCGCATCGCCCACGAACTGTTCCTGCTCAAGGTGCCCTTGATCCCCAGGATCATGAGCGAATACGCCCATGCCCTCACGGGCATCGACATCCACCCGGGCGCCACCATCGGGGAATTCTTCTTCATCGACCACGGCACGGGCGTGGTGATTGGCGAGACCACCACCATCGGGCGCTATGCGAAGCTCTACCAGGGCGTGACCCTGGGGGCGCTCTCCACCCGGGGCGGCCAGTCGCTCAAGGGGGTGAAGCGCCATCCCACGCTGGAGGATGGCGTGACGGTCTATTCCGGCGCCTCGATCCTGGGGGGCGAGACCGTCATCGGCAAGGACGCGGTGGTCAGCAGCAACGTGTTCGTCACCCAGTCCGTGCCGTCGGAGACCCGAGTCACCGTGAAGAATCCCGAGTTGCAGTACCGCAACCGGCAGCCCCAGGAGTTCAAGCAGGACATCCCGGCTGACTGGATGATCTGAGGCAAGCTCGGGCTATTTCTTGTCGGGCATCCTCTGCAGATCCATCCGCGAAGCTCGCCTGGGCAGGCGGGTGGACAACGCCTTCAGGAAGGCCTGGTCGTGGCATTTCCCGCAGGTGGCATCCATGTTTTTCCGGGCTACCTTGGAATCTGGATGATTCCTGGGCACCACGTCGTGGGCGTGGCCGTGACAGGTGGTGCAGGTGGGGGCGTGCTCCTTCCCCTGCTTCCTGGCGACCCCGTGGACGCTGGTGGCATAGTCCTGGCCCTCGTGGTCGTGACAGCGCACACACAGGGGCGGCGGGAGTTTCTCGGCATGGGGCAATGTCGAAATGGCCGTATGGCAGGTGACGCAACCCAACTTGCCGTGGGTCCGGGTCCGAAACGAATCGAGCTTGATGTTGTCGTGGCAGGCCACACATTCCGCAGGGTCGGGCGGCGGGGCGGCGGCAAGGCCCAGGGCGAAACAGCATGCAAGAAGCAGTCGCATGGTGGCTCCAGGGATTGGGGTATGCCCTCAAGGCTATTAGCGCAGCCAGAGTCCCGAAAGATCCGAAAGATCTAGGCGCATTCAGCCCAGGAGCTTGTGCGGCAGGCTCTCGACCCTGCCCGCGGGGGACACCAGCGTGTAGTTCAGCTTGCGCTGGAGCTCGCGGATGGTATTCGAGCCCGCATAGGTGAGACCGGAGCGCAGGCCGCCCACGATGTCGGCAAGGATCTCCTCTTCATCCTCCCGATAGGGCACCTTGGTGGCCACGCCTTCGGCAGTCTTCCAGCCGGTGAGGCCACCCAGGTGATCGTCGGCCACTTCCTTGCTAGCCATGCCCCGGTAGACCTTGTGGGCCGCCCTCGTCACGGGGTCCACGATGGGCGCGCCGGGCGTCGGGCGGGTGCCGGCGAACATGCCGCCCACCATCACGAAATCCGCGCCGAAGGCCAGGGCCTTCACGATGTCGCCGGGGGTGCGGATGCCGCCGTCAGCCACGATGGAGCGGTCCGCCCGGGCGCAATCCTGAATGGCCGTGAGCTGGGGCACGCCGAAGCCGGTCTTGATGCGGGTGGTGCAGACGCTCCCGGGCCCGATGCCCACCTTCACGATGTCGGCGTGGACCGAGGCCAGGTAGTCCGCCCCCGCGTAGGTGGCCACGTTGCCCGCCATGATGCATTCGTTGGGCAGCATCTGGCGCATGCGCTTGATCATCTTGCCCACGTACTTGGCGTGGCCATGGGCCACGTCCACGCAGAAGTACTGGGCGCCGACATCGCGCAGGGCCTCGATGCGCTCCATCTCGGCCTCGGCGGTGCCCACCGATACGAAGGCGGGAACGCGGCAGCGCTTGAACATGGCCACGTTCTCTTCCACGGAGACGAAGCGGTGCAGCACCCCGATGCCGCCACGCTCGCCCACGAAGTTCGCCATGGCGTCTTCGGTGACGGTATCCATGTTCGAGGTCAGGATGGGCAGGCCGAGGGTGAGCTTGCCCGTCTTGTCGGTCATGCCGATGTCCACCACCCGGCGCGATTCGTGGTGGTTGTAGGCGGGGATCAGCAGAACATCGTCAAAGGTGATCGCAGTCTCGGTCATGGCACCCCTTTCGGGCGGGAAGGAAGCGCTTTCAGGCCGCGTAGGTCTTGTAGAAGTACCAGGCCGACAGGATGAAGCCGATGCTGACCACGCCGATGCGAACGGTCGTGCGGCCTACTCGGTGGGCCATGTGGGAGCCGAAGAGGCCGCCCAGGCCCGCGGCGATGGCCATGGGCAGGATCAGCATCCACTTCGCGTTCCCGGGATGCCGCAGGAATTCCATGGCCATGAAAGCGAAGATGGCGATGCCATTGATGCAGAGGGCCAGCAGGTTCTTGAGGCCGTTCATCTGGTGGATGTCCGTGAGGCCCAGCAGGCTCAGGGCCGCCAGCATGAGGATGCCGATGCCCGCGCCGAAGAAGCCGCCGTAGACGCCCACGATGAACTGGAAGCAGATGGCGGCAAGCCACCAGCCTGCCGTCCGCTCATGGCCGTGGATCTTCTTCAGCAGCCGGTTGACGGGATCGTTGGCCGCCAGTAGCACGGAGGCCGTCAGGATGAGCCAGGGCACCAGCTGATCGAAGAGCTTTTGCGGTGTCACCAGCATGAGCCAGGCGCCCAGGCCGCCGCCGATGAGCGAGGGCGGCATCAGGCGCAGCGCGAAGGCCCGGATGCCCGCCAGGTCTTCGCGATGGCCCCAGAACCCGCCGATGGAACCGGGCCACAGGGCCAGCGTGCTGGTGACGTTGGCCTGCTGGCCCGTGAGGCCGATGCCCAGCAGCGCGGGGAAGGAGACCAGCGTGCCCCCGCCCGCGATGGAATTGATCGCCCCGGCGACGAAGGCCGCGGCCATGACCGTGAGAAGTTGCCAGATGTGCATGGCCTTAACGATGACAGGCGCGGGTCCAGATCAGAAGACGCCTACTTCCATGCGAACGGGTAGACCGGTTTCTTCGTACCGAACTCTGGCGGCCACACGGTTTCATGCTTCCCGTTCTGGATCTGCTCCACCAGCATCTGGTGCTTGTTCTGGTTGGTATAGCCCTTGAAGTCGGCGAACTGGACCGTCCCCATGATGCCGTTCCACCTGCCAGCGTGCAGGGCGGCCCGCAATTTCTCGCGATCCCCGCCCACCTTCACCGCAGTTTCGGCCATCACCATCATGGAGGCGTAGGCGTTGGCCGCATGGTAGGGCACCTCCTCCTTGTGGAACTTGGCCTTGTAGCGCTGGCCGAAATCCTTGGCCCCGGGCCAGTTCACGTCGGTGGTCCACTGGGTGCTGGAGAAGACGTTGTTGGAGATCGATTGCTCCCGGGCGAATTCCGAGGATGCGAAGCCGGCCCCGGCACCGAGGAAGGCCAGGGGTGCCAAGCCCACTTCCCGGGCCTGGCGCATGAGCAGGATGCCATCGGCCACGTAGGACACCATGAAGACGAGGTCGGGTTTGAGACCCTTCATCTTGGCCAGGGTCGAACGGTAGTCGGGCGAACCCGAGACATAGGCCTCTTCTGCCACCACCTGGATGCCCACCTGGGCCGCGTAGGCCTTGGCGGACCTCGCGCCGGAAGTGCCAAAATCCGTGTTCTCGTTCAGAATGGCCATGGTCTTGGGTTTGCCCAGCTTCTGGGCCATGGAAATAAGAATGGCGGCATAGTCCTCGGTGGTGGCACTGAGGCGGAACACGTACTGCTGGTTCTGGCGGGTGATCTCCTCCTTGGAAGCCACGGGCACCAGCAAGGGCAGCTTGTACTTCTCCGCCAGTTTGGACACGGCGTTGGCGCAGGCGGAGCTGTAGGGCCCCACCACGGCCACCACCCCGTCCCGAGAGGCGAGCTTCTCCATGGCCGACATGGACACCTGTGGCTTGCCCGTGTCGTCTTCGATGACCAGCTCGACCTTGATTCCCCTTTTCTGGAGATCCTCCAGGGCCAGCTTATAGCCGTTGCTCATGTATTCGCCGATGGGCGCCTGGGTACCCGTGATGCAGTTGATGACGCCGATCTTCACGGGCGTTTGTGCCTGTAGGGCGAGTCCGAACGCCACCACCGAAGTGAGGATTCCCCGCTTCATGCCGTCTCCTTGGGTTTTGGTCCTGCCTGGATGCTGGCCCCGAGATTAGCACGGCCATCTTCCGTTTTGCGTTGTAGGCTCCCCAGTATCCAGGAGCTTTCCCATGCGCAGCTTCCTTTCATTCCTGCTCTTCATTGGACTGCAGGCGACCCCTCCCGCCGCGGGCTTCCACACCTTGAAGACCCTGCCCATCGGGGGCGCCGGCGGCTGGGATTATGTGACCCTCGACGCCTCGGCCAAGCGCCTCTACGTGCCCCGCTCCGATCGCGTACTGGTGCTGGACCTGGAAGGCAAGTCCGTGGGCGTGATCCCGGGCACGGACGGCGTGCACGGCGTGGCCCTGGCGCCCGGCCTCGACCGCGGCTACACGAGCAATGGCCGCGGCAACACCATCACCATCTTCAAGCTCTCGACCCTGGAGGTGCTGGCCCAGGTCAAGGCCACGGGCGAGGGGCCCGACGCCATCCTCTTCGATGCCTTCACCAATCGGGTCTTCAGCTTCAACGGGCGGGGCAAGAACGCCACGGTCATCGATGCCGGCAGGGGCGAGGTGGTGGGCACCATTCCCTTCGGCCACAAGCCGGAATTCGCCGCCACCGATAACCAGGGCCACGTGTTCGTGAACCTGGAGGATTCCGCCGAGCTGGCCGTCCTCGACGCGCAGAAGCTCACCATCGAGCACAAGTGGTCCCTGAAGCCCCTCGAGGATCCCACCGGCATGGCCATCGACCTGCAGCACCACCGCCTATTCATCGTGGGGGGCAACAAGCTCATGGCCGTGGTGGACGCGAACACCGGCAAGCTCGTGGCCATGCCCACCATCGGGGCCGGGGCCGATGCGGCCGCCTATGACGCCGAACTCGGCCTCGTCTTCAGCTCCAACGGCGAGGGCACCCTCACGGTGGTGCGGCAGGAGGGGCCGGACGGCTATGCCGTCGTCGAACAAGTCCCCACCAAGCGCGGCGCCCGCACCATGGCGCTGGATCCCATCACCCACCGGATCTACCTCCCCGCCGCCGAATTTGGCCCGGCCCCGGCGGCGACCAAGGAAATGCCCAGGCCCCGGCCGGCCATGCTGCCTGACAGCTTCACGCTCCTGGTGGTGGGCCGCTAAGCTCCAGGAGCACCCACGCAGAGGCTCTCTGTGGGGTTTGGTTAGGCGTTCTGAGGAGCCATGGGGCGGGTTATCCTGGGGTGATGCATTTGTCCTGGCCTCCGCCCGCGCGCCTCGCGCTCGTCCTTGCCCTGTTCTGGGTGGCCTACGTGCTGCTCTGGACGCCGGGCCCCCTGTCGCTGAGGGCCCTCGGCCTCTATCCCAAGAAGGTCGGGTCGAGCTTTGTCGGCTGGGTCGCCACCCGGACCTTGCCCCGTTCCTGGCGCCTGCCCCTGCTCGGGCCCTTCGCTGAACACTACGGCATCAACCTCGCCGAAGCGGAGTTTTCCCTGGTGGAGTACCCCAGCCTCCAGGCCCTGTTTACCCGGCGCTTGAAACCGGGCCTGCGGCCCCAGGCACCGGCGGCCCCGGGCTTCCTGAACAGTCCCGTGGATGGCCGCATCATCGCCAGTGGCCGCATCGAGGCCGGCCTCGCCATCCAGGCCAAGGGCCTGCCCTACCGCATCGCCGAACTGCTCAAGCACGATCCGGCGGCAGCGCGTTTTGAAGGCGGCCACTTCCTCACGCTCTACCTGTCGCCCAAGGACTATCACCGCATCCACGTGCCGCTGGAAGGCCGGGTGAGCGCGGTGAGCCGGGTGGAAGGCGAGCTTTGGCCCGTGAACGACGCCAGCACGGGCCACGTGCCACGTCTCTATGAGCGCAATCGTCGCGCCACCTGGACCGCTCTGGGTGCCGGTGCCTGCGAAGGCCTGGAAGTGGCCGCCGTGCTGGTGGGCGCCACCCACGTGGGGGGCGTGGTGATTGACGGGCGCTGGCTCGACGGCCGCGCCCTGCCGAAGGACGGCGGCCTTTCGGTGCCTGCCCTGCCCTGTGCTGCTGGCGAGGATCTTGGCACCTTCGAGTTCGGCTCCACCGTGGTGCTGCTGGTGGGTGGACCGCGCGCCGCGGACTGGATACCCGCCCGCACCACAGGCGACGTGAACGTGGGCCAGAGGCTGGGAGCGTACCGGTGAACGATCTCGAAATCTTCCGTGAGGATCCCCTCTGGGACGAGGGCGGCGACCTGCCCGGCGCCCTGGAGGCGCTATTCACGGCGGCCGGTGAAGTACTGGATCTGGCCCGGCTGCGGGAACTGACGGGCCTGGGGGACGGCGCCCTGCAGCAGGGCATCGAGAAGTTGCAGGAGCGGCTCACGGGCCCCTCCGGCCTGCGGCTGCTCGAAGTGGCCGGCGGCTGGCGCATGGCCACCAGCCCCGTCTACCGGGAGATGGTCGCGCGTCTCGTAACCACCACCCGCAGCGGCAAGCTCACGCCCGCACAGATCGAAGCCCTGGCCATCGTGGCCTACCGCCAGCCCGTCACCATCCCAGAGCTGAATGCCATCCGTGGCATCACCAGCAGCGCCAATCAGGTGAAGAGCCTTTTGGAGCGGCAGCTCATCACGCCCGCGGGCCGCAAGCCCGTGGTGGGCCGGCCCATGACCTATGCCACCACCCAGGCCTTCCTCCTGCACTTCGGCCTGAAGAGCCTCCATGACCTGCCCCATCTCGCCGATTTCGGCGAGGGCCGGCTGGAAGCGGAGGCCCTGGCCGCCCTGGAGCCGCCCTTGCCCGAAGATGGCCTGTTCGGGGTCGGCGGTCTCATCACGGAGCCAGAGTCTACAGAGCCCCCAACACCCGTGGTCGCTTCGGATCCCGTTGCCGACGAGCCCCTTGAGCCATGAGCCAGCCTCGCCTGAGCCTCCAGGAACAGCCCGCGCCGCCCAAGCTGGAGTGCCCCACGGGTTTCTTCCTCCAGCCCTGGCAGAAGGGCCTCCTGCTGATCGTGCTGCTGGGCTTCCTCTACCTGAGGATCTGGCGCCGGAAACAGGCCAAAATTCAGATCTGCAGCCACTGCGGCAAAAAGAATCCGCCGCACCAGAGCAACTGCCAGAAGTGCTTGGCGCCGCTGATGGGTAGGCTATAGGCTGTGGGCTATGGGCTGTAGGAAAAGCCCAACAACCATCGCTCAGCCCACCCTTTAACTCAGTGAATGACCGGCGCGATGGGCCCATGGCCGGATGATGGGCCTGCGCACTCCCACAGCCCACGGCCTACAGCCCATAGTCTATTAAAATTCGATCTCGATGGATTCCTCGGCGAGATCGTTCTCCTGGCCCAGGACTTCGCAGGCGGCTCCGTACATCTGCAGGACGGCGGTCTTGCGGTTGCTCAGGCTGGTGAGCAGATCCTTCACGCGCTGCACTTCGGAGGAAATGGTGTTGTTGATCTGCGACACCTCGGAGCGGCAACGCTCCCGAGTGGTTTCGTAGAAGGCTTTCTGGTCCTGGCTCAGATCCATGGAGGGCTCCCGGGGGGATGGAAAAAGGGTGTAGGAAAGTCGAGTTTATCCCGGTTCAGGACCCGTGGGCCACGGCCAGCATGATGACGAGGATCACAGCCAGCGTGAGGATCACCGGCAGCAGCCAGCGGGGCCGCAGGGGAGGGGCCTCTGCCGGCACAGGCGAGCTTGGCATTTCTTCCGTGGACGCCACCCGAGGTGGCGGCGCCGGGCGGGCCGGCAGGGCGACGGTCAGGTCTCCCATCTGTCTATTGGCCCCGCTGGTGAGGCTGGTGGGGACGGGGAAGCGCGCCGTAACCAGGGCCTCCAGTTGGTCCCGGGAGCCGCCCAGCAGGGTATTCATGTACTCGGCCACATCGTGGTCGGTGATGGGGTTGCCCTGCCGTTGCAGGTAGTCGCGCAGGTCCCGTTCCATGAACCGGGCCGAGGGGTAGCGGTGATCAACCCCCTTCTGCAGGGCCTTGTTCACGATGGCCGCCATATCCCGCGACACGGTTGGATTCAGGCTGGCCAAATCGGAAATGCGGCCCAGGCGCACCTTCTCCAGGACGCCCAATTCCGAATCCGCCTGGAAGCACCGCTCGCCCGTGAGCAGTTCGAAGAGCACGAGGCCCAGCGAGTACAGGTCCGAACGGTTGTCCAGCGGCTGACCCGTGGCCTGCTCCGGGCTCATGTAGAGCAACTTGCCCTTCAGCGCCCCGGCCACCGTATGGCTGGCCTTGCTGGCGGCCTTGGCGATGCCGAAGTCCACCAACTTCACCGATCCTTCAGTGGAGAGGATCACGTTCTGCGGGCTGATGTCCCGGTGGACCAGCTTCAGCTCCTTGTCGTCGAAGCCCCGCTTGCGGTGCGCGTAGTCGAGCGCCGCGGCCACCCGCATCACCACGAAGGCGGCCACCTGTTCGGGAAAGGGCATCCGGTATTCCCGCACCTTCCGGAGCAGGGTGCGGAGGTCGCGGCCATTCACGTACTCCATGGCGATGTAGTAGGAACTCCCCGCCTTGCCGAGGTCGAAGATCTGGACGATGTTCGGATGGGTGAGTTGGGCCGCCAGCTTGGCCTCGTCGATGAACATCGTGACGAAGTCCTCGTTGTCGCTGAAATGCGGCAGGATGCGCTTGATGGCCACGATCTTCTGGAAGCCCTGCACACCCCGCTGCTGCGCCTTGAACAGCTCGGCCATGCCGCCCACGGCGATCTTCTCCAGCAGGAAGTAGTTCCCGTATTCCTCGACGGCATCCGTCGCCTGGGGAGCCACCGGCCGCGGCGCCTCCACCTCGGCCCAGGGGGAGGCTGGTGCCGCGGGTGGCGCCGAAGCCGCTGCCCACTCGAAGGGGTCCTTCACACCGGAAATGCCACTCAAGGTGAAATCCGATGGCCCCATGGGCTCGGCCAGGTCGGCGGCCAGGGGCACCTGGGACCGGGTCGGTTCCAGGGTCTGGTTGGCGGGAATCCTGGCCGTAGCCACCTTCACGGCGGGCACGGGCAGATCGCTCCGCTCGGGGGTGGAGATGGGCTCCGCTGCCCCGGGCTCACGGGGCTGGAGAGCCTGGAAAGTTGCAGGGCTGGCGGGCGAGGTGCTCTCGAGGTGCAAGGCGAAGGGGTCTTGGGGAGGAGGCGGAAGCCGTTCCAGGTCCTCCAGCAGATCCCCAAAGATATTGTCCGTGGTCAGCTTGACCCCTTCTGGCTGAAAGGACCGGAGCGTGGCCGCGAGGAACTCGCTGGGTTGGGCCCGATCCAGGAAGGCCTTGATGGCCACCTTCGCGGCCTGTTCTCCCAGACCTGGATGAGACCCATCGGAAAGCACCAGCACCGGCAGTCCAGGCTCGCGCGCCTGCAGTTCCGCCGCGAGGACGTAGCCGCCCTCGCCAGGCGTGGTCGCATCCAGCAGCAGGAGTTGCGGCTGCAACCCAGCGGCCAGAAAGGCCGGCGCCTCCGCAGCCTGGATCCACCGCAGCGCCCAGCCATCGCCCTCCAGGGTGGACATCAGACTGGGAGTCCGGAGGGACTCCGCGCCTACGACGAGAAGGAGGGGGCGGTGCATGAGGCTCCATGCGAGAGAGCATCCAGGGTAGCGGGAGGGCTTGTGGCTCGCCATAACTCGAAATCCGGGATACACTTCTCGTTCGGTCCGGTCCTGCCTCGCAGTTCGGGTCCAATCCACGGGAAAGGAGGTGCATCCACATGCCTTTGGTCAAGGTCAAAGAAGACGAAACCTTCGAGTTCGCCCTTCGCCGCTTCAAGCGGAAGTGCGAAAAATCCGGCATTCTCAGCGAGCTGAAGAAGCGCCAGCACTA
>JBBQHW010000039.1:0-26363 GCA_038324335.1 Holophagales bacterium
TACCTCGCCGAGTTCCAGTGGCGCTTCAACCGCCGCTTCGACCTGGAGGTCATCCTTCTACGACTGCTCCATGCCGCCGTCAGAACCCCACCTCTCCCTCAAAGCCTTCTGCTTTTGGCGGAGACAAGCCGCTAATCAGGAAGAGTTGTATAGCTTCTCGAGCCTTCGATGCCTGTGCGATTGCAGAAAGCCGCTCAGCTTCTTCAAGGCTGTAGCCTCCTCGTAGAGCAATTGCCTCTCCCCAGTGTGGCCGGGCCTTCAAAATACGCTCAAGCAATGAGAGCCCCAGGGGGAGGTTAGTCACTGAATGTTGCGCCGTGACTCGTTCCCACTCTAGGCGGTCCCGGCACGTCTGAGCAAAACCCAACATGATCTCCGGATCGTTTGGGGCTACTGCCAGAGCCTTGCCGAACGACTCTGCGGCAGCATCGAAGAATTTCCGTTCACCGAGTTGGTGGAAGGCCTTCCATTTTGCGTTGGCAGCTCGGAGTTCACCGAGGTACTGGAGCGAGTACTGATCTTGTGGATCCAGGGCTAAGGCCCTTGCGAATAATGACTCGCCCTTAGTGGAACTTTGAGATTGGTTTGCGCCGACCGGTAACATCGATTCGATCCGTATTGCTTCTAATCGACCGAGATTTGCCAATATGCTCTTATTGCTTGGGGAAATCGTGAGAGCCTTCCGGAGTGTTTCTTCTGCCTCTCGAAGTGTCTGAACGACACCATCATTGCGTGCGTAGCGAGCCTTCCATAGCAGTAGGTCACCCTGGTTTAGGTACCCGAGTACTTGTTTGGGAGCGACAGCAATGGCCCTTTCGTATGCCGACTGCGCCAGGGTAAGGATGTGTATTGGGTCCTTCCCGGATTCCCACGCGATGCGAGCCAACTGCAATTCGGCGAATCCAACACCATTGTGCAGATGCGGAACCCCAGGATTGATGGCAATGCCCTGTCGGTTGGCTTCCACGGAGCGCAGAAGATCTGGCTCGGGGTTTTCCCCACGATCCCGCTTGAGCAGGGCTAGATCGTAGTAGACCTTGCCTTGTACAAAGTAGGGGACGAAGTGCTTTGGATTCAGTGTGTGAGCCTGTTCCAGTACTTTTAAGGCTGCTTGCAGATCTTCCTGGGGATTCGTGGTCTTTGGCAGACCCGCCCGTTGCTGGAGGCAGGTGCCCAGGTTGATCCAGGCGGGCAATAGGTGCGGTTCCATTCTCGTGGCCCGCTCATATGCCGCGATGGCCCCACTCAGATGGGCGGAAGAATCCAGCCCTTTCTGTGCCTCGAAATCCGCCCAAGTCTGATGAATAAGGCCGATATGATTCTCCGCCGTGTAATCGCGTTTCTCCGGTGAAATGGATTCGAGCGCCTGCAAGCCTCTCGCCAGTTGGTCTGTTGGATCGAGATTCTGATCCAGACGGGAATTGCCCCATTGGTAATAGGCCCTCCCGAGTGTCATATAGGCGTCCGCGCGCGCAGGCCCAGCCTCCACCGCATGTACGGCCACCGACACAGATTCCTGACTCAGGTCATTACCTTTCACCCCACGTTCCATCCTGAATTCCGCCAGGTGTGCGAGGAGAGCGGACTTGATGATGAGCGAGGGTGTATGGTCCGATTGGGCCACCAAACCCGTTTTCGCCGCCTTCATACCACGGCCAAAGGCGGATTCCACATCCCCTTGCCCGTACTTTTCCATAATGAGCGCATTCAATTCCAACTCCGCCATGGCGGCGTAGACGGCTGGGGCGCTGCGGCCGCTGGCGGCGGCGGCGGCGAGGGCGGCGCGGCCGGCCTCGAAATCGGTTTGGGCCGCTTCGCGCTTCCCCTGGTTCCACTGCTTCCAGGCGCGGGCTTGCAGCAGGGAACCGCGCAGCAGCGGGGCCTCGTAGAACCAGGGCAGGTCGCCGCCGACAGCTTTCAGCCGGTCCAGGGCCTCGTCCAGGCGGCCCTCGTAGAAGGCCAGGAGGGCCTCGAGGTAGGCGGGGGAGGGCGTGTCGGCGCCCTTGGCTTGGCGCAGGAAACCAAGGGCCTGGGCCCGCAGCGTCGCCTCCAGATCCTGCTTGCGGGCCTCGCGCTGGGCGGCGTCGCTGATGCGCTCCGCTTCCAGCAGCTTCTCCTGATACTGCCGGCCGACGACCACCGCCAACGCATAGGCCACGCGGGGTTCGCGGTAGCCGGCATCCCAGGCCAGCTGCAGGTGCTCCCGGGCCTTCTCCTCATCATCCAGGGTCAGGTAGCCGCGGCCCAGCGCGTAGTGGCCAGGGCCGTTGGCGATGGCGCCCGCCTGCCGCATGTCCTCCTGCAACTGGGTCATGTGGGCCTGCACGGCCCGCAGATCGGGCCGGATGTCGTGGAGCGGCGACAGCGCGGAATAGCGGGCCATGGACTCGATGCGGGCCATGGCTTCCGTGAACTGCTGGGCCAGGCGTTCGCGGTGGCTCGCGTCGCGCCGGGTTTTGAGGACCGCACCCAGGGCACTCAGCACCAGCACGAAGGCCACGGTGCCGGTGATGGCCAGGGCCTTGTGCCGCATGAAGCGACGGTGCATGCGGTAGATGAGGCCCGCGGGTCGCGCCTGGACGGGCTCGCCCGCGAGGAAGCGGTCCAGGTCGTCGGCCAGCGCCTTGGCGGAGTCGTAGCGCCGGGAGCGCTCCTTCTCCAGGCACTTGAGGGTGATGGCTTCGAGATCCCGGGGGATGTCCAGGCGCAGGGAGCGCATGGGTGGGGCGTCGGCCGAGGCGATGGCTGCGAGGATCTCCAGGGGGTTGGCACCGGCGAAAGGAGGGCGGCCCGTGGTGAGGTGGTAGAGCGTGGCGCCCAGGCTGTAGACATCCGTGCGGCGATCCAGGCGGGACACCTCGCCCCGGGCCTGCTCCGGCGACATGTAGGCGGGCGTGCCCAGCACCGAGCCGGTCTCGGTCACGTCCTGGTTCCACTCCCGGGCCAAGCCGAAGTCCATGACGAAGGTGCGGCAGGCGCCGTCCTCCATCTGCTCCACCATGATGTTCGAGGGCTTGAGATCCCGGTGGATGATGCCGACCCGGTGGGCTTCGTGGACGCCCCGGGCCGCGTCGCGCAGCACGATGACTTTCTGCTCCAGGCTGAGCCCCGGGACCGCATCCAGGGAGGCACCGACGATGTGCTGCATGGCGATGAAGACCCGGCCTTCGACCTCGCCCACCTCAAAGACCTTGCACACGTGCTCGTGGTCCACCCGGGCCTGGGCCCTGGCTTCCACCATGAAGCGCTCCACGTGCCGGTCCTCGTCGAGGCGCACGAACTTGATGGCCACTTCACGGCCCAGGCGCCGGTCCCGGGCCCGGAACACCATGCCCATGCCGCCCTGGCCCAGGAAGCCCAGGAACTCATAGCGGTCCCAGTCCCGCACCGGGAACTCGGGAGCCTTGGCCGCCCGCGGACCGCGAGGTGTCGTCTGAAAGGCCGAGGCATCGCCGGCGAAGGTTTCGGCCTGAGACAGCAGGGGGTCCACGGGAGGGTCGCGAGGGTCAGCCATGGCTTCACCCAGGCGAGGTCGCAGGAAGGCTGCCGGGAGGCCGGTTCATTTCGCCGCCCCCCGCCGGGGTACGAGCCCCGTGCCTTCGGCGACCATCACGCTGAATACCCGCTCGGATTCGGACAGCACCAGTCGTTTGCCATCAGGGGAGAGGCCGAGGGATTCGGTGATCCAATCGGGGTCGAACCCCGCCAGAGGACGGCGGCTGGCGCGGGTATCCTGGCCGGGCACGAAGTCCTGGATGGCGACGCCGAAGCGGCCCTTGGCATCCATGGCTGTGAACACGAGGTGTTTCCCGTCGGGGGTCCAGCGGGTGCGGCCCTGGGTGACGGCCGCGTTCAGGCTGCTCTGGATGGGAATGGCGAAGGGCACCTGGGAGCCATCCTCCACCCGGGCCACGCGGATGGTGCCCTCCAGGGCATTGGCCTGGTGCAGGTAGGCCACGTATTGGCCATCGGGGGAGACGTCCGGCAGCAGGATGTTGGTGCCGGCCAGGATATGCGTGCTACCGGTGCCGTCTGGATGGACCTTCCAGAGGCCCGGCTGCTTGGCGTTCCCGGACATGTAGACGACCCAGTTCCCATCCGCCGTCTGCGTGGGGTTCTCGGCATCGTCACCGTCATGGCTGACCTGGTGGGCTTCCGTGCCGTCCAGGTTGGCCATCCAGATCTCGAAGGTCCCGCTGCGGTTGGAACTCCATAGGAGGTGCTTCCCGTCCGTGGCCACGCCGGGATCCCAGTCCTGCTTCTCGTCGTCGGTGAGACTGCGGATGTTGCCCGTCCGTGGGGAGACGGCCCAGAGGTTCAGGCTGCCGGAGCGATTGGAAGAGAAGACCACCCACTCGCCGTCCCGGGAATAGATGGGCTGGCGATCGTTGATGTTGCCCCGGGTGAGCCAGCGGGGATCGGTCTTGCCGGTCAGTGCGTACTCACGGAGGTTCTGCCGCCCCGCCATGCCGTCGAAGAGCACACGGCCATCGGGCAGCAGATCCACCACTCGGCCGGAGGTGGGCGACCAGAAGACGACCTTGATTGCTCCGCTCTGGGCGTCCTGGCGGTAGGCCCTGGAGGGGCTCACCGAGGAGCCGTTGCCCGTGACGCTCTCCGACTGGAAGAAGAGGAACTCCTCTGGGGAGATCCAGGCCAGGGATGAGATGGCCCCCTGGCGATTGGGCGCGTCGAAGACCTTCACCGCGCCGCTGGTCGCGTCCACGACATAGGCCTTGCCCACGCCACCGCCCTGCTGCACGGAGGAATTGGTGAAGGCGATGAAGCGGCCATCGGGGCTCCACCGGGGGTTCCCCACCAGCTGGTTGCGAAGCTGGGCCACCACCCGCTCTGCCCCGCCGGTGGCACCGATGATGATGACTGAGGAGAGCACCTCGGCGCCCTCGTTGCGGTCCCGGATGAAGACGATCTGGTCGCCCTTCGGAGACCAGTCGCCGGAGGTGGCGTTGCTGGCAACCTTGCGGGGATCCGTGCCCAGCAGGCCCACGCGATAGAGGGAATTGTCCTTGCCCTCGGTGTGGATGAAGAGCACAGAGGAGCCATCCGGGGAGAAGCGCGGGAAGTTGTCGTCGCCCGCGGTGAGAGCCACCTCGCCGCCCCCCTTGAGCTGCTTCAACCAGATGCGCGGGCGTCCGTCGCGGTCCGAGCAGAAGGCCACGGTGCGGCCATCGGGGCTGGCGGCGGGGGACACGTCGTGGCCGCTGGCGGTGAGCATGCGGACGGCCACGGGGGTGGTGGTGGCCGAGGGGGTCAGGCCAGCCCGCAGGAGCCAGCCACCCAGCGCGGCGCTTGCCATCACCAGAGCTGCCAGGGCCGCCCAGATCCAAGTGGTCCGCCGGTTCTGCGGCGCAAAGGGCGCGCTGATGGGCGCAGGGCCCTCCGGAGAGGACAGGTTCTCCAGGGCGAAGGCCACGTCATGGGCGTCGCGGAAGCGGCGAGCCGGGACCTTCTCCAGGCAGTGGTCGATGATGCGGCGCAGGGCCAGCGGAATGGGCTTGCTCGTCCCTTCCAACTCCGGCGGATCGTCGCGCAGGATGGCGGCCATGGTGTCGCTGGCGGTGTCGCGCGCGAAGGCCCGCTTGCCCGTGAGCATCTCGAAGAGCACGACGCCGAAGCTGAAGAGGTCGGCGCGCGCGTCCACCGCCTCGCCGCGCACCTGCTCGGGCGACATGTAACCGAGCGTGCCCAGGATCATGCCCTTTTCGGTATTGTGCCCGGCCTGGATGGCTGCCGTGGGGACGAAGGAATCCGAGCCCACGCCCATGGTCGGCAACTGCTTGGCCAGGCCGAAGTCGAGGATCTTCAAGCGGCCTTCCTTCGTGATCCAGAGGTTGTCGGGCTTGAGGTCGCGGTGGATCACGCCCTTCTCGTGGGCCGCCGCCAAGCCTTGCGCCATCTGAATCGCCAGTTCGGTTGCCTTGCGCGGCGTCAACGGGCCCTGCTCTAGGCGAGTCCGCAAGGCCTCGCCCTCGAGCAATTCCATCGCCACGAAAGCAATCCCGTCCGAGTTTCCGATGTCGAAGATGCCCGTGATGTTCGGATGGTTCAGGGCTGCTACGGCCTTGGCCTCGCGTTCGAAGCGGGCGAGGGAATCAGGGCTTTTTGCGAGATGTTCGGGCAGCACCTTCACAGCCACGAAGCGGTCCAGGCGTGTGTCCTTCGCCTTCCAAACCTCGCCCATGCCGCCCGCGCCCAGGGGTGTGAGAATCTCGTAGGGACCTAGACGGGTTCCTGGCAGGAGAGACATGGTTCCTTTTTGACTTGGATCCATCATAGGCCAGGCCTGGATTTACGAAAGAACATCAAATTAATTTCTTTGCCTCGCCCCGGGTTAATTCCTGCCGTCCAGGGCCTCAATGGTGGCGGTGCTGGGGGGGCGCTCCTTCTGCAACCGCTGCGCGACGGCCTCGGCCCGCGCGAAGGCGCGCAGCAGGTTTTCCCCGGCCAGCTTGCGCAGGTCGGCGTCCTGCCAGCCCCGGCGGATGAGCTCGGCAAAGAGGTCGGGGTATTTGGAAACATCCTCCAACCCAACGGGTGTCTCCCCGCCCCAGAAGTCCGAGGCGATGCCCACGTGCTCGTGTCCGGCCACCTTCGCCACGTGGTCGATGTGATCCGCCACGTCCTTCAGCAAGGCCTTCGGGGAAGGCCCGTGGGCCTTGATGTAGTCGGCCTCCAGCCGCTTGTAGGCGGCGTCGTCGTAGCTCAGGCCCTTGGCGGATTGCTGCAACCCGTCGCCCCAGGTCTTGACCGTCGGGTTCACGAAGGGCGGCACGAAGGTCACCATCACCACGCCGCCATTCGCGGCCATGCGCTGCAGGATGGCGTCGGGCACGTTGCGGGGGTGGTCCACCAGGGCCCGGGCACTGCTGTGGGAGAAGATCACCGGAGCGGCGCTGGTGTCGAGCACGTCGCGCATGACGTCGGCACTCACGTGGCTGAGATCCACGAGCATGCCGAGGCGGTTCATTTCGCGGATCACTTCCTTGCCGAAGGGCGTGAGGCCGCCGTGCTTGGGCTTGTCCATAGCGGCATCGGCCCAGGCCAGGGTGACGTTGTGAGTGAGGGTCAGGTAGCGCGCCCCAAGGTCGAAGTAGGCCCGCAGCGCTCCCAGGGAGTTCTCCAGCACGTGGCCGCCCTCCATTCCCAGCAGCGAAGCCACCTTGCCCTGGGCGCGGAGGCGGCGGATGTCCGCCGTGGACAGGGCCAGTTCCATGGCCTCGGGATACTTCGCGATCATGCGGCGGGCGATGTCGAGCTGCTCCAGCTGCACCTTCGCGAAGCCCTCCTTGGTTTCTCCGGGCACGAAGACGGACCAGAACTGCGCGCCCAGGAGGCCCTGCTTCAAGCGGGCCAGGTCCACCTCGTTGGGCCCCTTCCCGCGCAGGTCGTAGGCCTCCACGTCCCGGGGCGCCTGTCGATTCTCGCGGATCTCCCAGGGCAGGTCGTTGTGGCCGTCGATGAGGATGGTGCTTTTCAGCAGCTTCCGCGCATGAATCATCGCAGGGTCGGTCTGGGCTGCCAGGAGGCAGGGCAGGGCGAGGGCGAAGAATGCGGGTCTGAACATGGATACCTCAGTGTGGCCCCTATCATAGGTCTCCCGCTCGCGCTCGAGGTGGTGTACCTTCCCTGTTCATGCCCCTCTTCGACCCTGCATCACCCAATGAAGCGAAGGCCCCATGAAAACCCTGGTGCTGCACATCCCCGGCAGGCCGCCCATCCCGCTGGAGGGCGAGGCGCAATCCTGGACGCTGGGTCGCTCCTCCCAGAGCGACGTGGCCATTCCCGACGCCAGTCTGAGCCGCCAACACGCCCGCATCAGCATCAAGGGCGGCGTCGCCTACCTGGAGGACCTGGGTTCGCTGAACGGGACCACGCTCAACGGGGAGCGGATCACGGTGCCCCATCCGCTGCGGGAGGATGACGAGATCCAGCTGGGACAGGTACCCCTGCGCCTGGGACCACCGGAACGGGGACCCCGGGTCCGCATCGGGGCGGACACGGACACATCCTCTTCCGCCGGCTCCATCGTGCTGCCCCTGGACCGCCTCCGTTCCGCCTCCGGGCGCAAGGAAGCGCCGGAGTCCCTGCGGCTGCGGGAGGTGATCCTGGAGATCCAGGGCCTGGCGCTGGAACTGCTGGAGGACAGCCCCGCCGAACAACTGCTCGCCCACCTGCTGGACCGGCTGTGGACGCTCCTGCAGCCCCGGCGCGCCGCCGTGCTGATCCAGGATGCGAAGGGACTCCACACCGTGGCATCGCGCGGGCCCGAGGGCAACCAGCCCATCCTGCTGGCCCGGAGCCTGGTGAATGCCGCCCTCGAGCGGAAGGAATCGGTGCTGTTCAACACGCTGGATGACAACCAGGGCCTGGCCTCCGCCTCCATCGTCAGCAGCGGGATCACCTCGGCGATGGTGACGCCCCTGGAGCATCAGGGCGTGGTGAAGGGCCTGCTCTACCTCGATGCCCGGCTGCCGCGACCTGCCTTCACCGAGGAGGATCTGCTGCTGGCCAGCACCCTGGCCCATCTGGCCACCGCCAAGCTGGAGCAGGCGCGCATGCGCGAAGAGGCCATGGCCCGGAAGAAGGTGGACCAGGAATTGGACCTCGCCCGCCACATCCAGCAGGGCCTTCTGCCCGGGTTTCCGCCGGACATCGAAGGCTATGAGGTGCAGGGCAACAACCTGCCCAGCCGCCAGGTCTCGGGCGATCTCTTCGGCTGGTGGCCGCGGGGCGATGGTCGGTGGCTCTTCTGCCTGGCGGACGTGAGCGGCAAGGGACTGGGCCCAGGCCTGCTGATGGCCTCGCTGCAGGCGACCCTGGAGGCCTGGACGGAACGGGACATCTCCACGGCGGACCTGGCCTTCCAGCTCTCGAAGATGCTGGCGCGCCACACGGACGGACGGCGCTTCGTGACGGCCTTCCTGGCCCTTCTCGATCCACGCACCGGTACTCTCACCTACACCAACGCGGGCCACAATCCCGCCCTGTTCATCCAGCCCGACGGTACCGTCCGGAACCTGGAAGCCCAGGGGCTGCCACTGGCCATGCTGCCGGGCAATCCCTACGAAGAAGCGACCATCGACCTGGTGGCCGGGGATCTGCTGGTGGTCTACACCGATGGCATCACCGAGGCCGCCGATCCCCAGGATGAGGAATTTGGCCTGGAAGCGCTCACCTCCCTGGTAGTGGCCCGGCGCCAGGAACCTCTGCTGGCCCTGGATGCCGCCCTGCTGGGTGAGCTGGATCGGTTCACGGAGGGAGTCCCCTACCTGGATGACCGCACCCTGCTGATGCTTCGGCGGACCTGAACCGGACGGCGGCGCTACCGGTCTGCCCGGCCTGTCCGGCAAGTGCAGAACCTCCCGAGGTTCGCCTGAGCCGTCCGGCGAGCAGAAAGGCCCGAGGCCCAGGGGCGCGGATCGTTATTAATCCGCTGAGCATTCGCAGCAGGTATTCTAAAATTTATATGTAAAATATTAGAAAAATTATACTTAAACAAAACGGATCAAGAAGATCCAAATATTGCTTTTCGTTTTTATTTCCTCTTGTTGATATTCCTGGTCTTTCTAAACTTTGAAGTGGTTCTCAGTGGAAAAAAATGGGCTGAAGTGGATCAAAGTGGTCTCACCCAGTTCCAAGTTCCCTCCTGGGCAACTGGTTGAAAGGCGACACCGGTGCTGCGACTTCGCGGAAACTCACCGGCCACGGTGGATGAGAAGGGACGACTCAAGCTCCCCTCCTCCTTCAAGGCCGAGCTGGAATCCTTCGCCCAGGGCGAGGGGGCCCAGGCTCTCCGTGAGGGTACGGGCGTCCTGCGGCACTACCTGACCTCTCTGGACGGACGCTCGGCCCGCATCTACCCCATGCCCGTCTGGGAGGCCATCGAGGCCCGTCTGGCGGCCCTGCCATCCACCAGCCCCGCCAAGCGCAAGTTCCTGGAGACTACCGCCTACTTCGGCAGCGAAGTGGAACCCGATGCCCAGGGCCGCTTCGTCATCCCGCCCATCCTCCGCGAGGCCGCCCAGCTCATGGGTGAAGTGGCCGTGCTGGGGCAGATGGATCACCTGGCCCTGTGGAACAAGGCCGGCTTCCAGCGCCGTCTGGCCGCCGAACCCCTTGGTGCCGACGATCTGGCGCAGCTCGCGGACCTGGGGATCTGATGATGACGGCTCCCGCTCCCATTCCTGTGCATGTCCCGGTACTCCTCCAGGAAGTCCTGGAGAACCTGGTGCTGCCACCCGCCGCCCGCATCCTCGACCTCACGCTGGGGCTGGGCGGCCATGCCGAGGCCCTGCTGGCTCGGGCCGATGCAGACTCCCGCTACCTGGGCGTGGATCGCGATCCCGAGGCCCGGGCCCTGGCCGCGCAGCGCCTGGGCAGTGACGCCCGCCTGAGCATCCTGGCCGGTGCCTACGAAGACCTGTGGGACGACTCCCACTTCCTCGCCTGGCAAGCCGCGCAGGCCCCGGAGGGCTTCGACGCCATCCTGGCCGATCTCGGCGTGTCCACCCTCCAGCTCCGCACCCCGGGGCGGGGCTTCAGCTTCCGGGATTCGGGCCCCCTCGACATGCGGATGGACCCGGAACAGGGTCTGTCGGCCCGCGCCTGGATCGCCGAGCAGACCGACGAGAGCCTGGCGGATGCCATCTACCAGTTCGGCGAAGAAAGGGCCAGCCGCCCCATCGCCCGGGCCATCCTCAAGGCCCTCCAGGAAGGCCGGCTCGAGACCACTCACGATCTGGCCCAGGCGGTCTACCGGGTGATCCCCCGGGAACCCGCCAAGCGCAAGGGCCACAGCGATCCGGCCACCCGCACCTTCCAGGCCATCCGCATCGCCGTCAACGGCGAGCTGGACCGTCTGGCCGCCTCCCTGGAAGCCGCCATCTCCCACCTGCGTCCCGGCGGGCGGCTCGCGGTCATCAGCTTCCACAGCCTGGAGGACCGCATCGTCAAGCAGACCCTGCGCCGCCTCGCGGGCATCTATGACGGGCCGGGCCGCACCGCCCCGGTCGTGCTGCCCAAGCTCCTCAAGCTCATCCATCCCGGTGGCTTCGCGCCCAGCGAGGCCGAAGCCGCCGCCAATCCCCCCTCCCGTTCCGCCCGCCTGCGCGTGGCGGAACTGCTCCCCTGAACGAGGTCCCCATGACCGCCGGAACCCTCTCGAGTCCCGTCAGTCCCACCCGCATGGTGGAAAGCGAAGGCATCCTGCGCATGTTGCTGCTGGTGCTGGTGCTGGCCATGCCCCTGGGCACTCTGGCCTATCTGAAGATCCAGAGCACGCGCATGAGCTATGCCATGGGGGAAATCAAGGAGCGCATCCGCAAAGAGGAGGAACTCCAGCGCAAGCTCATGCTCGAGCGCAGCCGCTACCAGCGGGACGAGGAGGTCCAGGGCTACGCCACGAAGGCCGGGCTGGAACCCCGCAAGCAGAGCCTTCTCATCCGGAGGGCCTTCACGCCCGAGGACCAGCGCATTGCCAGGCTGCGACCGGTATCTTCTGATGGGCTGTAGGCTATAGGCGGTGGGCGTTAGGTTGGCTCGTTCAGTCCGAGGCATCCCCTCACAGGAACCGACCAACTTCTTTCCCACAGCCCACAGCCCGCGGCCTAATCGGCTGTAGGCAATAGGCCATGGGCTGTAGGTGGGCCGTCCAGTCCGAGGCGGTCGCTCACAGGAACCAACCAGCTTCTTTCCCACAGCCCACAGCCTACGGCCCATGGCCTAATAGGTTGTCGGCTCCACGAGCGTTTCGCTCCCAGCCCGTCGTCCCCGTCCACCCAGCCCCGGCCTGCCCGTGTCCCTCCGCTTCGCCACCGAACCTCGCACTCCCCGGCGTCTGCTCGGCCGGCAGGGCGCCCAGGACCTGCTGAGCCGCCGCATGCCCTGGATCATGGGCAGCATGGGCCTGTGGGCCCTGCTCATCCTGCTCAGGCTGCTCTGGCTGCAGGGGGTGGAGCACAAGCGGTACCAGGCCAAGGCCGAGCAGCAGCACACGGTGGTGGTGCCCATCCCCCCGATCCGCGGCGAACTTCGGGACCGCCGGGGCGAACCCCTGGCCATCTCCATCAAGGTGGAAAGCCTCTTCGCCGATCCCCGCGTGTTCTACCCCGACTACAAGGCAGGCCGGGGGGACGAGCGCCAATGGGGGAATCCGGACCGGAAGGCGGCCACGGAAGTCGCCGCCAGGCTGGCCCCGATCCTGGAGCAGACCAGGGGCCAGGTGCTGGACAAGCTGCTCCGGAAAAAGACCTTCGTCTACCTGGAACGCCACCTGGCGCCCATGAAGGTGGGCGCCATCCGCGCGCTGGATCTGGAGGGCATCGAGTTCCAGCCGGAGAGTCAGCGCTTCTACCCCCGCGGCAGCCTGGCGGCCCAGATCATCGGCTTCACCAACATCGACGGCCTGGGCCAGCTCGGCATCGAACAGACCTACCAGCAGCAGCTGGCGGGCCTGAAGGGTGAACTGATCGCTCCCCGCGATGCCCATGGCAAGCTGCTCATCCTCCAGGAGAACTACAGCCAGATGCCCGTGAACGGGGCCTCCCTGCAGCTCAGTCTGGACGCCTCCATCCAGCACATCGTGGAGGACGTGCTGGAGGAGGGGATGCGTCTCTCGCGCCCCAAAACGGCCTACGCGGTGGTGGTGGATCCCCAGACCGGCGAGATCCTGGCCATGGCCGGCACGCCCACCTTCGATCCCAACCACATCCTCCCGAAGAAATTCCGGAACCGCGCCGAGTCGGAACTGTCGGCCGGCGAGCGGGAGGAACTGCGGCGCGAACTGGAGCGGCAGAAGGCCGCCCGCAAAGTGCATCCCGTGGAGGATGTCTACGAGCCCGGTTCCACCATGAAGATCTTCACCGCCGCCATCGCCTTGGAAGAGCGCAAGGTGCATCTTGGCGAGCGCATCGACTGCCTGGCAGGGCGCTGGCTCTACAGCCCCAAGCAGCCCCCCATCACGGACACGCATTCCCATGGGGTGCTCACCTTCGAAGAGGTCCTCTGGCAGAGCTCCAACATCGGCGCCGCCAAGATGGGCACCCGCCTGGATCCCTCCGTCCACTACCAGTACCTGCGCAGGTTCGGCTTCGGCGACCCCACCGGCCTGAACTTCCCCGGCGAAAGCCAGGGCCGGATGATCGCACCAGACCGCTGGAGTGTGCCCACCCAGTACACCTTTTCGTACGGCTACGGCCTGAACACCACGCCCCTGCAGATCCTCATGGCCGGCTGCGCCCTGGCCAACGGCGGCAAGCTCATGCAGCCCATCCTCGTGCAGCGCATCTACAACGACAAGGGCCTGCTGCTGAAGGAATTCAAACCCACCGTTCGCGGCCAGGTGGTGAGCGAAGAAACCGCCAACCTCATGAAGGAGACGCTGAAGGGCGTCATCACCCAGGGCACGGGCAAGCGCGCGTTGCTGGACAATGGGGTCGTGGCCTTCGGCAAGACCGGCACCAGCCGCAAGATCGGGGCGGATGGCAAGTACGACGCCAAACGCCATTACGCCTCGTTCATGGGCTTCTTTCCGGCGGACAAGCCCCAGTACGGCGTACTCGTGATGCTGGATGATCCCGCGGGCGACACCACCGGCGGCGACGTGGCGGCGCCCCTCTTCAAGCACATCGGCGACGGCATCATGCGCTTCCGGCAGACCACGCCGGATCCCGACCGGGAGAAGGACCTGACCCTGTCCCTGCGCGACTGGTCCGTGAGCGAAACCGACGAGGCCGCGGTGCATGTGGAACGCGGCCGGGTGCCGGACCTGCAGGGCCTCAGCGTCAAGGCCGCCATCCACCGCGTGGTGCTGGTGGGTGGCACGCCCCGGGTCGAAGCTTCGCCTGGCAACCGGGCCACGCGGGTGCTGGGCCAGAGCCCGGAGCCCGGGGCGCCCCTGGAGGCCGGCACGGTGGTGAAGATCAAGGCGGGGATGCCATGAAGCTGGATGCACTCATCGATGGGATCGCCGTTCGGCAGTCCGGCCCGGATGTGGAGGTGGTCGATCTCACCAGCGACAGCCGCGAGGTGCGGCCCGGCTGGGCCTTCCTGGCCATGAAGGGCGAGCAGGCCGACGGCCTCGCCTTCGTGCCCCAGGCCCTGGGCCAGGGCGCCAGCGCCGTGATTTCCGAGGCCCCCGTGGCAGTGCCCGAGGGCATCGCCGCCTGCGCGTTCCTGGCCGATCCGCGCCTGCGCATGGCCGAGATGGCCCGGCGGCTGAACGGCACGCCCGACGAGCACTTGGCGCTTATCGGCGTCACGGGCACCAACGGCAAGACCACCACCACCACCCTGATCCGCCAGCTGTTGCGGGGCGCGGGCATCGGCTGCGGACTGGTGGGCACCGTCCTGAACGCTGCCGGCGACCTGGAAGAGGAGGCGGTGCGCACCACGCCGGAAAGCCCCACCTTCTACCGCTGGCTGCGGCGCAGTGTCACAGCGGGCGATGCCGCCTCGGCGGTGGAGGTGAGCAGCCATGCCCTCTGCCTGAGCCGAGTGCACGGCGCCCTGTTCAAGGTGGGCGTGTTCACGAACCTCACCCAGGACCACCTGGACTACCACGGCACCCTGGAGGCCTACTTCGAGGCCAAGGCCCGCCTGCGGGAACAGAGCGCCCGGCTGCTGGTGAACGCCGACGACCCCTACGGCCGCCGCCTGCTGGAGGGGGGCCGCTGCTGGAGCTACGCCATCGACCACGCAGCGGATTACAGCGCGACGGAACTCGTGCTGGGGCCCACGGGCACTCGGTTCAGCCTGCAGGCTCGCCAGGGCGACTTCACCGTGGAGAGCCCCCTGCTGGGCCGCTTCAACGTCTACAACCTGCTGGCGGCCCTGGCCGCCGGCGCCGAGGCCGGCTTTGACCTGGGACGTCTCGTGGCTGCCGTACCGCAGGTGACCGGCGCGCCGGGTCGGCTGGAACGCGTGGATTGCGGGCAGCCCTTCGGCGTCATGGTGGATTACGCGCACACGCCCGATGCCCTGGAGAAGCTGCTCACCGAGGGGCGGCGCCTGCTGCCCGCGAGTGGCCGGCTGCACGTGCTCTTCGGGTGCGGCGGCGACCGCGACCGCACCAAGCGCCCCCTCATGGCCGCCGCCGTTGCGGCGGGCGCGGACGTGCTCTGGCACACCAGCGACAACCCCCGCAGCGAGGACCCGGAGCGCATCCTCGACGACGCGGCGCCCGGCATCTCCGCGTCGCTCAAGGCCGATGGCGCCCGCTACCATCGCAACGCCGACCGGCGGGAAGCCGTGCGCCAGGCCCTGGCGGATTGCCGTCCCGGCGACTTGTTGCTGCTGGCGGGCAAGGGCCACGAGCCCTACCAGGAGATCCACGGCGTGAAACACCCCTACAGCGACCGCGCCGCCGTGGAAGCGGCGCTGGGCCAGGCAAGTCGGGGGAACCGATGAATTCCCTCAGGGCTCGGCATGGTGAACCACGGATGTCTTCATTCTTTTATCGGTGTTCATCGGTGTTCATCGGTGGTTCAAAAGATCTTTTATCCACCGATGCACACAGATGCACACCGATAAAAAAAATTGATTTTAAACGCCAGACTTTTCGGTGTGACGCATCAAGTCATTCATGGCAGTTCCCTTGTGAAGGTGGAATCCATCTGCAAATCCGAGGCTCCCAGTGACGCGGATCCTCACTGTTCAAGAAGGTAACGACTCGTCCATCCGCGAGGCGGCGGCGATCCTCGCTGCAGGCGGTCTGGTGGCCTTTCCCACGGAGACGGTCTACGGGCTGGGAGCCGATGGATTGAATCCCGCTGCGGTGGCGCGGATCTATGCCGCCAAGGGCCGCCCCGCCACCAATCCCGTGATCCTCCATGTGGAGGGCATCGCTGCGGCAAAAGCACTGGTAACCCAGTGGCCGGAAGCGGCCCAGCGCCTCGCGGAGCGTTTCTGGCCGGGGCCCCTGACACTGGTGCTCCCGGCCTCGCCCACGGTGCCCGCCATCGTGCGCGCGGGCGGTCCCACCGTGGCCCTGCGCTGTCCGGACCACCCTATCGCCCTGGCCCTCATGCGGGCCGCGGGCCGGCCCCTGGCCGCGCCCAGCGCGAACCGCAGCCAGCACCTGTCGCCCACCCGCGCGGAGCACGTGGCCTCCAGCCTGGGCGAAGCCGTGGCCTTGATCCTCGACGGGGGATCCACCGCCGCCGGCCTCGAATCCACCATCCTGGATCTAAGTGGGACGCACCCCCGCATCCTGCGCCCTGGTCCCATTGGCGCCGGGGAACTCGCAGAGATCCTCGGTCCCGTGGAACGCTGGGAGGGCTTCGTGCCTGCCGGCGAAGTCCAGGCGGCACCGGGCATGGCGGAACGGCACTATTCGCCGAGGGCGAGGCTGGAGCTGGTCGAGCGCGGCGCTGGACTCCGCGAGGCCTCCGGCCAGGTGGCCTACGTGGCCTTCGGCGCGCTGCCCCCGCTGCCCAAAGGGGTGCGCGGCGTGCTGCTGCCCCTGGACGCCGCGGTGGTGGGCACCCGCTTCTACGCGCTGCTGCATGAACTGGACGATGCCGGTTTCGAGCGCGTCGTCATGGAACGCCCCCCGGAGGATGAGGCCTGGCTGGCCCTACGGGACCGGCTGGGACGGGCGTCATCATCGGAGGAGCCATGAGCCTCTGGTCCCTTTCCCAAGCCGCCGCGAAAGTGGGTGGCGAACTGCTGGGCAACAGCGCGGTGGTGCCGACTTCGCTATCGATCGATACCCGGACCCTCCAGCCCGGGGCCTGCTTCGTGGCGCTGCGAGCCGAACGGGATGGGCACGAATTCGCGGCCCAGGCCGTGGCGAAGGGGGCCACGGCCCTGCTAGTGGACAATCCGATTGACAGTGAGTGTCCACAACTGATCGTGCCCGACACGCTGGTGGCCCTCCAGCGATGGGGGCAGGCCCGGCTGGCGGCGGTGCGGCCACAAACGGTCTTCGGCGTCACCGGCAGCGTGGGCAAGACCAGCACCAAGGAACTGCTGGCGGCGGCCGTGGGCGGTTGGAAGACTCCGGGCAACCGCAACAACACGCTCGGCCTGCCCGAGGCCTTGGCCACGCTGCCCGAGGGGCTGGCTGCCGCCGTGCTGGAAATGGGCATGAGCACCACCGGCGAGATCCGCCTGCTGACCGAAATGGCACCGCTCGATGCGGGTCTCATCACCCTCGTGGGCACCGCGCACATCGAGAATTTTTCAAAGGGTCAGCAGGGCATCGCCGAGGCCAAGGGCGAGCTGGTGGCAGGTCTGAGGCCGGGCGGTGTGTGGGCCTACCTGGCCGCGGATCCCTGGTGCCGCTGGATCGCGGCCCAGCCCTGGGCCCAAGCTGCGGAGGCGCTCCCGGTGGGGGAGGGCGAGATGTACTGTTGGGAAGCATTCGAGCCGCTCGGGGCCTCCGGTAGTGCCTTCCGCCTGCGGACACCCAGCGGCCTGCTTCCCATCCGGCTCCAGCTGCCCGGCGAGCACCAGGTTCGGAACGCGGCCCTGGCCGCGGCCCTGGCCATCCACCTGGGCTTTGACCCGGAACGCGTGGCCCTAGGGCTCGGCACCGTGATACCGGAGCCCGGGCGCGGCCGGCTCCAGGCCCTGGCGGGCGGCGGCTGCCTGCTGGACGAGACCTACAACGCCAGCCCCGATTCCATCCTGGCCTGTGCCAAGGCCCTGCTGCAGCTGCCCGGGGGCGAGCCCGTGGCGGTGCTGGGTTCGGTGCGGGAATTGGGCCCGGAATCCGCTCGGGTCCACCGGGAGACTGGCGCGGCCCTGAGGGCACTGGGACTCTCGCGCCTCTGGGCCTACGGCGACTTCGCCGGGGACTACGCCGAGGGCTTCGGGCCGGGGGTCCAGGCCTTCCCGAATTTCGAGACCCTGCGCGACGCCACGACCGGCCTCTCCGCAATTCCAGCCGGAGCCCGTATCCTGGTGAAGGGCAGCCGGTACTGGCGCGCCGAGCGCGTCGTCGATTGGCTCACGCAGTCTTCAGTCTTCGGTCTTCAGTCTTCAGTCATCGCACCACCGTCCTTCGGCTCTTGAACGGATTCACATGCTGCCCTGGCTTCTCTATCCCTTTCGCGACACGGTCCCGGGATTCTCGGTCTTCCGCTACGTCACCTTCCGCACGGCCATGGCGGCGGCCACGGCCATGGTGCTGAGCCTGCTGCTGGGGCCCTGGGTCATCCGCACCCTCACGGCCCTCAAGATGGGCCAGCACATCCGCGACGTCGGTCCCGAACACCACCAGAAGAAGGCAGGGACGCCCACCATGGGCGGCATCCTGGTCCTGATCGTGATCACCGTGTCCACGTTGGTCTGGTGCGACCTCCACAACGGCGCCATCTGGGTGGCCCTGCTGGCGCTCCTGGGCTTCGGCCTGGTGGGCGCTTTCGACGACGCGCAGAAGCTGCTCAAGAAGCAGAACCTGGGGCTCAGCAGCTGGCAGAAGATGGCGCTGCTGACGATCATCTCGGTGCTGGTGGCCTGGCTCATCCTCCATTTCGGCCTGCGGGGAAACGCCACCAGCCAGCTCTCGGTGCCCTTCTTTAAGAAGTTCCGGCCTGACGTGGGCGTGCTCCTGATCCCCTGGATCTGGCTGGTGATGGTGGGCACCAGCAATGCCGTGAACCTCACGGACGGCCTCGACGGCCTGGCCATCGGCGGGACGCTGGTCGTGTCCATGACCTACGCGATCCTGGCCTACATCGTGGGCCACGCGAAGATCGCCGCCTACCTGGTGGTGCCCCACGTGCCCGGCGGCGCGGAACTGTCCGTGTTCATGGGGGCCATGGCTGGCGCCTGCCTGGGCTTCCTCTGGTACAACGCCCATCCGGCCGAAGTGTTCATGGGCGATACCGGCTCATTGGGCCTGGGCGGCGCGCTCGGCACCGTGGCCGTCATCATCAAGCAGGAGCTGCTGCTGGTGATCGCCGGCGGCCTCTTCGTGGCGGAAGCGGTGAGCGTCATCCTCCAGGTGGGGAGCTTCAAGCTGAGGGCGGGCAAGCGCATCTTCCGCATGGCGCCCTTCCACCATCACCTGGAGCTGGGCGGCCTGGAGGAGACGAAAGTGGTCATCCGCATGTGGATCACGGCCATCGTGTGCTCCATCCTGGCGCTCAGTTCATTGAAGCTTCGATGACACCGGTGATGGGCCTGGGCTTCGTGGGCCACGGCTGGCCGAAAATGAAGCCCTGACCCCAGGGCACACCCGCGTCCATGATGGCCTCCAGCTCCTCCAGGGTCTCGATCCCCTCGGCGATGAAGCCGATGCGCATGGCTTTGGCGAAGTGCGCCAGCGCGTTCAGCAGGGCGGCCTGGTAGGGGCGGCGGTGGGCCTGCTCCACGAGGCTGCGGTCGGCCTTGATGAAATCCGGGGCCAGCCGCGCCATGTGGGTGAGGCTGGCGACCCCTGCGCCGAGATCGTCCACGGCCACGCGCAGGCCCAGATCCCGCAGCCGATTGGCGTAGCCCTGGAGCGACTTGAGGTCGTGGACCCCCTGGGATTCCGTGAACTCCATCACCACGCACTCGGGAGAGAAGGGCAGGGCCATCATCCAGCGGGGCAGGGACTCCCAGAACCCTGGAGCTTCAAGGCTCACGGGCTCCAGGTTCACGAAGTGGAGGTGGGCGGCGTCGCCCTCCTGGGCCAGGGTGCGGAAGGTGGCTTCCAGGAAGCGTAAGTCCAGGGCCAGGCGATCTTCCCGGGACAGGGCGGGATCCTGGAGAAGGGGCCCCACCGCATGCAGTTGGCCCTCCGCATCCAGGTGGTGCGCGAGGTATTCCTTGGCCATCAGCCGGTTGTCGCCAAGCCGGTACATGGGCTGCACGTGGGGCACGATGGCGCCCTCGCCCTTCAGCATGCGATTGAGAAAGCCCTGGGGCATGGACGCTCCACTTCGTTCAAGGACCAGGCAGCCAGTGTATCGTGCCAAGCAGTCGCTGTACCCGCTACGCTGGTGCGGGAGGCTTCATGGGCAGCGTGGTCATGGGGGCAGGGCGTTCGGGCTTGGCGGCGGCCCGCTTCCTGGCGGCGCAGGGACGCCCCGTCGTGTTGACGGACAGCCGCCCAGATCCTGGCCCGGCCATGGAGATCGAGCTGGCCAAGGCCGGCATCCCCGGCGTGTGGGGCGATCATCCCCTGGTCCTGCTGGACGGGTGCGATGAGCTGATCATCAGTCCCGGCATTGCCCGCACCGCGCCCTTCGTGGCCGAAGCCCTGGCCCGCGGCATCCCGGTCATCGGCGAGGTGGAAGTGGCTCACCGTCTGCTTCGCGACCGGAAGGACGGCAGTCAGGTCTTGGCCGTGACGGGCACCAACGGCAAGAGCACAACCACCGATCTGGTCGCGCACCTGCTGCGGGTGTCGGGCTTCTCCGCCTTCGCCTGTGGCAACCTGGGCACTCCCGTCCTCGAGGCCGTGCAATCCGCGCCGGCCTGTTCCGTCTTCGTCGTGGAGTTGAGCAGCTACCAGTTGGAGTCGGTCCAGGCCTTCCATGCCGAGGGGGCCGCCTTCCTGAACCTCACGCCGGACCATCTCGCCCGTCACGGGACCATGGAGACTTATCGGCGCACCAAGCTGCGGATCTTCGAACGGCAGACCGGCGATGATCTGCGCGTGGTGCCAGTGGCCCACCCCGAATGGTGGCAGGATGCCCCCGGGGCCGGCCGGGTGGCCTGCTTCGGCTGGTCGGCCTGCGAGGCCTGGTGTGACGCCGCCGGCCTGTTGCACCTCCATGGCGAGGCCCTACTGAATCGCTCCGAGCTGCGCATCCCCGGCGACCACAACGTGGAGAACGCCCTGGCCGCGTGCCTCCTGGCAAGGCAGGCGGGCGCCCCGATCAGCAGTCTCCGCAAGGGGCTGCGGAACTATCCCGGGCTGGCTCACCGCATCGCCTTCTGCGGCGGCAAGGATGGCATCGAGGCCTACAACGATTCCAAGGGCACCAACGTGGACGCCACCCTGACCGCCATCCAGGCCCTGCCGGGACCGCTGGTGCTGCTGCTGGGCGGCACCGACAAGGGCACCAGCTACGCACCCCTGCGCGAGGCCCTGGCGGGCAAGCTGCGGCGCCTCATCTTCCTGGGCGAAGCCATTCCCCAGCTCCAGCGGGATCTGGGCGACCTGCCCCACGAGACCATCCCAGCCTTCGATGAGGCCGTGGGCGCGGCCCTCGCGCTAGCCCAGCCCGGCGACCAGGTGCTGCTCAGCCCGGCCTGCGCCAGCTTCGACCAGTTCGACAATTTCGAGCAGCGGGGCGAGCGCTTTGAGGCTCTGGTCGGAGCCTGGTCGAATTCGCTGGAGGCCCCCCATGCATGATGCCGCCCGTATCGCCGCCGATCTGCGCGCCCTGCTGGGCTCCGATGCGGTGCTCACTGAGGCCGACGACCTCGTCCGCTACGAATCCGGCTGGCGCTACGGGAAGGGCAAGGCCCTGCTGGCGGCCCGCCCCGGCACCACCGCTGAGGTGGCAAAGCTCCTGGCCTACTGCCACGAGCGGGGCCTCCGGGTGATGCCGCAGGGCGCCAACACGGGCCTGGTGGGCGCCTCCAATCCCGATGCCAGCGGCGAGATGCTGGTGCTGAGTCTGGAGCGGCTGAACAAGCGCCTGGACATCGATCCCGTGAACCGCACCGTGGTGGTGGATGGCGGGGTGCTGCTCAGCGCTCTCAATGCGGCGCTGCTGCCCCACGGCCTCATGTTCCCCATCGACCTTGGCGCGGACCCCACCATGGGTGGCATGATCGCCACCAACACCGGCGGCACCCGCCTGCTGAAGTACGGCGACGTGCGCCATAACCTGCAGGGCATCGAAGTGGCGCTGGCGGACGGCACTGTGGTGGATGCCCTGAACCACCTGCGCAAGAACAACACCGGCCTGGACTTCAAGCAGCTCTTCGTGGGCACCAGCGGGGTCTACGGCGTGATCACCGGTGCGGTGCTGCAGGTGGTGCCCGTGCCGAAACAGCATGCCACCGCCCTGGTGGGCTGCGGCTCCGGTGTGGCGGTGCTGGCCCTGCTGCAGGCCCTGGAGCGCGAACTCGCGGACGTGTTCACCGCCTACGAAGTCATCAGCGCCAACGCCATCAACCCGGTGTTCGCCCACCACCCGGACATTCGGAACCCCTACGGTGCCACGCCCCCGCCGGCCTACACGGCCTTGGTGGAGCTGTCGTCCACCCTGCCCGCGACCGCCCTGAACCTGGCGGAGCTCCTCGAGGAGCGCCTCGGCGCCTTCCTCGAAGGGGACGCGGGCGAAGGCATCACTGAAGTATTCATGGGCAAGCCCGAGGACTTCTGGGCCATCCGCCACCACATCAGCGAAGGCCTGCGCAACGAGGGCAAGGTGCTGGCCTTCGACATCAGCGTGCCCCGCAGCCGCATGGCCGCCTTCACGGACGCCGCCGTGGCCCTGCTGGACAGCGAGTATCCCTTCGTCCGCGCCTGCGATTTCGGGCACTGGGGAGATGGCGGGACCCATCTGAACCTGGTGTGGAAGGAGGAGGAATCGCCCCGGCCCACCGCGGAGATCGTCGAGGAACTGCAGGCGAAGATCTACGAGCTGGCCGTGCGTGGCTTCGCTGGCTCCTTCAGCGCCGAACATGGCGTGGGCCCGCACAACCAGCGCTTCTACGACGCCTACACGGCGGAGCCGGTGAAGGGCGTGAACCATGCGCTCAGGCTGCGGCTGGATCCCAAGGGCCTGCTGGGGACCACGCGCCTGGACTGAACGATTCGAAACGCTGCTTGAAGGGAGTCGCAACATGAACGGGAAAAAGTGGATCTATCTGGTGCTGGCCTTCGCCGCGCTGGCGGGGATTCTGTGGTTCGCGCCGACTTCGGCGGCCCTGAAACCGGCCGCCAAGGCCTCCCTGGCCATCGCCGTCTTCGCCATCGTCGTCTGGGTCACCCAGGCCCTGGATGACGCGCTCAGCGCCCTGGTCATCGTGTTCCTGCTGGCCGCGCTGAAGGCCACGGACCTGGCGGGCGCCTTCGCAGGCTACTCGAACACGGCTCTCTGGCTCATCGTTATCGGCTTCATCATGGCGGCCTGCATGGAGAAATCGGGACTGTCCAAGCGCATCGCCCTCTTCCTGGTGAACGCGGCCGGCGGCTCGGCCATCAAGGTCTACTGGGCCGTGGCGCTGGTCATGGCGATCCTCAGCTTCCTGGTGCCGTCCATCACCGCCCGGACGCTGTTGATGCTGCCCATCATCCTCGGCGTCGGCCAAGCCTTCGGCACCAAGCCCGGCGAAAGCAACATCGTCAAGGCGCTGCTCTTCATCGTGGCCATGAGCGGCACCATGATGAGCATCGGCGTCCTCACGGCCCACGTGGGCAACCCCATCACCGCGGGCCTCATCCAGACGGCCACCAAGACCACCATCTCCTGGTCCCAGTGGTTCAAGGTGGGCGGGCCGCCGGCCTTCCTCCTGGCCTTCGTGTCCGTCTACGTGATCCAGCTCCTGTGGCCGCCCGAGTTCAAGGACCTGGGCAAGGGCCAGGACTTCATCCGCGGCGAGCTGGCCGCCCTGGGCAAGTTCAGCGGCATGGAGGCCTACACCCTGGCGGTGTTCCTGCTCACGCTGCTGCTCTGGGCCACGGATTCCTTCCACAAGATCAACGTGGTGATCATCGGCCTGTTCTCCGTGATCCTGCTGCTCTGGCCCAACCGCGGGGTCATGAGCTGGAAGGAGGCCCAGGCGAAGGTGCCCTGGAACGTCTTCGTGCTGTACGGCGGTGGCCTCTCCATGGGCACGGCCCTGGCCACCTCCGGCGCGGCCAAATGGCTGGCGGGAACCATGCTCTCCCCCATCGTGACCATGCCCCACGCCGTGCAGATGGTGATCCTCATCTGGTTCATCACGGGCCTGCAGATCTTCTTCACCGGGGGCGGCCCCAAGACCACGGCCCTGACGCCCATCATCATCGCCCACGCCGTGACCATTGGCGCGAACCCCCTGGGCTTCGCGCTCATCCTGGGCATGAACATGCAGCACCAGTACCTGCTGCCCGTGAGCAACATGCCCAACGCCGTGGCCATGGGCACGGGCCACGTCACCACCAAGGAGCTCATGAAGACCGGCGCCGTGATGAGCGTGCTGGCCGCGACCTTCATGACCGCCGTCGTCTTCACCTATTGGAAGTGGCTCGGGCTCGTGCAGTAAATGCGCGCTGTTCCACCCCGAGGCTGCCCCCTTGCTGCAAAACCGGCTCCCATTCGGGAGCCCGTTGTGCAGATAGAAAAAACGACAGGCCGAGGCCGTTACGCGCATGGTGAAGTGATCCCATCTAGTCTTTTCCTATCCACAAAAAGGCCCCCTGCTTGTTGGGGGCCTTTTTGTGGCAATGATGAATCTAGGAGTGGGACCCCGACTCTAAGCGTGGGATCCCGGCTTCGGCACCCAGAACCTCGCCGGTGCGTAACACAGCCCCATGAACAGGAACTGCGTGATCCAGAAGCCCAGCAGCCAGACGAAGCCGCTGTCGGTGAAGCCGTAGGCGTGGAGGCCCACGCCCAGGAGGTTCACGCCGAACCAGGAGGCGGCGGTGATGATGTTGCCGAAGATGGCCATCACCATGGTGCCTCGCTCGCGGACGTAGCCGGCCATGCGCGCGTGGAGGATGATGGCGTTCCACAGCACGATCAGCAGGGCCCCGTTCTCCTTGGGATCCCAGCCCCAGAAGCGGCCCCAGGACTGGTCGGCCCAGATGCCGCCCAGCACGGTGCCCACGAAACTGAAGAAGAGGGAGAAGCAGATGATGCCGTAGGCCATGTCCGCCAGGGCCTTGTCGGTTTCAGGGTCAACCCTGGCGATGATGTGCTTCCGCAGCGCATAGGCGATGGCGAGTGTGCCTGCGAGGAAGGTGCCGGAGTAGCCGATGGTGATGGTCACCACGTGGGTGGCCAGCCAGAAGTTGGAATCCAGTACGGCGACCATCATTCCCATGGTATCGCCGGACTCGCCCAGGTTCTGGGCCACGATGAGGGAGGTGAAGCCAGCCACAGCGGCCACCACAGTGCCAAATCCCTTGCGGTACATCCGCTCGACGATGAGGCCCAGGATCACCGCGGCCCAGCCCACAAAGATGGCTGAGGAATAGAGATTCGTGACCGGAGGGCGTCCCATCAGGATGATGCGGGTGATCAGGCCCAGGGTATGGACGATGGCGCCGGCCACCAGCAGCGAGAAGGCGGTGGGTCGCAGCAACTCGGGCTTGTAGAGCCAGGAGAAGCAGAGCACCAGGAAGGCCACCAGGTAGATGGAGAGGCCGACGAAGAAGGGCTGGGCCCGGTTGAAGACGACCTCGTTGGAGGCCTTGGCGAGGGCGCCCGGCCGCAAGGAGGAGACTACCCCGTCCATCTCCGCCAGGGCGAGGTTGAAGCTGGCGGGATCATTGGCCACGTAGGCGGCGTTCAGCTTGGCCAGGGGGACCAGGCCAGGGTGCACCCCGCCACCGGCATTGGCGGTGCTGAGGGCCTGGCCCACGCTCTGCCAGGCATCCGGATTGGCCGGCGAAGTGGGGGGCAGGAGGCGGAATTGGGCGAACTGCGTCAAATCCTGGTGGCGCGCGGTGGCATCAGGTGTGCCTAGCGATTGCAATTCCCAGCCGAGACCTGGCGACCCCGCCAGCTGCAGGGTGTTGCGCAGCTTGTAGTAGAGGTAGACACGGTCGAACAGGTTCATGATGGCGCCCTGGAACCGGGTGCGCTTCTGGGGCGCGATGGGCTGGGCGGTGGTCGCCTGTTTCTGGATCTCCTCGAGGTGGGGGGCGAGGTCCGCGAAGCTGAAGTAGTTGCGGTTCTTGGTCTGCTTGGCGCCGATGAGACCGATGACATCCGGATCATCGATCACGAAGATGGGTTGCTGATCCGCCATCTGGGCGCGGAACAGGACATCCAGCATCCACTCGTCGGGGCCGACCATGCGGCCTTCGTGCCGGAAGCCCTGGCGGCTGTGGATCACCAGCAGCGAATTGCGAGCCAGGGAATCCAGGGGCTTGATGCGGCCACCCTCCAGGATGGGCAGATTGCCAAAGCCGCTGGCATCGAAGCCCCGCGGCTTGCTGCCGGGGAGGGCGACGACAAGGGCAATCAGCAGGGCCAGGGCGCAGGAGCCCCAGGCGAGGTACTTGGTCAGGAATTTCATGATCAGCTCTCCTTCTTGTCCTGGCGCCGCTTGAGCGAGCGCCGCAGGACGATGGCGAAGTGCACGAGCAGGCCCAGGGCGACCAGCACGCAGGACACATACGGGAGCAGCCAGCCGGGATTTTCAACCACGGAAAGGACGGACAGGGTGTCGTTCTTGCCAAAGCTCGCCTGGTAGAAGGTCTTGCCCTCGTACCGCAGCGGCTGGTTCATGTAGAT
>JBBQHW010000040.1:0-25043 GCA_038324335.1 Holophagales bacterium
GAGGCCAAGCGGCTGGCCGCCGTCCAGATCCCCCAGCATGCGGCCTCGTCCTACGAATTCCGCCAGCAGATGAACGCCCAGGGCCACTGGCTCAGTTCCGTGGGCCTGGTAGCCCTTGCCGCCGAAGTGGCTGACATCTTCATGGATCGCGGCTGATTTTTTTTGCCACAGATGAACACGGATGAACGCAGATGAAGGTCTGCTCCCCTATCCGTGTCCATCAGTGTTCATCCGTGGCAGATCGCTTCTTCTCTGCCGGTGAGGGCACCCTAGCCCGCCTGCCGCACCAGCTCGGCGAACTTGCGGGGATCCAGGCTGGCGCCGCCCACGAGGCCGCCGGCCACTTCGGGGATGTTGAGCAGCTCGGGGAAGGTCTCAGGCGTGACGCTGCCGCCGTAGAGGATGGGCACCTGGTAGTCGGTGCCTGGCAGGTGCCGGTCCAACTCGGCTCGGATGAAGGCGTGGGCCTCGCGGATCTGGTCCGCCTCGGCGCGACGGCCCGTCCCGATGGCCCACACGGGCTCGTAGGCCACCCAGAGGGGGCCGGGGCCGGTCTCGGCGAGGATGGACAGCTGCTGTCCAAGCACGGCCAGGGTCTGGCCCGCATCGCGCTGTTCGAGCGATTCGCCGATGCAGAGCAGGGGCAACAGGTCCCACTGCCAGGCGGCCTTCACCTTCTTCACCAGGGCCGCGTCGGTCTCGCCGAAGAACTGGCGGCGCTCGCTGTGCCCTAGCAGCACGCCGGAACAGCCGGCGTCCCGCAGCTGAGGCATGGAGATTTCGCCCGTGAACGCGCCCTTCGCCTCGGCGTGGCCATTCTGCCCGAAGACCTGGATGCCCTTGGGCCTCAGCAGGCCGCTCACCAGGTGCAACAGGGTGAAGGGAGGGGCGATGCCGACTTCGGCCTCTGGCCCAGGCGTCACATGCGTGAGCAATTCCTCACAGAAGGCCCGGGCCTCGTCCGAGACAAGATTCATCTTCCAGTTGGCGACGACGCAGCGCATGGGCACTCCTGAAAACCGAAGCCCCGGTGGGCCCTGAACTTGAGGCTATCAGCCTTTCCCGGGGCGGGCATACCCTGTGGGGGTCCTTCCCAGGAACATCTTGAAGGCCCTGTTGAAATGGGGTGTCCATCCAACCAAGGAGCGAAGATGCCCCGCCCACCCATGCAATCCTTCATCCTGGTCGCCGGCACAGCCCTGTCGGCCAGCCTGCTAGCCCAGACCCCGAAACCGGTCACATCGACCAAGACGAGCGAGGTTCGCATGAACACCCTGGCCAAAGGCACTTTCGACGTGGCCCTGGTGCCGCTGGTTGAAAGCCCTGGCAAGCATGCCTGGGCCCCCGGCCGGATTTCCCTGGACAAGACCTTCAAGGGCGACCTGGAGGCGACCAGTCAGGGGGAGATGGCCACCGCCATGTCGGAGGTGCAAGGCTCAGGGGGGTATACGGCCGTCGAAAAAGTCAGTGGCCGGCTCCTGGGCCGGAGCGGCACCTTCCTGCTGTTGCATTTTGGGGTGATGGCGCGCGGGGTTCCGGGTGAATGGATCGTCCGGGTGATCCCGGATTCAGGCACCGGGGAATTGAAGGGCCTGAGCGGCAAGATGACCATCTCCATCACCGGGAAACAGCATGACTATGCGTTGGAGTACTCCCTGCCGGACGCCCCTTGAACGCAGGCCGCCAGGCCTTCAGCGCTGCAAGGCGGAGACGCCGGGCAGCTCCAGACCGCTGAGGAATTCCAGGCTCGCGCCGCCCCCCGTGGATACATGAGACATGCGAGCGGCCACGCCGGCCTTGTTCACGGCGGCCACGCTGTCGCCGCCACCCACGAGCACGAAGGCGCCCCGGTCGGCCACCTCGGCCAGTTCCTCGGCCATTGCCAGCGTGCCGCTGGCGAAGGGCGCCATCTCAAAGACGCCCATGGGGCCGTTCCAGAGCAGGGTCTTCGCGGCGCGGATCTCGGTCGCATAGGCGGCGACCGTCTCGGGTCCGATATCCAGGGCCATGCGGTCCGCAGGGATGTTTTCATCCAGGGTGATGGCGCAGTCGGAGTCTTCCTTGAACTCGGCGGCCACCACGTGGTCCAGGGGCAGCAGCAGACGCGTGCCCTTGGCCTTGGCCTGCTTTAGCAGTTCGAGGGCCAGGTCCAGCTTGTCCGTTTCGCAGAGGCTCTTGCCGATTTCGAAGCCCTGAGCCTTGAGGAAGGTGTAGCTCATGGCGCCACCGATGAGGATGGCGTCGGCCTTGCCGAGGAAGTTCTGGATGAGTTCGATCTTGTCGCTCACCTTGGCGCCGCCGAAGATCACCACCAGGGGTTTGTCGGGGTGCTCGATGATCTTCGCGAGGGCCTGAAGTTCCTTTTCCATGAGGAAGCCCGCTGCCACGCGATCCTTGGGGAAGTCGGCGACCATGCCGCTCACGGAGGCGTGGGCGCGGTGGGCGGAGCCGAAGGCGTCGTTCACGTAGGTGTCCGCCAGCCTGGCCAGGCTGGCGGCGAAATCCGGGTTGTTCTTGGTCTCGCCCTTCTCGAAGCGCAGGTTCTCCAGCAGAAGCACCTGGCCCGGCTGCAGCGCCGCGGCCTCGGCCTCCACGGGGGGGCCGTTCACGTAGCTCGCCATTCGACAATCAACGCCCTGTTCCTTCAGCCAGGCGGCCACGGGCGCGGCGCTGTAGGCGGCCTCGAAGCCCTTGCCCTCGGGCCGGCCCAGATGCGAGGCCAGCACCACGGAGGCGCCCCCGTCCAGCAGGAACTTCAGGGTCGGCAGGGTTTCGCGGACCCGCGTGGCGTCAGTGATCTTGCCATCCTTGAGGGGCACATTCAGGTCCGCCCGCAGGAAGACCCGGTGGCCCTTCACATCGAGATCCCGTACCGACTGAAAGCCCATGGCTGCTCCTTGGAAATCGTCCACATTGCATTTTGACGGAAGCGGGCGAGGGCGGCTATCAAATGCGACCGGGACTCACCCAATCATCACGCCTTCTCGAAGATGCCGATCCACCGGGGGCTGTCCTTGGTGAAGGGCCCGCCGGCATAGGTGCCCATGACGCGGCGGAGGCGGAGGCGGGCGCGGTCGGCCATCTCCTGGATGTCTTCGGGCTGGTAGAGGCGCACGCTCTCCAAGACATCCCGCACCTCGCCCGTATCGAGGCGGGTGAGCACCATGCGCTTCACAAGACGGTTGCCTTCAATGGTCCGGAGGCTCTGGGCGCGCACGCCGCCGCGCTCGACCACGTCGTCGGGAACCAGGGTCCGGGTCACCTGCTCGGCGTTGAGATAGTCCATCACTAGCACGCCCGTGGGGTGGAGCAGGGCGCCCAGGCTCAGCATCAGGGCGCGATTCTCCGCATCCGAGAAGTACCCGAAGGGCGTGAACCACAGGCAGATGCCCTTCAGGGCTCCCTCCTTCACCGGCAGCCGACGCATGTCGGCCCGGACGAGCCATGGGCGCAGGCGCCCGGGGGCTAGGTGCAGGAGCGTCCGGGAGAGATCCAGGCCGAAGGCGAGGGGATTGACCCGCCGCAGGATCTCCAGGTGCCGGCCCTCGCCGCAGGCCAGGTCGAGGACGGGGCCCTCGGCCAGTTCCGGCGCCACGCGCAGGGCGGACCCCACGGCCACGCGGGCCTCCTTCTCGTCCCGGTGGGCGTAGAGCAGGACATAGTCCTCGTCAAACCACGATTTGAACCACTCGGTCAAGGCTGCGCCCTTCGTCGGTCCCAGATTAGCCTGTGAAACATCCCGGGGACCATGAAGAAGGCCAGAATCCCGGTCGGCTACAATGGAACCTGCAAAGGATTCTCATGCTGCGCCCCGAACGCCTTGAAGACCAGGTCCACTTCCTTCTTTCCACCCTCGTACAGCGGGAGCTGCGGGATCCCGAATTGGGCTTTGTGACGATCACGGCGGTGCGGCTCTCGCCGGATCGCAGCTTGGCCAGGGTGTACTTCACGGTGCTGCCCGCCAACGGCGGCGATCAGGAGGCTCAGGATGCCCTCACCCGGAAGGCCCTGGGCCGGGCCGCCGGCTTCCTGCGCAGCCAGCTGGCCGCGCGCCTGAAGATGAAACGGGTGCCCGAGCTGCGCTTCTTCCCGGACGGCACCCTGGAGGACGGCAACCATCTGGAGACGCTGCTTTCCGACATCGAAAAGGAACGGGCCGCCCGGCCAGTGGAGCCTGAACCGGGTCCCACGGAATGATCGAGTCCGGCATCCACCTCGTCCACAAGACCATGGGCCAGAGCAGCTTTGACGTAATCCGCGGTTTCAAGCACAGGGCCTTCGAGGCGGGCCAGAAAAAGCTGGCCCTGGGCCATGGCGGCACCCTGGATCCCTTTGCCGATGGCCTGCTGCTGGTGCTGGCGGGCCAGGCCACGCGGCTGATGGAACTGCTCCACCCGCTGCCCAAGACCTATGTGGCCGAGCTCGCCTGGGGCGTGGAGACGGACACCTGCGATCTGCATGGGCAACCCGTGTCGGAAGCCAGTGTCGCGGACCTTTCACCCGAAGGCTTGGAGGCCGCCCTGGCGCCCTTCCTGGGCTGGACAGAACAGATTCCCCCCGCCACCAGCGCCAAAAAGATCGATGGCGAGGCCGCCTACAAGAAGGCCCACCGGGGCGAGGTGGTGCTCATGAAGCCGAGCCGCGTGTTCCTGCTGTCGGCCCGCTGGCTCGACCACGCGCTGCCCCCGGACGGGCCACGCCGCAGCACCCTGGAATTGACCTGCCGGGGCGGTTACTACGTGCGGAGCCTGGCCCGGGATCTCGGCCGCGCCCTGGGCTGCGGGGCCCACCTGACAGCGCTCCGCCGCACCGCCATCGGCCCCTGGACCGATCCAGGAGAGGGTCAGGAGCGTCAGCTGGTCGGGGCGGAGCTGCTGCCCTGGTGCCCATCACGCCTGCTTTCGGACGGGGAGGCGGATCACCTCAGTCACGGCCGCCTCATCCCCCTGGGTGAAGCACTGCCGCCACCCTGGGCCATGCCCGAGGGCTTTCCGGATCCCGGCGCGCCCCTGCGGGCCATGCATCAAGAACGCCTGGTGGCGCTGCTCAAGCCCACGGACGGGGGCCTGCGCACCTTCGCCAACCTGCGGGGCGGGTTGTAGCGAAGGTGCGCGGACCAGCGGTCTAGAGAGCCATCGCCGCCGATGATGAGACGTCGTTCGTCTGATTGCATACAAAAAAAGTCTTTGATGACAAATTGGTAATTAATTAATTTGGGATTCGAGGGCAGGTTCTGTCAGTGGATCGTGAAAACGCATCTCGACACACGAGTCTGAACCTCGGTACCTCCCCGGCGGAGGACCGCTGGGGAAAGGTGGCGCCGGAGGTCCGTCCCAACGCATCGGTTTTCATTCGGAGGAGAGCACATGAGCAAGGTGATCCGGACTGATCAAGTCGCAGCACTCATCAAGGATGGCGCGACCGTGGGCGCCAGCGCCCTGGCCATGGCCGGCTGGCCTGAAGAAGTGGCCATCGCCATGGAGAAGGGCTTCCTGGAGACCAGCCACCCCGCAAACCTCACCCTGGTCCACGCCTCGGGCGTCGGTAACTGGAAAGACCGGGGCACCCAGCACTTCGCCCACCCGGGCATGATCAAGCGTTGGATCGGCGGCCACACCGGCCTCGCCGCAGACATGGCCAGGATGGTCATCGAGGGCGACATCGAGGGCTACTGCCTACCCCAGGGCGTCATCTGCCAGCTCTGGCGGGAGATCGCGGCCCATCGCCCCGGCGTGATCACCAAGATCGGCCTGGGCACCTTCGTGGATCCCCGCCTCGAAGGCGGCAAAATGAACAAGAACACCACCGAAGACATCGTCAAGGTGATCCAACTCGAGGGCGACGAGTGGATGCTGTACCCCACCTTCCAGGTGGACGTGGCCATCATCCGCGGCACCACCGCCGACGAGGACGGCAACCTGACGGTGGAAGACGAAGGCGCTCTCCTCGAATGCCTGCCCCTGGCTCAGGCGGCCAGGAACTGCGGCGGCATCATCATCGCCCAGGTGGAGCGCCTGGCCAAGTCGGGCACGCTGCACCCCAAGGAAGTCCGGGTGCCGGGCGTCCTGGTGGACTACATCGTCATCGCCCAGCCGGAGAACCACTGGCAGTCGGCGGGGACCTACTACAACCCGGCCTTCGCGGGCAACATCAAGGTGCCGCTCAACTCCATTCCGGAAATGGCCCTGGACGAGCGCCTGATCATCGCCCGGCGCGCGGCCATGGAACTGACCCCGGGCTCCATCGTGAACCTCGGCATCGGCGTGCCCGACGGCGTGGCCATCGTGGCCAACCATGAGGGAGCCGCCGACCTGCTGACTCTCACCACCGAACTGGGCGCCATCGGCGGCGTCCCGGCGGGGGGCACGAATTTCGGCATGTCCTTCAATGCCCAGGCCTTCGTGGAACAGCACGCGCAGTTCGACTGGTACGACGGTGGCGGCCTGGATCAGGCCTTCCTGGGCGCGGCCGAGGTGGACCTGCACGGCAACGTCAACGTGAGCAAGTTCAAGGGCCGCTGCGTGGGCTGCGGCGGCTTCATCAACATCACCCAGAACGCCAAGAAGGTGGTGTATTGCGGCAGCTTCACCGCCGGTGGTCTGAAGATCGCCGTCGAGAACGGCCGCCTGGTCATCAAGCAGGAGGGCAAGGGCAAGAAGTACGTGCAGCAGGTCGAGCAGGTGACCTTCAGTGGCGCCTACGCCACCCGCACCAAGCAGCCCGTGCTCTACATCACCGAGCGGGCCGTGTTCGAGCTGCAGGATGGCGTGCTGACGCTGACCGAGATCGCGCCGGGCGTGGACCTGGAGAAGGACATTCTCGGACAGATGGAGTTCGTGCCACGCATTTCACCCGACCTCAAACAGATGCCCGCCGAGATCTTCCAGGAGAAGTGGGGCGGATTGCGCCAGTTCATCGAAACCAAGCAGAGCCGGGTTAAAGAGGCCGTTGCGGCCTCCGCGCTCGAGCCCGCCCTCGCCTAAAGGAAAGGAAGCTCCCCCATGACCCTTCTCAGCGCAGAACAAAAGCAGGTCAAGCAGACGGCGAAAGACTTCGTCGCCAAGGAGATCATTCCCATCGCCGCCAAGTTGGACAAGGCCGGCGTGTTCCATCCCCAGGTGCTCGACGCCGCCCGCGAGAGCAAGATCTTCGCCATGGCCGTGCCCAGGGAATTCGGCGGGCTCGACTATGACGCGCTCACCCAGGCCCTCGTCCTGGAAGAGTGGGGCTACGGCTGCGCTGGCGTCGGCACCACCCTGGCCGCCAGCGTCCTGAGCATGGATTCCGTGCTCGTGGCGGGTACGGAAGCGCAGAAGAAGATGTTCTTCGAGCCCATGGTGCGCGGTGAGATCGGCTCCTTCGGCCTGACCGAACCCAGCGCCGGCTCCGACGCGGGCAACGGCAAGACCACGGCCCTCAAGGACGGCGACGAGTACGTGCTGAATGGCAGCAAGTGCTGGATCACCAACGGCCAATTCTCCACCGTCTTCGTGATCTACGCCCTCACTGATCCCACCAAGGGCATGAAGGGCCTGAGCGCCTTCATCGTCGAGAAGGGAGCCCCCGGCTTCACCATCGGCACCGTGGACCACAAGCTGGGCATCCGCAGCTCGAACACCGTGGAGCTGCTCTTCAAGGACGTCCGCATCCCGGTCTCCAACCTGCTCGGCAAGGAAGGCGAGGGCATGAAGATCGCCATGATGACCCTCGACCTGGCGCGGCCCGCCATCGCGTCGCTGGCCCTGGGTATCGCCCAGCGCGCCCTCGACGAGTGCGTGAAGCACGTCCAGCAGAATTACCCCGATCCGAAGGTCGCGCAGCCTGGCCAGACCCTGCAGTTCAAGCTGGCTGACATGCGCATCCAGATCGAGGCGGCGCGGGAGCTGCTGCACCACACCATGAACCTCCGGGATGCGGGCCTGCCCTTCTCGGTGGAGTCCGCCATGACCAAGACCTCCTGCGCCGATCTGGCCATGAAGGTCACCACCGAGGCCGTCCAGCTCATGGGCGCCTACGGCTACACGTCCGAGCTCTCGAAACTCATGCGCGACGCCAAGATCATGCAGATCTACGAAGGCACCAACCAGATCCAGCGGCTGGTCATCTCCCGGGCCGTGCTGGCGCCCGCCAAGCCTGCCGTCGCAGTCCAGAAAGGTGGCAACTGATGAGCATCCATCTGACCGAAGAACAGGCCCTCATCGGGCAGAGCGCCCGGGAATTCGCCAAGGAATACCTGGATCCCATCGCCGTGGAACTGGATCACAGTAGCCAGTACCCCACCGCCGTGGTGAAGGCCCTGGCTGACCATGACTTCCTGGGGCTTTTCCTGCCCTCCGAGTTCGGCGGCGCCGAGGCGGGTTTCGTGAGCCTCGTCGAGGTGATCGAGAACCTGTCGCGCAGCAGCGCGGCCGTGGCCTCCATCCTCATCAACCACTCCATCGCCGCCTACGCCATCCAGCGCTGGGGCAAGGCCGACCAGAAGAAGGCCTACCTGCCGGCCCTGGCCGCGGGCAAGACCCTGGGCGCCTTCGCGGTCTTCGAGCATGGCCCCACGCCGGGCGTCGGTCCTGATGCGTTGCAGGCCACTCAGCAGCCCGAGGGCTGGGTCCTCAAGGGCACCAAGGCCTTCGTGCGCAACGCCGGCGTGGCCGATCTCTACGTGGTGCTGGCCTGCACCGATCCCGCGGCCGGCGGCAAGGCCATGGCGGCCTTCATCATCGACGCCAAGGCCTCCGGCCTCACCGTGGGCGCACCCTTCGACACCATGGGCCTGAAGGGCTGCCCCGTGGCCGACCTGGTCTTCGACAACGTGATCGTGCCTGCCACCGCGATGCTGGGTGGCCTCACCGAGGGCCAGGCCATCATCACGGAAACCCTGGCAGTGGCCTCCATCGCTGAAGCGGCCCAGACCGTGGGCATTGGCCAGGCGGCCGTGGAACACGCCGCGGCCTATGCCAAGACCCGCGTCCAGTTCGGCCGCCCCGTCTCGACCCTGCAGGCCATCCAGACCCTGCTCGCCGAAACGGCGACGGACTGCCATCTGGCCCGGCTCGGCCTTCACGAAGCCGCGCTGCTCCTCGAACAGGGCAAACCCTTCCAGGTGGAAGCCGCCATGGTCCAGCAGTTCCTGGCGCGGTTCGGCGCCAAGATGCTGGTGGACACGGTGCAGGTGGAAGGCGGCTTCGGATACTCCGAATTCATGCCGCTGCCGCGCCTGTTCCGGGACATCGCCGGCACCACGCTGCTGGAAGCCCCCGCCGACTACCCCGACCAGACCATCGCCACCGCATTGCTGGCGTAGCAAGGAACCAGGCATGCCGAAGCTTCTCGTTTGTTACAAGTGGGTCCTGGATGAACAGGACATCAAGGTCAGGCCCGACGACCTCAGCCTGGACAGCAGCCGGGCCAAGGGGAAGATCAGCGACTTCGATCGCAATGCCATCGAAGCCGCCAGCCTGCTCGTGGAGGCCCAGGGGGGCACGGTGGACGCCTTGTCCTACGGCACCCCGGCCGTGAAGCTGTCCGTCAAGGACGTGCTGTCCCGGGGGCCCAACGCCCTGAAGTGGATCGGTGATCCCGAAGCGGACAAGGCCGACGCGTTCGTCATCGCGAACGTGCTGGCGGCCGCCATCCGCAGGGACGGGCCCTATGACCTGATCCTCTGCGGCGAAGGCAGCTCCGACATGTTCTACCAGCAGACGCCGGCCCGGCTGGCGGCGCTGCTGGGCCTGCCCTGCGTCACCTTCGTCTCGAAGTTGAGCCTCGAAGGCGATGTGCTGACGGCGACGCGGAAGCTCGGGGACAGCACCGAAGAGGTCCGGGTGACCGGGCCGGCCGTGGTCAGCGTGCTGAGCGAGATCCACAAGCCGCGCATCCCCAGCCTCAAGCAGGTGCTGGGCGCCGCCAAGAAACCCAACGAGGAGATCGCCGTTGGCAGCCTCGGCCTGAGTGCCGAGGACCTGAAGCCAAGGGCCGTCCGGAAGTCGCCCAGGGGTTTCCTCATGAACCGGAAGAACGTCATTTTCAAGGAGAGTGACGCGGCAGCCAATGTCGCCAAGCTCGTCTCCAGCCTCGCCGCCGAAGGCTTGCGCTAAAGGAGTGGTACCCATGGCAGGAATTTTCATTTTCTCGGAAGACCCGGCCCTGGCCCAGCAGCTGCTGACGCCTGGACTGGAGCTGAAACAGGCGCTGGCCCAGTCCCTGGTGGCACTCACCGTCAACCCGGAGGAAGCAGCTAATCTCGCCGCCCTGGGCGCGGACCGGGTGCTGGTGCTGAAGTCCGACCAGGCGACCCCCGAGGCCCTGGCGCCAGCCATCGCCGAACTGCTCGCCAAGGAGGCTGCCAGCGTGGTGCTGGTGGGTGGCACCCTTCGCGGCAAGCACCTGGCGGCCTACGTGGCAGCCTCGCTCAAGGCGGGCCTCACCACCGACGCCAAGACCCTGGGCATCGCCGAGGGCAGGTTGGCCACCAGTCGTATCCTCTACGCGGGCCTGGCGATCTGTGACGAAGTGGTCGAGCTGCCGGCGGTGGCGACGGTGCCCCCCAGGACCTTCCTCGCCCCGGCCTGGGCCGGTGGGGCAGGTGTAGTGGAGACCGTGGACCTGAAGGCCGACGCCCGTGTCACCGTCCTCAGCGTCACCCCCGTGGACGGCGAGGGCGTGGACATCACCGCGGCCATCAAGCTGGTCGCCGTGGGCCGCGGTTTCGCGAAGCAGGAGGACCTGGGCCTTGCCCGGGAACTGGGGACCGCGTTGAAGGCGGAACTGGCCTGCACCCGCGGCGTCGCCGAGGACGAGCACTGGCTGCCCATCGAGCGCTACATCGGCATCAGCGGCAAGACCGTGAAGCCGGAGCTGTACCTTGCCGTGGGACTGTCGGGGCAGGTCCAGCACATGGTGGGCTGCCGCGAATCCAAGGTGATCGTCGCCGTGAACAACGACGAACGGGCGCCGATTTTCGAGGCCGCGGACTACGGCATCGTCGGGGATCTCTACACCGTGCTGCCGCTCCTCACGGCCGCGCTGAAGAACTGAGGCCGGCATGTCTGAAGACTCCTTTGATGCCATCGTGGTGGGCGCCGGTCCGGCCGGTTCGGCCTGTGCCTACACCCTGGCGAAGGGCGGGAAGAACGTCCTCCTCCTGGAACGGGGCGACAGCGCCGGCGCCAAGAACGTCAGCGGCGGGCGCCTCTACACCTATGCCCTGGAGCTGGTGGAACCGGATCTATACAAGCGGGCCCCGCTGCAGCGGAAGATCGTCCGCGAGCAGATCATGCTGCTCGACGAGCGGCGCGCCACCACCATCGACTTCGCCGATCCCGCGTGGGGCGAGGGGGTGCCGCAGTCCCATTCGGTGATCCGCGCCTCCCTGGACGAGTGGTTCGCGGGCGAGGCCGAGGCACAAGGCGCCACCTTCGCCAGCGGCATGCGGGTGGACAGCCTGCTGGAGGAGAACGGCCGCATCGTGGGCATCCATGTGGGCGAAGACGAGATGCGCGCCGACATCGTTGTCGCCGCCGACGGCGTCAATTCCCTGCTGGGCCAGCAGGCCGGCCTCTTCCAGGACGTGCAGGCCAAGGCGGTCGGCGTCGGTGTGAAGGAGACCATCGAGCTGCCGGATGCCCTCATCAGCCAGCGTTTCGGCGTCAAGGACGGCGAGGGTGCTGCCCGGGTGGCCATCGGCTGCACCGAGGGCATCTCTGGCGGGGCCTTCCTCTATACCAATCAGGGCAGCGTCTCGCTGGGCATCGTCTTCAATCCGGAACAGGCGGCCAAGCATGGCAGGCAGATCCAGGACATCTTCCAGGACTTCAAGATGCATCCGGCCATCGCCGCGCTCATCGAAGGCGGCACTTCCATCGAATACGGCGCGCACCTGGTCCCGGAGATGGGCTACCACGGCATTCCGGAGCGACTGCACCGGGAGGGCTTCCTGGTGGTGGGGGATGCCGCGCAGTTCGGCATCAACACCGGCATGATCATCCGGGGCATGGATCTGGCCATCGTCAGCGGCCTGGCCGCGGCCAGGGCGATCCTGGCGGACAAGGGTCCCGTGGCTACCGGTCCGGCGTACCTGGCCCAGCTCGAGGAGCTGCTGGTGCTGCCGAACCTGCGGGCCTACGCCGAGTTCCACGGCATCTTCGGGATCTCGCGGATCTTCAAGGAATATCCCGCCCTGGCCAACGAGGCACTGCAATTCCTGTTCACGGTGGATGGCAAGGTGCCGCCGCCCATGATCAAGAAGCTGATGCAGGTCATCAAGAGCAAAGCATCATTCGGGCAGCTGGCGGCCGACGCCTGGAAGGGGTATCGAAGCGTATGAGCATCAAGCAGCTGAGCCCCGAAGAATTGCTGGCCCTGGACCGCTTCGCCGTGGACGAGGGCAACCCCCACATCCTGGTGGACAAGGCCATCTGTGCGGCCTGTACCCAACGGCCCTGCCTGGTGGTGTGCCCGGCCCGCTGCTACCGGCTGAAGGATGGCCAGGTGAACTTCGAATACGCAGGCTGCCTGGAATGCGGCACCTGCCGAGTCATGTGCTCTGACCAGGGCGTCACCCGCTGGAACTACCCGCGGGCGTCCTTTGGTGTGACCTTCCGCTGCAGCTGAAGGCAGCGACCCCGCTGCACGGAACGACCACCATACATTCCAAACACGTTCCACTCCCAAGGAGGATCCCGATGCAATCACCCGTGGCCACCGAGCAGTTCACCGTGGGGCAGACCTTCATCTACGAGCAGGTCATCGACGACAAGCTCGTCCGCGCCTTCGCCGAAGTGAGCGGCGACCGCAATCCCATCCACCTGGACGATGCCATCGCGAAGACCAGCAAGTTCGGCCAGCGCATCGCCCACGGCGCCATCCTATTCGGCATCATCTCCAAGGTCCTCGGCATGGACATGCCGGGCGTCGGCACGGTCTACCTGGGCCAGACCTGCAATTTCAAGCTGCCCGTGTTCCTGGGCGATACGGTGAAGCTGGAGGCCAAGATCATCGAGCTGCTTCCCAAGAGCATGGCCCGCATCTCCACCATCATCACGAAGCAGACCGGCGAAGTGGTCTTCGACGGCATTGCCGAGGTCAAGCTGCCCGGCTGGCTGTTCAAGACCCAGGCCTAGACTTCATAGCAACACTCCACGGCTCGGCCGCTGGATGGGTACCGCCCTCGGCGGACCGATACCAGGCCGGGCCGTGGCCTATGTTCACGTTTCCAGGTGGGTCTTCTTGTTCAAAAAATACCTAAGTATCATTTATTTCAAATATACTGGCAGAGACCTTTGATCTCCTGCCATCCAGAGCCTGGAAGAACCCATGGAACTTCGACTGTTGCGCTACTTTGTCGCCGTTGCCGAGGAGCTGAACGTCACCCGCGCCGCAGAGAAGCTGCACACCGCCCAGCCCTCGCTGAGCCAGCAGATCCGGCAGCTCGAGGGCATGGTGGGATCCCCGCTGTTCCTGCGTGACAAACACAGGCTGAAGCTCACCGAAACCGGCCGCGTCTTCCTGGGGGATGCGAAGGACATTCTCGCTTCGGTGGAGAATGCCCTCTCCCATGCCCGCGAAGCCGCGCGCAACGAGGTCGGAACCGTCGTGCTCGGCATGATCATGGGGCCGGAGGGCATGGTGTTCTCCCATATCCTGCCGCTCTGGCTGCGGCGCTCCCCGGAGAGCCAGCTGCTGTTGCGGACCATGGACGCCCCGGAGCAGATCGAGGCCCTGCTCAAGCACGAGATCATGGCCGGCTTCCTGCGCGGCCCCATCCACAGCGATGAGATCGCCTTTGAAACCTACATGCGCGAAGAAGTGGTGGCGGTCATTCCCGAGACCTGGGACATGGCGAAGCTGGACCGGGTGCCGGTCCCCGAACTGGCCAAGATGCCGTTGATCTCCGTCTCGGCCACCGTGGCTCCCGCCGTGCACCACCTCACGGAGGAGATCGAGGCCCAGGCCGGGGTCACCTTCCGGAAGGGCTTCTGTTCCGAGAGCCTGATCACGTCCATGAATGCCGTGGCTTCGGAGTTGGGCTTCTGTTTCTTCGCGAAATACGTGGGTGGGCTCGTGCCCAAGGGCGTGGTGACCCGGCCCCTCGATCTGGATCCCCCTCCCACCATCGACCTGCTCTTCGCCTACCGGAAGGACGCGCAGTTCGCGGCCCTCAAGAGCCTCGTCGCCCTGGTGCACGAGCACTCCCCGTTCCGCAAGGAAGCAGAAGCGCTGGCCGCCGCAGCCACCGCTCCGGGCAAGGCTGCTTTGCGCAAAAAGCGCTGAAATCCAAAGCAGGCCATGATCATTTGTTCCGACAGGTCCTCGGATGCGGTAGGTTGGCTCCAACGACCCTAAGGAGACCCACATCATGGCTGCTGATGCCGCCCTGCTGGCCGATCTGCCCCTGTTTTCCGCCCTGGCGCCAGAGGAACTGGCCCTCCTAGCCCAGGTCGTGGATGTCCGGAATCTTGAACCTGGCCAGGACCTGTTCAAGGCGGGCGATCCCGGCGAGGCCCTGTTCATCGTCGCCTCAGGGGAGGTGGAAATCTCCGTGGTGGACCGGGCGGGGCAGAAGATCGTTCTGACGGGGCGCCATCGGGGGGACGTCTTCGGCGAGCTGGCCATGCTGGACGAGGGCACCCGGACTGCCACGGCGACTGCCCTCATCGAGACCGAGCTGCTCGAACTGGACCGCTCGGACCTGCTGCTGCTGGTCACCCAGAAGCCCGAAGCGGCCCTCCACCTGCTCGGCGCCATGGGGGCCATGACCCGCAAGGCGGACCTCCTCCTGCGCACCCGGGTGGCGCGCAATGCCCAGGATGAGATCGAGGACCAGCGCTCGGTTCTGGAAAAATTCACGGACTGGATCGCGGACTTCTCCGGCAGCATGACCTTCCTCCTGCTCAACGCCGGCTGGTTCGCCCTCTGGATCTACCTGAACGTGAGCGGCAAGGCCGGCTTCGATCCCTATCCCTTCGGGTTCCTCACCATGGTCGTCTCCCTCGAGGCCATCATCCTCTCCATCCTCGTCCTCCTGGCCCAGAACCGGCAGGCGGCCAAGGACCACATCCGGGATGATGTCGAATACGAGATCAACGTGAAGGCCGAGCTGGAGATCGCCCACCTCCACGAGAAGGTGGAGGAACTCACGGACCAGTTCCGCCAGCGGCTGGATCGCCTGGAGGAGAAACTCACGCGCCCGGGAAATTAGCCGCTGCGAACGGTTGTCGGGCTTCCCCCAGGGCCGCTACAATCGGTGCCATTGGAGGTGTCCCCATGATGAAGCTGGGCAGGCTTTCTCTGTCGGCCGCGTGCCTGCTGGCCCTGGCTCCGGCGGCCCTGGCGGACGACGCGGCCCTGGCGGCCAGGCTCGTGGGCAATTGGGAAGGGAAGTGGGAATTCGGCGAGGCCGGCGGCAAGCTGACCGCCAAGATCACGGCCAGCTCGAGTAACACCCTCAAGGGCGAGACCAAGTGGTTCGGCACGGCGGTGGGCGACTTCGCGGACCGCTTCAGCAGCGCCAAGCTGAAAGACCGCAAGCTGAAGGTCTCCGAACAGACCATGGATTTCGAGGCCACCGTCTCCGAGGATGGCACCAGCATGACCGGCACCTGGACCTCGCCCATGGCCAGCGGTCCCATGAGCCTCAAGAAAAAGGCGGAGTAATCCTCTCAGTCCTGAACGGGCACCCTGGCCGCGAGATCGTCGAGCACCTTCAACATGTGCTGGCACTCCTCGCAGCTGGTGTGGGGAGTGCCGCAGGGGAAGCCGTCGCTCTGCATGCCCAGGCAGCGGGGCTGCTGGATGAAGCGCACCAGTTCGGCCAGGAGGCCCGAGACCTTCGTCCGCATGGGGCTGTCCGGGATGTCCCGGAGGGCCATGACGATCTTCCATTCCTCGGCATTGAGGGTGGTCGGGATGGCGATGTCCGTCATGGCTGCCTCCTGATGAACGACTACTGGTGGAGCGCTTCCACGGCCTTGATGCCCCAGGCGAAGGCTTCTTCGTTCAGGGGGATGAGGGCGCACTTGTCCTTCAGGGCCACGCGGATGGCGTCGAGCATGGTGTCCTTGGGGAAGATGCCGGTGGCGGCCTGCAGGGCGCCCAGGGCCACGATGTTCTTCACCACGGCCTTGCCCAGGTCGGTGGCGATGCCCGTGAAGGGCACGGGGAACACCTTGATGCTGGGGTCCAGGTCGGGGGCTTCGGTGACCACGGAGCAGTCGTAGATCACGGTGCCGCCCTTGCGGACCGTGGGCCCAAACTTGGCGAGGCTCGGCGCATTGAAGGCGATGAGCACCTGGGGATCCGGGGAGCCCGGGTTCAGCACTTCGTGCTCGGCCACGTGCACGTCCGCGTACGAGGTGCCGCCGCGGCTTTCGGGGCCGTAGCTGGGGATGTGGGTGGCGTCGAAGCCTTCGTTGATGGCTGAGCGGGCGATGAGCATGGCGGCGGTCTGGGCGCCGTCGCCGCCCGATCCGGCCAGCTTCAGCGAGATGTCATGGGGGGCCAGCTGCGTGGGGAAGCCCTGGCAGTGGCGGGTGGGATGTTCCGACGTGGCGCCGGCCAGGCTGAGGATCTTCTCGCCCTTGAAGCAGGGCGGGTTCCGCTTGAACCAGGGATCGACGGTGAGGTCCTTCTTCACGCCCAGGGGATACACGGGCTCCATGCACTCCTTGACCCACTTCTCCGTTTCCTCGGGCGTCATCTTCAGGTGGGTGGGGCACTCGGCCAGCACCTCGATGAAAGAGTAGCCGCGGCCTTCCACCTGGAGGCGCAGGGCCTTCTGGATGGCCTTCTTGGCCTTGATGCGCTGCTTGGCGTCATAGAGGGCCACGCGCTCCACGTAGATGGGGCCGTCCAGGCCCGCGATGAGCTCGGCCATCTTCATGGGCTGACCCATGTACTCGTTCCGGCCCGAGGGGCTGGTGGAACTGCTCTGGCCCATCAAGGTGGTCGGGGCCATCTGGCCGCCGGTCATGCCGTAGATGGCGTTGTTGATGAAGATGACGGTGATGGGGGCGCCGAGCTGGGCCGTGGCCACGGTTTCCGCGAGGCCGATGGAGGCCAGATCGCCGTCGCCCTGATAGCTGATGACCACGCTCTCGGGGTTGGCGAACTTGTGGCCCAGGGCGACTACGGGCGCGCGGCCGTGGGCGGCCTGGCTGTTGCCCACATCGAAGTAGTAGTAGAGGAACACGGAGCAGCCCACGGGGCTGATGGCCACCGTGCGATCCTGCACGCCCAGCTCGTCGATGGCTTCCGCCAGGAACTTGTGGGCCAGCCCATGGCCGCAGCCCGGGCAGTAGTGGGTGGCATGGCCCTTCAGGCCCACGCCGTGGGAGTGGCGGTCGAACTTGTCGTAGATGACGCTGGTCTTGCTCATGCGCGCACCTCCTTCAGGCCCAGCACAAGGTCGGTGATCTCGTTCTGCTGGGGCAGGATGCCGCCCATGCGGCGGACGTGCTCGAGGTCGGGAAACTGCCGGACGCCGGCCTTGCTGAGGGCGAGGCGGACTTCATCTTCCAGCTGACCGGCGCTGGCTTCCACCACCACGATGCGTTCGGCCTTGCGGATGGCGGCCTTGAGCTGCTCCACCGGGAAAGGCCAGAGGGTGATAGGCCGGAAGAGCCCAGCCTTGATGCCCTGGTCGCGGAGTTCCTGCACCGCGCCCTTGGCCGTGCGGGCGGGCGTGTTGCAGGCGATGAGCACGATTTCCGCGTCCTCGCAGAGGTAGGCCTCGGCGCGGGCTTCCACCTTCATGGCCTCGTACTTCGCGTTGAGGTGGACGTTGTGGGCTTCGAGATCGGTCTCCGTGAGGAAGATCGAGGAGATGAGGTTCTTGCGGTGCATGGCGTCGCCGTAGACCGCCCACTTGGGAATGCCGGGCTTGATCATGGCATCGGGCAGCTGCACCTTGCCGGTCATCTGGCCCAGGTAGCCGTCGCCCAGCAGCACCACTGGGTTGCGGTATTTGAAGCTGAGCTCGAAGGCCAGCATGGTGAGGTCCAGCATCTCCTGGGGAGTGGCGGGCGCCAGCACGATGGCCTGCGTGTTGCCGTGGCCCAGGCCGTGGCAGGCCAGCTTGATGTCGGACTGTTCGGGGGCGATGTTGCCGAGGCCAGGGCCCCCGCGCATGACGTCCACAAAGACGCCCGGCAGTTCGGCGCCGATCATGTAGGAAACGCCCTCCAGCATGAGGCTGAAGCCCGGCGACGAGGTGAAGGTCATGGTGGGCAGGCCCGCGCCGGCGGTGCCGTACATCATGTTCACCGCGGCCACTTCACTGACGGCCTGGAGGAAGGTGCCATCCAGCTTGGGGAGGAACTTCGCCATGAGCTCGGCGCCCTCGGTGGAGGGGGTGATGGGGTAGCCGTAGACGTGGCGGCAGCCCGCCAGCAGGGCGCCCAGGGCCGAGGCGTAGGTGCCCTTGATGACCAGGGGCTCCGTGCGGGGCAGGGGCAGCGTCTCGTCAGGGATGTCCATGGGTTCGATGGCGTCGCAGGGCTTCACGCCGAAGAGCCTGGCGGGATCCTCCAGCTCGAAATCCTGGATCTCGCCTTCGTGGGCGGGACGCAGGCCATAGGGCTCCGGACAGGCATCCATGCAGAGACCGCAGGCATTGCAGTTGGCCAGGTCCAGTTCCACGGGCACCAGCCCCGTCATGGGGTTGATCTGGTCGCTGAGGGTGATGCAGTCCTTGGCGCAGGCATCGAGGCAACGGCCGCAGCCTTTGCAGTAGTCAGGCAGGAGAAAGGGTTTCGGTCGTTCTTTGAGGGCCATGGGGCCTCCATTCAGGGGCGCGGGTTCTACCTGGATGAAGTGTCGACCTGGCCCCGTGTGCCTGTGGTCACAAGCAAGGCAAGACGCAGACCACCGCCGACCAATTGGCCGGGAAGGGACTATGGGGGCGGCGGTCTGTGGGGGCGCTGGGCTGTGGGCTATGGGCTGTGGGAACGGATTCCTGGGCGCCGCTATGCGGCGCGATGATGGTTTAGATTGAGGCCGACCCACTTGAACGACTCAATGGCAACCATCGGCGCGGCCCTCCAGGGCCGCCCCGAAAGCCCTCCTACGGCCCACGGCCCACAGTCTATCTATCCCCCCAGTGCAGCTTCTGCTGCAGCAGGGTGAAGAAATCCAGTCCTGGCCGCTGCAGCAGGGTGATGCGGGCCTGCGCCTGATGCACCTTGACCTGATCCCCGGGCAGCACCCGGTGGCCCACCTGGCCGTCGAGCGTGAGGTGGGCATCCTCAGCGTCCACCAGGGTGATGGCGATGGTATCCGAGGCCGGCACCACAAAGGGGCGCAGCGTGAGCGTGTGGGGGCAGATGGGGGCGATGACGAAGGCTTCCAGGCTGGGATGCATGATGGGGCCCCCGGCGGACAGGGCATAGGCGGTGGAACCCGTGGGCGTGGCCACGATGAGTCCGTCCGCCTTCATGGGGCCCGCGTCCTGGTCGCCCACCCGCAGGCGCATGTCGAGGATGCGGGCCAGGGCGCCCTTGGCCAGCACGGCGTCGTTCAGGACGGTCTGCCGGGCCAGCAGGGAACCCTCGCGCCAGAGTTCCGCTTCCAGCGTGGGGCGCACGTCCCGCACGAGGGAGCCTGCGAGGAAGGCTTCGACCGCTGCCTTCGCGCCGGAGGCGGGGTGGGCTGTGAGGAAGCCCAGGGAACCCAGGTTGATGCCCAGGATCGGGGTGCCCCGCAGGCCCACCCGGCGGGCCGCATAGAGCAGGGTGCCGTCGCCGCCCAACACCAGGCAGAGGTCAGCCGGCGTCTCCTCGGAACCCAGGGTCAGGTCGATGTCCAGCCGCGCGGGTTCAAGGCCGGCCTGCCCCCAGGCCTCTTCGAGGCTGGGTTCCCCCGTGATGGCCCAGCCGCGCTCCAGGAACGCCGGGATCACCTCGCGCAGGGTGGCACCCAGGTGCGGGGATTTGACCTTGGCCACGAGGATGAGTCGCTGGGGCATGGCACCACTCTACCGCTATCCTTGGACCATGGCTGCCTCCCCCTCGCCCTCCCGACACTGGTTCCGGCGCATCTTCTGGACCTTCGTGGCGCTCGCCATGGCCGGGGGCACCGTCCTCGTCGTGTCCTGGTCCTACATGTCCCGCGACGCCGACAGCTTCCTCACGATGTTCGCCCTCCGGGTGCCGAAGACCATCACCAAGGTGCTGGACCAGAAGGGCAACGTCCTGGGCATCTTCGCCGAGGAACACCGGGTGGTGATCCCCTATGGCGACATCCCCAAGGCCTTCATCAATGCGCTGGTGGCCACCGAGGACACCGATTTCTGGGAGCACGGCGGCGTCTCGGCCTGGGGTGCGCTCCGCTCGGTCAAGAACTTCGTCACCAGCCTCGGGCATCGTCGCGAAGGGTTTTCCACCCTCACGATGCAGCTCATCCGCACCGTCACCGCCAAGCGGCAGAAGCGCCTGGACCGCAAGCTGAAGGAGATCATCCTCGCCCGCAAGCTGGAGAAGGCCTATTCCAAGAAGCAGATCATGGAGATGTACGCCAACGAGGTCTACTTCGGCGGCGGCCGCTATGGTATCGAGGCCGCGGCGGAGTTCTACTTCGGCAAGAGCGCGCCCCAGCTCAACGTGGAGGAATGCGCGCTGCTGGCTGGACTGGTGCAGAATCCGAACTGGTACAACCCCTACAACCCGGATCCCAAGGCCCGCGCCGCCGCCAAATCCCGGCGCAACCACGTGCTCATCCGCATGGTCAAGGTGGACTATCTCAAGGCCGCCGAGGCAGCCCTGCTCATTGAGCGGCCCATCCGTCTGGCCCGGGAGAACGCCCACGAAGTCGCCATCGCCCCCTACGTGGTGGAGGAGGTCCGGAAGTACCTCTATGAGAAGTACGGCCGGGAACAGGTGCTGAACGGCGGCCTGGAAGTCACTACCACGGTGGACAGCTACTGGCAGGAGGCGGCCAACCAGTCGGTGCGCGCCGGGGTCAAGGTCGTGGATCGGCGCCGGGGCTTCCGCAAGGAGGCGGTCCAGTTCGTGACCGACCCCGAGACGACGCAGCTCAATGGCTGGAAACGCTACTTCGAGGTGGAAGACAGCGTGCGCGGCGTGATCCTGGGCTGGAAGGGCGGCAAGGCCCAGGTGCGCATCGGCAAGCTCGAGCTGGAGGTTCCCGCCAGCGCTTTCGCCTGGGCCGGCAAGGACATCCAGAAGCTGCTGCCCCGCGGCGCGGTGCCACTGTTCACCGTCAAGACGGCGGATGATGGCACCCCCAAGACCCTGGAACTCGACCAGGAACCCCAGGTGGAAGGGGCCCTCATGGCCGTGGATCCCAGGACGGGCGAGATTCGCGCCATGGTGGGCGGCTACGACTTCAACCGCTCCAAGTTCAATCGCACCACCCAGGCCCTCCGCCAGGTGGGCTCCACCATGAAGGCCTTCGTCTACGGCGCGGCCTTCACGGCGGGCAAGACACCAGCCACCATGGTCCAGGACGTGCCGACGCGCTTCCTGGATACCGTGGACTACCTCACGGTCACGCAGCCGGACGGCACCCTGGACTTCAAGCCGCTGCGTGCCAGCGTGAAGCCCTACGAGCCGAAGAACTACGAGCGGGATTTCTGGGGCCCCATTCCCATCTGGGAGGCCCTGCGGGATTCGCGGAACGTGCCCGCCGTGCGCACGCTGGAAGAGACGGGCGTGCTGAACGTCATCGACTTCGCCCGCAAGTGCGGCGTCACCGGCAACATTCCGCCTTATCCCAGCATGGCGCTGGGTTCCGGCGATTTCACCCTGAAGGAGATGGTACGGGGCTACGCCACCATCGCCAACGGCGGCCTGCAGGCACCCGTGCCCTTCTTCATCAAGAAGGTGGCGGACCGCAACGGCAAGGTCCTCGAGACCCACGTCGGCACCGCCAACGAGCAGGTACTGGATCCCCAGAGCACCTATCAGCTGATCCAGTGCCTCCAGGGCGTGGCCACCAGCGGCACCGGCGCGCGCAGCAACGAGTTGGAGTGGCCCGTAGCGGGCAAGACGGGCACCACGGACGATCACACGGACGGCTGGTTCATCGGCTTCTCCACGCGCATCGTCTGCGGCGTCTGGGTGGGTCTGGACGAGAAGAAGACCATCTATAAGGGCGCTGATGGCGCCAAGGTGGCCCTGCCCATCTGGATCGATTTCATGCGGGCGGCCCTGCCGACCACGGAGCGCGAAGAATTCAAGGCGCCCGAGGGCATGGAGTGGACCGACATCGACCGCTACACCGGCCTGCTGGTCACCTCCGCCACCTCGGACCGGGTGCTGCGCCTCGCCTTCAAGCCCGGCACCATGCCCAGGTCCGGCAGCGATGCCGAGGCCATCCAGAAAGTGCGGGAGGCCCGCGACAAGGCCAACTCCCAGCCTGTGGAGAACCGCATCTGGGGCCGGCCCCGGCAGATGGAAGAGGCCAAGCCGGTGGATTTGAATGGGACGGATCCGAACGGCTGAGGGCGCTTGCGCTTGCTCCAAACCGGGCGCCATTCGGCGCCCGGATTGGAGTTGTGAAAGGACGGGGCGGATCCTTTTTGCCTTCGCATAACAGCACCCTGTGATGACCTCAGGTCGAAATCTACAGAAAGCCCGAGGCCTCTCCCTCACCGGATCGAGGTACCTCTTGCGGGCTCGCCATCCTCGTTCGCTGACTCCTTGCGCCCGGCCCAGGTCAAAATGGGGCCTTTGGATTCCCTATCCACTGGAATCCCCCCGAAGGCCCTGGAAAAGCATTGCAAGGCATTGGAGATGGAGGTTCGGCCTCGGGGTTATTGGGCTCGGAAGCAGTCATCCAAATGGTAAGGTTCTGCTATTGCCTACCAATAGGAGAGCCCTTTGCGCACCGTGACCATGCTCGCCACTTGCCTTGCCGTCGGCCTGAACCTATCCGCCGCACTGCCCAAGGACGCCACTTTCCTGGCCCTGTCCCGAGTCATCGTTGCGGAGGCGCTGCGCACCGACCCTGAATTGGCCACCCGGATGGGCGACCATCGCTTCGACGACCAGCTCGGCGACTTCAGTGCCAAGGCCGTCAAAGATCGGCTTGCCTGGGCACAGCACATGGCCGCTCGCCTGCGGGCCATTCCGCCCTCCGCACTCACCCCGGAGAACCGGGTGGATCGAGCCATCCTCCTGGACAAGGTGGATCGAGCCATCCTGGATGCTTCCGAACTCCAGAGCTGGCGCCGCAACCCAAGGGTCTACAACCCAGGCAGCGCCATCGATGGCCTACTCAGCCGTGAATTCGCGCCCATAGGCTCGCGCCTGGCCTCAGTGAAGGGCCGGCTGCTGGAGATCCCCGCCCTGTTGTCAGCTGGCAAGGCCAACCTGGAGAATCCCCCCAGGATCTACACCGAAACCGCCATCCAGCAGATGCAGGGGACCCTGGTCCTGGTGCGCGACGAAGTCACCGCAGCTGCCGCCAAGGCTGGTCTCAAAGAAGACTTGGCCCCGGCCCAAGCCAAGGCCGTCAAGGCCATTGAGGACTTCATCGCCTGGCTTAAGGCCGATCTGCTGCCCCGGTCCAAGGGCGACTTCCGCCTGGGCAAGGGTCTCTTCCGCAAACAGCTGCGCACCACCCTCGGTTCAAGCCTGTCCCAGGAGGCCATCCTGGCCCGCGCCGAAGCCAGCCTGAAACAGACTAGGGCCGAGATGGCTCAGGTGGCCCGGCCCCTGTTCGAGGCCTGGTTCCCCGACCGCAAGGACACCGAGGAACGGGCCGTGATCAAGGCCGTGTTGGACCGCATCGCGCAGAAGCACCCTGATAACGCCAGTATTGTCCCCCTGGCCACCCAGGACCTGGCTGAAGCGACTGCCTTCGTGCGCGCCCAGAACCTGGTGAGCATTCCCAAGAGTCCAGTGAAGATCATTGTCATGCCCGAATATGCCCGGGGCAGCGCCGTGGCCTACTGCGATACCCCCGGGGCCCTGGAGAAGAACGGTGAGACCTTCTTTGCCATTTCGCCTACACCGGCCGATTGGTCCACCCCACGGGTGGACAGCTTTTTCCGGGAGTACAACAACGCGATGGTGAAAAACCTGACCGTTCACGAGGCGATGCCCGGGCACTACCTGCAGTTGGCCACTGCCAATGAGCACAAGGCAGCCACCCCGGTGCGTTCGATCTTCTCCAGCGGTCTATTTGCCGAGGGCTGGGCTGTGTACGGCGAACAGTTCATGGCTCGGGCCGGCTACGGTGGCCCTGAAGTGCACCTGCAGCAGCTGAAGATGCGCCTGCGCGTCACCATCAACGCCATCCTCGACCAGAAGCTCCATACCCAGGGCATGACTGAAGCCGAGGGCCTGGCCCTCATGCGGGACCAGGGCTTCCAAGAGGAGGGCGAGGCCGTGGGCAAGTGGAAGCGGGCCTGCCTCTCAGCCACCCAGCTGAGCACGTACTTCGTGGGTGCTGTGGAAATGGATGACCTGCGCGCCGCAGCCGAAGCCAAGGCGAAGAAGGCCGGGAAGGCGTTCGATGCGCGGGCGTTCCATGACCAGGTGTTGAGTTTTGGGACCATCGCACCAAAGCACATCAAGACAATGATGAATCTGTAACAGGTGAGAGGGTTACCTGGTTGCGAATTTGAAAACAGACCTTACTTAAATTTGCTCCAGCTTCATCTCTCAATGCAATCGATCCTTGCTCCTCTGCGAGATCTGATGACCATAGGCATTGTCCCTTTCTGCTTACATCCATGCTCCTTGCAGGCAGTCCCGAGCCCGAGCGTTGGACCTTGCTCCAGTCCGGTGCAAAGGCAGGCACCGTGGAGATGACAGCGATTGGAAAGGGGGCATACCGTCTGCGTCAGACCTATGCCCTGCGCGGATGGTCCGATGACCTTCGCGGAACCCTGACACGGGACAAGAGGGGTTTCCCGACTATCCACCCTGTCAACGAGGCCATGGAGCCCCAATCCATCCCCACCATCACTCCACGGTGATGCTCAACCGCCGGCCCAGCAGTCGCACCATGGTTCCCCAGGCCACGCGCTGGGCTTCTTCGTAGCGGCCTTTCTCCAGGCGAAGCAGGAGACCCACCTGTTCGTC
>JBBQHW010000041.1:0-24667 GCA_038324335.1 Holophagales bacterium
CCCACCATCCCACCCTCGGACGCCATCCAGGAGAAGAAGCCCGGCCCGGCTCCGGAAGTGGCCCCGGTCACCCCAGCCGCCTCGGACCTGGTCTTCTTCATGTCGCCCGTGGCCGCGGAAATCAAGGTGGCGGAGCGCGTCCGCATCAACCTCACCGTGAGCGGGGGCAAGGGGCTCAGCTCCGGCACGCTGGAACTCCGGCTGCCGCCCAGACTCCGCCTCTTGTCCATCACACCCGGGGATTTCGTCACGGCCGAAAGCGGCAGCATCGAGCAGTTCCCCGGCAAGGACGGCCTCCTGAAGCTGGTCTTCAACCGCAACGCCGCGGGACCGGATAGCGGTCCCTTCGCCACCCTGGAACTGGAAGGGCTCACCGTGGGCAATGCTCCGGTGCTCATCCAGAGCGGGCAGTTCCTGGTGGGCACCGCCCCCATCTCCGGGCGCTGGTCCAACGCCCTCGTGACGGTGCAGTGAAGCGCCAGGGCGGGTTCACGCTGCTGGAACTGGTGGTCACCGCCACAGTGCTGATGATCCTGGCCTCGGCGGTGGTCCCCCTGGCCCGCAACGGGCTCAAGCGCCAGCAGGAGCTGGAACTCCGGCGCACCCTGCGCGAAATGCGCACCGCCATCGACGACTACAAGAAGCTGGCTGAGCAGCAGAAGATCAAGGCCCCCCCCGCCGAGGCGAACAACTATCCGGCCAGCCTGGACGTGCTGGTAGAGGGGGTTCCGGCAACGGGTTCCCTCAGCCGCAAGATCCGTTTCCTCCGCCGCATCCCGCTGGATCCCCTCACGGGCAAGGCGGAGTGGGGCCTGCGGAACTCCAGCGATGACGCCAACAGCACCTCCTGGGGGGGCTCCCACGTCTATGACGTCTACAGCCTCTCCCCGGCCACGGGCATGAACGGCGTCCCCTACCGCGAGTGGTGAGGCGCGAGTGGTGAGGCGCGAGTGGTGAGAATCCTGGTTGCCTCCCGGCGCGGATCAAGCTAGGCTTTGTGTTCGGTACTTCCGGAGCTCGCGGGTCCTGGAAGGCTCTTTCAAGCGGATATGGCGGAATTGGTAGACGCGCTAGCTTCAGGTGCTAGTGTTCACAAGACGTGGGGGTTCGAGTCCCTCTATCCGCACCATTCGACATGCGACCCGTAAGGGTCGCGTGGAGAATAGGGCCGAATGCGACCAAAGGGAGCATTGCGGTCCGCAGGCTGAGCGCCAGCGAAGCCAAGGATGACGGCCAGCGGCCGTCACCACGACGAATGACATGGCGCGAAGCATCCTTGACAAAGGCACCTGGCCTTCACCAGGTTCGACCCATCCTTGGTACGGGACTGAGGATTTTTCGCCAAAGGCGATATCTGGCAACGCGCAGCGTTGGCAGCAGGGTGACGGGCGATCCCCCGAAAAGGAGCCACCATGGCCCTCAACGTAGACCAGAAGAAGATCATCATCGACGACTTCAAGCAGCACGAGTCGGACACGGGGTCGCCCGAGGTGCAGGTTGCGATCCTCACCAAGCGGATCAATGACCTGACCGAGCACTTCAAGACGCACACCAAGGACTACCACAGCCGCCGCGGCCTCATGATCATGGTCGGCCAGCGCCGCCGCCTGCTCGACTACCTCAAGCGGAAGAACAAGGATCGCTACGCGGTCCTGATCGAGCGCTTGGGCCTGCGTCGGTAGACGGTCCTTCGTCCCTGCAAAATGCCCGCGAAAGCGGGCATTTTGTTATGTTTGAATCATGGAATTGCAGCCCCTGCCCCAGCCTGAGCGGCCAAACCCCTACACTGTCCTCGACCGGCGGTTCGTCTACGACTCGCCCTGGATCCGCGTCCGCGAGGATCGGTACCAGCACCGGAAGGGCGCCCAAGGCCGCTATGCCGTCTGCGGTTTTCAGCGCACCGCCTGCGGCGTGCTGGCCCTGGACGAGGAAGATCGCGTGGTGCTGGTGGGCCAGTGGCGCTATCCGCTGGAGACCTACTCCTGGGAGCTCCCTGAAGGGGGCGGCGATGTGTCCGAAAGCCCCTTCGAGGCCATCATCCGGGAACTGGCCGAGGAGGCCGGACTGGCCGCGCAGACCTGGGAACCCCTCTGCTTCTTCCACCCCAGCAACTCCTCCACGGACGAGGAGGCCTTCCTGTTCCTGGCCACGGGGCTCGCTCCTGTCGAGGATCACCATGCGGAGGACGATGAGGAACTACTGCTCCACCGGGAGCCCTTCGTGGAGTGCCTGCGCCGCGTGCTCAGCGGGGAGATCACGGACGGCCTCACGGTGGTGGCCCTGCTGGCGCTCCAGGCCCGGCGCAGCGGCGTGCAGGCCGACCTGGATCCAGCCCTGATGGAGCGCTTCTTCCAGCCACCTGAAGCGCATCCATCCGCCGGTCGCGCCCGCTGGACAGCGCTGGACGCGCCATGATCCTCACCCTGCATCCCGAGACGCCTCAGCTGCGGCATCTTGAGCGCATCGCGGAGCTGCTCCAGCGGGACGGGGTCATCGCCTATCCCACGGATACGCTCTTCGGCCTGGGCTGCCTGGCTTCGCGCAAGAAGGCCGTGGACCGGGTCCAGCAGATCAAGGGCCGCGACCCCAAGAAACCCATGTCGATCCTCTGCTCCGACATGGAAATGTTCTGCCGCTACACGCGCCACCTGGACACGCCCACCTTCCGGATCCTCAAGCAGCTCCTGCCTGGTCCCTACACGGTGCTGCTGCCCGCCAGCCGCGAAGTGCCACGCTACCTCCAGAACAAGCAGGTGGTGGGTCTGCGCATCCCTGATCACCCCTTCTGCCAGGCCCTGGTGACCCTGCTGGGCGAACCCATCATCACCACCAGCGTCGCCTTGCCGGAGCAGCCTGTGCTGAATACGGCGTGGGAGATCGAAGAGGAACAGGGTCACGCCTTGGATCTGGTGGTGGACTGCGGCCAGCCCTTAGGCGTGCCCAGCACCATCCTGGACCTGAGCGGTGAGGAACCCCTCCTGGTGCGCCAAGGGGCCGGCCCCTGGCCGCTCTGATCAGGGGCGCCTGGGCGCGGACCGGTCGGCGGCCTTCTTCCGCAGCATCTGGCATTCCTCCTCGCTGAGCAGCCCATCGCGCTTCAATCCCTCGATGCGGCGCAGCGCCCCTTCAAGGTCGAAGCTGGGCGGCGTAGCCTGCGTCGGCCCGGGAACGGGTTTGACAGCCTGCGGCGGCGCGGCGCACGCAGCGAGCAGGCGCCCCAGCTCCTCGCACCAGCGACCGTATTGACCGGCGATGGCTTCCGGGCTGGGCCCGCGCAGCGTGTCATGGAAAGCCCCCAGCAGGGCGCCGGTGTCGGCGTCCACCAGCTTGAGGTCGAAGGACAGACTCGCCTGGCCCGTGGCCATGTAGTCATCGCCAATGCCGACAGCGTCCACCACGCGGGCGATGAGGAGGACATCGCCCGCCGTGTGTGAAACAGGAAGGTTCCCCTTGAGCCCCCGCCGCAGATGCCGGTCCAGATCCGGGGCGAGGTAGGATTCGGCCCGCTGAAGGAAGACCTGGTCCTTGCTCATCCGTCGGCCCAGCAGCCAGGCCGCGGGTTCCCAGGCCTTGAGCTGGAGTGTCCGCTGGTGGAGATCCAGGCCGGGCTTCAGCCACTGGAAGCCGAGGGCCTTCGAGGGTTGGAAGCTCGCTCCCGTACCGAACCAGGCGGGATCAAGTCGGCCCTCGTCCAGGGTCGCAGGCTGCGCGACGAGCAAGGCGGGGGCGAGCAGGAAGAGGACAGCGGATCGTCGCATCGGCACTCCGGAGAAACCTGGTTCTATTTTACGAACTCGCTGGCCCTGCCCTCGTCCCAGGGACGGTAGTCCAAGGCGAAGCGCGTCCGGTCGGCGACGGGAGGATGGTCGTAGGTCCAGAGGACGAAAAAGGGATTGGGATCCGGGTAGCTGAAGGCCTTCTCGCCCAGCTTCTGGAAGGCCATGGCCGCGGCCTGGGAGGAATCGGGCACCAGGCCGTGGATCACCTCCAGCCCGTAGATGTCGGCCTGGTGCTCGAAGTACCGGCTGAGGCTGGAGGAAAGCGGCTGGGTGAGGAATCCGAAGAGCGACAACACCAGGAAGAAGGCCGGCAGCGAGGCCCAGTCGGTCAGGTCGCGGATGCCCCAGACTGCGCCCCAGCGCCCCAGGATGCCCCCGAGGCTGAGGTAGGCCACATACAGCCCCGCCAACAAGCCCAGGACGATGAGTCCCACGCCCTTCCAGACGTGGTTGAGGACGTAGTGGCCCATCTCGTGGCCGAAGATGAAGAGCGTCTGGGGAATGCCCAGTTCTTTCGAGGTGTTGTCCCACACCACCACCCGCTTGCTGGCGCCGATGCCAGTCACATAGGCGTTGTAGGTGGTCACCTTCTCGCTGGCGGCCATTTCGTACATCCGCGCGCGGGGGATCGTCATGCCGCCCCGGGCCACCACCCGCTCGATCTGCTCGACCAGCAGGGGCCGGCGGGCTTCCAGCGAATCGAACTTGTTGAACAGCGGATCGATCACCACCGGCGCGATGAAGAGCATGAACACGATCACCGGCACCATGGCCAGCCAGCCGTAGAACCACCAGCGCTTCGGGCTGCGGCGCAGGATGGCGTAGAGGCCCCAGATGAGCAGGGTGCTCAGGATGATCCCGATGAGCTCGCCCTTGGCCCAGTCGCCGAACCAGGAACCCCAATGCTGCACTGAGAGGCCATAGGCCAGCTGGAGGTGATGCCCGTAGAGTCCCAGCGGCAGTGTGAGCAGATCCAGGGTGAGGGTGAGCAGCGGCACGAAGATGAGCGCCTGGACGAAGCGGCGCCCGGAGGCGGCCTCAGCGAAGGTGCGGAACCGGGCGCCGATCTTCAGCCGGAGCACCAGCAGCAGGGCGAGAATGCCATAGACGGAACCGACCACGAAGAGGACCGTACGGGTCCGGTAGAGGCCCTCGGCCCGCTTGAGCTTGTCGGGAGGCAGCCGGTAGCCTGTGATCTTCGGGGCGGCGGCTTCTCCTGCCGCGAGAATGGGCGCGGGTGCGGGCGGGGTCGCCTCCGCCAGGGCGGGCAGGGCCAGGCCAAGGCAGAGCAGCAGGGTCTTGCAGCAGGTCCGGAAGCGCATGGTCATCCTAGGTGAGGGTGCTTGGCACGCTGGTTTCAGTTAGGCCTCAGTCCACCCGATAGTGGCAGCCACGGCTTTCGGGGTTCTGCAGGGCGGCGTTCAGGATGAGGCGCGCGCAGATGATGCCGCTGCGCAATTCCAGCAGCTCGCGGCTGAGGGCAGCCTCGTGGTAAAAGCGCTCGATGCGGTGGGCCAGGTAGTGCAAGTCCGCCTTGGCCCGCACGAGTCGGTCGCCCGTGCGCACGATGCCCGCGTAGTTCCAAAGCGTGCTGCGGATAAGGCCCCAGTCCTGGTCGATGAGCAGGGGGTCCGTATCTTCGGGTTCCTCCGGCATGCGCCAGGTGGCCAGCTCCCCGGGATCGGGCAGGGACGCGGCGTGCAGTTCGCGCACGGCGGCTTCCGCCCCCCGGGTGCCCCACAGCAGGCCTTCGAGGAGGCTGGTGGAGGCCAGCCGGTTGGCGCCGTGGAGGCCCGTGCAGGCCACCTCCCCCGCCGCGAAGAGCCCCGGCAGGCTGGTGCGGCCTTCCAGATCCACCAGCACGCCCCCGCAGAAATAATGGGCCGCGGGGACCACGGGAATGGGCTGGCGGCGGGGATCAATGCCTTCGGCGAGGCAGGCGGCCATGACCGTGGGGAAGTGCGAGTCCAGATCCAGCTTCGCCGCCACCGGGGCCAGGTCCAGATACACGCAGGCCTCACCGCTGGCGGCCATCTCCTGGAAAATGGCCCGGCTCACGACGTCGCGGGGGGCGAGTTCCATGTGTTCGGGCGCGTACTTCGCCATGAAGCGTTCGCCCTTGCGGTTCACCAGCCGGGCCCCTTCGCCCCGCAGGGCCTCGGTCAGCAGGGTCCGCGGTTTCCCTGGGACGTAGAGCGCTGTGGGATGGAACTGCACATACTCACAATTCACGATACGGGCGCTGGCCCGGTAGGCCGCGGCGAGGCCATCGCCCGTGGCGCTAGGCGGATTAGTGGTGTGCAGGTACAGGTAGCCCAAGCCCCCCGTGGCCAGCATGGTGCGCCGGGCCAGGGCCCCCTCCACTTCGCCCGTCAAGGGATCGAAGAGGTAGGCGCCATGCACGCGAATGGGCTCGTAGACGCGCACGGGGGCGATGCAGTGGTGGGGACTCGTGATGAGATCCACCAGGCAGAGCCGCTCCCGCACTTCGATGTTGGGATGCTGGCGCACGGCTTCGCTGAGGGCCGTCTGGATGGCCAGCCCGGTGGCGTCATGGGCGTGGAAGATGCGCCGCGCGCTGTGGGCGGCCTCGGCGGTGGGATCCGGCGTTCCGTTGGCACCCAGGTCGAAGGGCACGCCCAGGCGCTCCCAGAGGAACTGATTGCAGAGCCTCGGCCCCTCTTCCGCCAATAACCGCACGGCTTCTGGCTTGCAGAGGCCCGCCCCGGCCGCCTCGATGTCCGCGGCCAACAGGTCCGGTGAATCCCCGGCCTCCGGCGGCGCGAGGCCGATGATGCCGCCCTGGGCCCAGGCCGTGTTGCTGCCGCCCAACTCGTCCTTGGTCACCAGCACCACTGAGGCACCGAGGTCCGCCGCCCGCAGGGCGGCCGCACAGCCGGCGATTCCCGCGCCCAGCACCAGCAGATCGGCTACGTCCTTCATGCCAGCTCCCAGGTGGGGCGGTCGAGGGCCCACAGGAGCGCCCAAATCGCTACATTATCCGCAGCATCGTCCGCGTTAGACATCATTCGCTGCCCATGGTCGAGCCGCTGGGCCGTAAGGTCCAGCGCGGCCTGGGCCCGCACCTCGCCCCAGGGCGTGGGAAAGGTGCCACCGTCGCTGCCGAGTTTGGCCAGGGCTTCCTCCCACACCGCGAGCATCCCCTGCGGATTGTGCTGCTGCAGGTGATGGTAGCCCGCGGCCAGGAGGATGAGGCCCTGGAGCTGGACCTTCAGCCCCCTGGAGGCCTGCGTCCACAGGGGTTCGAGGGCATCGTGGCACTCGTGGAAGAGGCCATGGTTGAACAGCGAGACGGCGGAGGCCATGCCGTAGCGCGCATCCAGGGGCAGGGGCGTGAGGGCCGCCAGCTGCCAGCCGCAGCGCAGGCTCACCAAGGGGCCGAAGGCTCCCCAGGATTTGTCCGGCCGCCATCCTGTGGAATCGCCTTCGGCCGTGTCCGGCCAGTCCGTGAGGTGCTGCTTCCAGGCCCCGGCGGGATCCTGCTGACCCAGGGAAGCCAGCATGCGGGCCGCGTGGTCCAGCAGCAGCGGCTCCGGAAGGCCCTCGGGATGCAGCTCCCGCAGCCGGGGCGCGCCCAGGACCGTGGGCCAGACCAGGATCTGGCGGGCCTCCGGAGCCTGCAGCGCGGCCTCCAGCCGCTCCTGCAGGAAGCGATGGACCGCCAGCGGGAGCCGGGGCTGGCGCTGCCAGAAGGGGGTGCGGTTGCAGGCGTCGCTCATGGCTCCAGCTCCAGCCGCAGGGCCAGGCCGCCCCGATCATTGTCCGTCACGCCGGCCCATCGGCAGCCGTGAATGCGCCCCTTCAGCACCTTGCGGGGATCGCCCTGCTGGTGCTGAAGGAGCCAGCGGGCCACAAGGCCCCGGTACAGCTTCGAGAAGTGGCTCACGGCCAGTCCGCGGGCGTCGACGATCTCCACGGAGTGCCTGGGTCGGTCCCAGCCCTTGAGCAGGTCGGCCACATCTCCCGGCAGCAGCTCCCAGAGGGGGCCTTCCGGCAAAGCCGCCAGCTTTTCGGGGAGTGCCTTCCGCCAATGGGCCTTCAGGCCTGGAATGGCGCCCAGCTTGAGCTTGTAGGCAGGCACCAGCTCGTCGCCACGCACCAGGCCCCGCAGGTTGGACAGGATGAACACCTGGCCCCAGGCCTCCGGTGGCAGCGTGGGAGCGTCGAGGGACTGGAACGCCACGCCGGTATAACGCGCCAGGGCGGGCAGGAGCAGTGCCTCGATCCTGGTGCTGGCTCCCTTCAGGGCCAACGCTTCGCTGCGCGCCTTGGCCAGGGCCAGGTCCTTCACGGCGAAGGCCTTCTTCAGCGCCTCGGGCGAGCCGGACTTCGCCAGGGCCACCAGTCGCTCCCGCACCCAAGCCTGGGCGGGCGTCTCGGGCAGCCGGGTCCGGATGCCGCCAGGAGCCTTGTCCTCAGACGGCGCCAACAGGACGATCGGCGCGCCTTTCACTGGGCCTCCACCCAAGCCTCGAGGCTCGTGAGACGGAAGCCCGCAAAGAGGTCCCGCAGGCGGCCCCCATGGCCACGCAAACCCGCACTGTGCACGAAGCGGTGACCAAAAGAGGCGCCGGGCAGGTCTGGCTGGCCCTCGTCCAGCTCCCAGGGATGCAGCACCAGGGGCGTGCCGGCGTCCTCCCGGGCCAGAGCCACCAGGGCCTGGCGCACCAGGCCGAAGGGCAGCACCCGCAGGCCCCAGCCCCACAGGGGCGACCGGGGCGGGCCGGACCACAACACGGGAGGGGGCAGCTCCCACAGGCCTTCGGCCAGGCGGTAGGGCCGCCGGGGCCAGGCGGGATTGCCGATGACGCCCAGGGGCACGCGGCTGGAATCGAAGCGGAAGCCCAGCTCCGGCAGGTCCTGCCACCAGTCCGCGGCGACGCCGCGCAGGCTCCATTCCGGGGCCCGGTAGCCCACCACGGGCCGTCCCGTCAGGTCTTCCAGCAGGGCCTTGCCGTCTCGCAGGGAGGTCTGCCAGTCGGCGCGTGTCATCTCGAAAGCCCGACGATGAGTCAGCCCATGCAGGCCGATGGCATGGCCCGCCGCGGCAATGCGCCGCAGCAAATCAGGATGCCGCTTGGCCTGGTCGCCCAGGCAGAACCAGGTGGCCGTGGCGCCCAACTCCGCGCAGAGGGCCAGGGCCCGCTCCGTGGCCAGCGGCAGCCGGCATTCGAAGCGGTCCAGGGCCTCGGGCTGGTCGTAGGGCGGGCAGCAGAGCTGGAACCAGTCCTCCCAGTCGAGGGACAGGGGAAGCCGGGGTGGGTTCAGGTGAAGTTCCGCTCGGAAAGGCTGATGAATTCCAGGGAGAAATCATCCAGTTCCGTCTGGAACTGCTTCAGCTGGCCCTGGAAAAAATTGTAGGCCATGAGGGCGGGAATGGCCGCCACCAGGCCGATGGCCGTGGCGACCAGGGCCTCGGAGATGCCCGGGGCCACGGTGGCCAGGTTGGCGTTGCCCGTGGCGCCGATGCCCCGGAAGGCGTCGATGATGCCCCACACGGTGCCGAAGAGCCCGATGAAGGGGCTCACGGCGGCCACCGTGGCCAGGCCGCCCAGGGAGCGCTCCAGGCGGCCCATCTCCACCACGCTGGCCCGCTGGAGGCTGCGTTCCACGGCCTCCATGCTGTGCAGCAGGGGCCGTCCATCCTGGCGCACCTTGGTGTACTGGTAGGTCACTTCGCTGTAGCCGGCCACGAAGAGCCCCACCAGCGGGCTCAGGGCATACTTCTCCACCTGCTGCTTCAATTCGCGCCAGTCAGTGGCGCGCTTGAAGGCGGTGCGGAACTGTTCGGAGACGCTGCGGCTGCGGCGGTAGAGCAGGGCCTTGCGGATGATCACCACCCAGCTCAGGAGGGAGAAGGTCAGGAGGATCACCAGGACGGTCTTGGAGACCGGACCGGCATGGAGCATGACTTCCAGCAGGTTGACCTCGTTGCCCGTGGGTGCTGCCAGGATCACCATGCCGCCTCCGTTCAACTTGATGATAGCAAGCGGGCATGGCGGTAGACTGGTTGCTTTGCGCGAGGCGGTCATGCAGGTGCTGGTCATTGGTTCGGGGTACGTGGGGCTGGTCGCCGCCGCCTGTTTTGCCGAGGCGGGCCACCACATCCTGGGAGTGGACGTGGACGCGGCCAAGGTGGCCACCCTGGCCCGTGGGGAATCCCCCATCTTCGAACCGGGTCTGGAGGAGCTCCTGCAGAAGCACCTGGCCAGCGGGGCCCTGCGTTTCACCACGGATCTCAAGGCCGGCATTGCGGACGCGGACGCGGCCTTCATCTGCGTGGGCACGCCCCAGAGCGAAGACGGCAGCGCGGACATGAAGTACGTGCTGGCGGTGGCGGGCCAGCTGGGCGACGCCATGGCCCTGCGATCGCAGGAGGCCAAGCCCCTCATCGTGGTGGACAAGAGCACCGTGCCCGTGGGCACGGCGGCCCGGGTTCACGCCGAAATCGCCATTCACACCGATCGTCCCTTCGAGGTGGTGAGCAATCCCGAGTTTTTGCGCGAAGGCTCGGCCCTCGGCGACTTCCTGGAGCCGGATCGCGTGGTGGTGGGCTGCCGCACGGACCACGCCGAGACCGTCATGAAGGCCCTCTACCAGCCCTTCCTGGATCGGAGCGGCGGCAAATGGTTCCGCATGGATCCCCCCAGCGCCGAGCTCACCAAGTACGCCGCCAACGCCATGCTGGCCCTGCGCATCAGCTTCATCAACGAGATCGCCAACCTGGCGGAGGCCGTGGGCGCCGACGTGGATCACGTGAAGACCGCCATCGGCGCCGATCACCGCATCGGCCCCGCCTTCCTCAACCCGGGCCCGGGTTTCGGCGGTTCCTGCTTTCCCAAGGATTTGCAGGCCCTCCTCAAGGTGGGTCGCGAGCAGGGTCAGCCCCTGCTCACCCTAGCTGCCACCGTGGAGGCCAACCGCCACCAGAAGCAGGTGCTCCTCCGCAAGGTCAAGGCCCACTTCGGCGTGCAGGCCGGCGTGCCGGCTCCGTTGAAGGGAAAGCGCTTCGCCCTCTGGGGCCTGGCCTTCAAGGCCGATACGGACGACATCCGGGAGAGCATGGCCCTGGAGCTCATCGAGGGGTTGCTGAACCTGGGCGCCGAGGTGGTGGTCCACGATTTCGCTGCCATGGACGCCGTGAAGGAGAGGCTGGGGGACAAGGTGCGCTACGCCGGGACGCCCCTGGATGCGTGCCAGGGCGCGGATGCCCTGCTCATCGCCACCGAGTGGGCGCAATACCGCGCGGCCGATCTCGAAGCCGTGGCCAAGGCCCTGAAGGCCCGCCGCATCTTCGACGGGCGCAACCTGTTCCGCCCCGAGGCCATGGCGGCCGCGGGCTGGACCTACCTATCTCTGGGCCGCCAGGCCGTGGGTCAGGCATGACCCGCGTCCTCCTGGCGGACATCGCCCATGCCCGCAGCGGCGACAAGGGGGACGGTTCCAACGTGGGCGTCATTGCCTACACCGAGCCCGGATTTCGCCTGCTGCAGCGGGAACTCACCGCAGCCCGCGTGAAGGCCCATTTTGCCGCCATTTGCAAAGGCCCCGTGGAACGCTTCGAGGTGCATAATCTCCTGGCTCTCAACTTCATCCTGCACGATTCCCTGGGCGGTGGCGGCAGCGAAAGTGTGAAATCTGACGCTCAGGGGAAGACCCACGGGCTGGCTCTGCTTAGAATGGAACTGGACCTGCCCGGCGCTGTGACGCTGGCCGATCTGCAACCCTAAAACTGGTCTGCAACCCTGAAACTGATCTACGATACGGAGCGCACCATGGGCAACCTGGGCATGATGGAAATTCTGCTGATCGGCATCGCGTTGCTGATCTTCTTTGGACCTTCGCGGCTGCCGGAACTGGGCAAGAGCCTGGGCAAGGGCATCCAGGAGTTCAAGAAGGCCAGCAAGGAATTGACGGATGCCGTGAAGGAAGACGTCACGGTGGACAAGGACAAGGACAAGAAGTAGGCCCGCCCGTTCTGCGCCCACCGGCCTCCTTCGGGAGGCCGGTGGGTTTCAACCGCTAAGAGGACCATGGCCATTCCCGCTACGCCGCCCGAGAAAATGAGCTTCTGGGAGCACCTGCAGGAACTGCGGGTGCGCCTCGTGCGTTCGCTGCTCATCGTGGCGGCGGGCTTCGCCTTCACCTACTACTTCCGCTTCAAGCTCTGGGCCTGGGCCCAGAAGCCCTTCCTGGAGGCCATGTCCCGGCAGACCGGCAAGGCCATCTCGGCCCTGGATCCTTTCGCCTTCACGGATCTCACCGAACCCTTCTTCAGCATGATGCGGCTCTCGCTCTGGGCCGCCGCCTTCCTGTGCGCGCCCTTCCTCTTCTACCAGCTCTGGGCCTTCATCCGGCCGGGCCTGATGCCCAAGGAACGCCGCCTGGTCATCCCCTTCGTGGTGGTGACCTCGGGCTGCTTCCTGGCGGGCGCCGCCTTCGCCTACAAGCAGGCCTTCAAGTTCCTGGGCGACATCCTATTCCAGGAGGCCGCTTCGGCGGGCCTTCGCGCCAACCTGCACGCATCGGACTACCTCGACCTCTTCATCTCCACCACGCTCATCACCGGCGTGATGTTCGAGCTGCCGGTGCTGTTCTTCTTCCTGGCGCGATTCCGCATCGTGACCGCCCGCTGGATGCTGAAGTACTGGCGCCACGCCACCATGGTGATCCTCATCTTCAGCGCCTTCTTCACGCCCGGCGACGTGGTGGTCACCACCATCTTCTTCAGCGTGGTGCTCCTGGGCCTCTACTTCATCTCCATCATCGTGGCCTGGCTCGCGGAACCGCGTCAGCCGAAATAGTCCGCTTCAGCCCAGGCAAGCGTCCAGGTCATCCAGGCAGAGCTGCACGGCCTGGTTCGGTTCCGGGGCTCTGGACAAAGATTGTCGCGCCGTGGCTTCGTTCAGCAAGGGCAGGATGGCGGCCTCCAGGCGCGCAGGCAGGTCCGGGGTCTGTTCGAGGACCAGGGCCCGGCCCTCCGCAGCCAGTGCCTCCGCGTTCCGGCGCTGATGATCATTGGCGCTGCTCGGCAGCGGCACCAGGACGCCACCCCGACCGGCGGCCTTCAGCTCGGCGCAGGTGCTGGCGCCGGAGCGGCTGATCACGAGGCTGGCCGCTTCCATGGCCTCGTCCATGCGGGCAATGAAGGGCACCAGCGCGTGGCGCGAAGGGCGGGGCCGTTCCTTCAGCCGCTCCAGATCCGCGGGCCCCGCCTGATGCAGGATCTCCCACTCGGGCAGGCGGTCCAGCAGGGCTGGCGCGAGCTCCAGGATGGCCTCGTTGAGGGCCCGGGCGCCGCCACTGCCACCCACCACCAGGAGCTGGAAGGGCGGGCCCAATTCCCCGGCGGGCCGGAACTCCCGGAGGAAGGCGGCGCGCACGGGCGTGCCCACCACGCGGCACTGGGCCCCTGGCAGCAGGGGCAGCACGGCCTCCATGCCACACCACACGCGCCGCGCCTTCGGCGCCACCAGCTTCACCAACGCGCCCGGCGCGGCGTTGCTCTCGTGCAGGAAGAATGGAATGCCCAGGGCCCGGGCGGCCAGCAGCGCGGGCGCGGCGCCATAGCCGCCGGTGCCGATGACGGCCCAGGGCCGCTCCCGGCGCCAGCGGGCCTTCAGCTGGGCGACAGCGCGCCAGAGCTTCCAACTGGAGCGGGCCAGGCGCAGCGGCGAGCGTCCGACCAGGCCTTCCACGTCCCAAAGCAGATGCGGCCAGGTGCTGCGCGGCAGTTCCCGGGCCTCGATGCCACGCTGGGCGCCCACGAACACGATGGGACGGTCCGGCCACCGGGCCTGGGCACCCTCGGCCAGGGCGATGGCCGGAAAGAAATGGCCCCCGGTCCCGCCCCCCGTGAGGACCAGTGCATCCAGGAAGTTCGGTGAAGTGTCAGTCATGCTTCGTCCACCTTAGCGGAACTGCGGGAAGCTGCCTGGGGAGGGCGCGGCGTCCTACCCTGAGACAGGCGTGATTCCTGACAAAACCCCGCAAAAGCACCATGGGATCTGAGGTGCCGTCAGGCTAAACTCTTCCTTCGGGTCGGCTATCTGTCGGCCTGTCCTCGACGCATCAGGGAGCGCCCATGAAGATCCTCGTCGCCCTCAAGCAGGTCCCCGACACCGAGACCAAGATCAAGGTCGCCGCCGATGGGCGTTCGCTCGACCCGGCCGATGTGAAATGGATCATGAGCCCCTACGACGAATACGCGCTGGAGGAGGCCATCCGCATCAAGGAGGCCAAGGGCGCCGAAGTGGTCGCCCTCACGGTCGGTGGCGATGCCGGGAAGGACGTCCTCAAGAATGCGCTGGCACTGGGCGCCGACACCGCTGTGCTGCTCAAGGGTGACGGCCAGGGCGATGCCTTCGCCGTGGCGCAGATGATCGCGGCCTACGTCCAGGACAAGGGCTTCGATCTCATCCTCTGCGGCAACAAGGGACTCGGCGGCGACAATGCCGCCATGGGTCCCATGCTGGCCGAGTTGCTGGGCGTGGCCCAGGCCAACGTCATCGTGAAGCTGGAACTCGGCGAGGGCACCTTCAAGGCCGAGCGCGAAGTCGAGAGCGGTTCCGAAATCGTGGAAGGCGCCCTGCCCGCCGTGATCACCGCGCAGAAGGGGCTCAACGAACCCCGTTACGCCAGCCTCAAGGGCATCATGGCCGCCAAGAAGAAGACCATCGAGGAAGTGGACGCCGCCGCCGTGACGGCAGGTGCCCAGGTCAGCGCCCTGGTCCTGCCCCCGGAGCGTCCCGCGGGTCGCCGGCTGGAAGGCGATGCTGTCGCCCAGGCCCAGGCCCTGTTCCAGGCCCTCAAGGATGAAGCCAAGGTCTTCTAGCCCGTCCCTGCCGCTGACTGCCGATTCGAAAGGAAGACTTCCATGATTCTCGTGTTCTGTGAACTGAAGGATGGCCAGATCCGCAAGCCCAGCGCCGAGGCCCTCAGCGCCGGGCGACTCCTGGCCGACGCCGCCGGTACCAAGCTGGGTGCGCTCTTCGCGGGGGCTTCCTGCGCCGGTTCCGCGGACGCCGCCAAGTACGGCGCGGACGTGATCCTCACCGCCGAAGGCACCACGCTGGCCTCGTATTCCAGTGATGCCTACGCAAAAGTCCTCGCGGATGCGGTCAAGGCCAAGGGCGCCACGGTGCTCCTGGCCGCCGCCACCGCCGCCGGAAAGGACGTGGCCCCCCGCGCCGCCGCCCGTCTGGGCGCCGGCTACGCCTCCGACGTCACCGGTCTGTCCATGGTGGATGGCAAGCTGCAGGCCGTCCGTCCGGTCTATGCCGGCAAGGCCTTCGCCACCACCAGCTTCGCCAGTGCCGTCCAGGTGGCCACCACCCGGCCCAACGTGTTCGCCGTGGCGGAAAAGGCCGGAGCGGGTGCCCTCGAGACCCTCGCCGCGCCCGCCGGGGACTTCAAGTCCGTGGTGAAGGAGATCCTCGCCAAGGCCAGCGGCAAGGTGGATTTGGCGGAAGCCAACGTCATCGTGAGCGGTGGCCGCGGCATGAAGGACGGCGCCAACTTCAAGATCCTCGAAGAGCTGGCCGACGCCATCGGCGGTGTCGTGGGCGCCTCCCGGGCCGCCGTGGACGCGGGCTGGGGCCTGCCCCACAGCATGCAGGTGGGCCAGACCGGCAAGGTCGTGAGTCCCACCCTCTACATCGCCTGCGGCATCAGCGGCGCCATCCAGCACATCGCCGGCATGAGCGGCTCGAAGTTCATCGTGGCCATCAACAAGGATCCCGAAGCCCCCATCTTCAAGCTGGCGGATTACGGGATCGTGGGGGATCTCTTCGAGGTCGTGCCCGAACTGACCAAGGCGGCGAAGGCGCTCGGAATTGGCTCCAATTAATGCACCGCGGGGGTCCCGCGCTGCGCGCACACCCCCGCACCCCCTCGCAGAGGCCGGGCAATGCCCGGCCTCTGCTCTGCCTCAGCCCATCCCTTTGCAAAAGCCCGGCAAAGCCGGGCGTTTATTCAGCTAGGAAAAGCTTCAAACTCCGAACTGCCTCAAATGATGGTCGAGGTGCTTGTGGGCGAGGCGGCCCCATTGGTCGCCGCTCAGGCGGCCGAAGAAGGGATGGGTCTGGCGACCGGCGGAATCGGAGCCATGTTGCACGAAGCGGTCGATGAGGGTGGCCACGCGGATGCGCTCCGCTTCGAAGTCCCGGGCATCCTTCACCACGAAGTCGGGAGCCGTGGGGGCGTCGTGGCTGAAGGGCCGCTGCCCCAGGATCAAGCGGCCCACGAGGGGCCCGATGAGCTTGCCCAGGAAGGCCTGCGGCATGGGCCGGTCCCCGGCCGCCACCTCCAGCGCGATGGCGCAGTGGGCGAGCATCTGGGGCGCATCCATCCTGCCCCACAGCCGCTGCGCATCTGGTTCCAGGGCCGCCAGCCGCAGGGACAGGGCCTCCCGATCAGCTGGATTGAACAGGGTCTTCATGGGAGTGTTCCTCGACTGGATTGTCCTTCATCGCTTCAGAATCTCACCCGGCCTGGGCCGGTGAGATTCTGGAGATGGAAAAAACTACACAGGTTCAAAGCCTTCATCCAGCAGGAAATCCCGGGCGTCTTCGGGATCGCCGAAGCGGGCGATGACGGTGTCGCCCTCGCTGGCGTCGCCGTCCAGGGCATCGAGGCTGTTGCGCTCGCGGATCACGCAGGCGCCGCCGGTCTCGTCGAGCCCGAACTGCACCAACTCGCGGAGGGCCCCGTGCTCATCCCGCCAGAGTTCCACCTGAAGATCCGTGCCCATTCTTTTCCTCCCTTAGCGTTTTCAGGTCGCGAAAACGCTAGGTCTTCTCGAAGAACAGCACCACCATGCCGAAGCCCACCCGATCGCCGGATTTCAGCTCCCGGGGCTCGCCGGGCTGGATGCGCTCGCCGCGCACGAAGGTGCCGTTGGCCACGCCCGGTTCTTCCAGCAGGAAATAGCGGCCGTGCTCGCAGAGGATGCGGGCATGGCGCCGGGAGACGCTCAGATTGTGGTCTTCTTCCGTGAGATCGATGTCGGGGTGGATGCCCGTATTGGGATCGAAACGGCCGATGAGGGAACCGTGGGACAGGATCGGATGGGGCTTGCCACCGAGCACCGACACCAGGCTGGCCACGGGGCCGCCGGAAGCCTTGGCGGGACGGTTGGCCTCCAGGGCCTCCACCTTCTCGCTGATCTCCCGGTGGCGCTGGGAAAGCCGCTGCATCATCTTCACGGACACTTCCGGATTCTGCCGGATCATGCGCAGGAAGGTGCCCCGGTTGATGGCGATGAGATCCGAATCCTCCAGGGCCAGTGCCGTCTGCTGGCGCGGCAGGGCCTCCAGCAGGCTGCCCACGCCGAAGAAATCGCCCTTGGCGAGTTCCTCGATCCATTCGCCCTGGGGCTCCTCTGAAACGTACAGCCTCACCGTGCCCGAGATGATGATGTACATCTGCTGGCCCATCTCCCCCTTGCGGAAGATGACTTCTCCCTCGTGGAAGCGCAGCTTGCTTTGATCGATGAAGCTGGGTTCGGCCATGAGGTTCCCGGGGAGGGAGATAGATTAACCCAGGGCCCTCCCTGGAAGCGAATTCAGCTGCCAATTCCCCCTGGAAAGCAGCGGGCGAGCAGGCCTTCCAGGAGGCCTGCCTCGGCCGCGGAGAAGCCGTCCAGGTGCGGGCAATCGAGGTCCAGCACGGCCACCAGCTCGCCCCGGATGGTGACCGGAATCACCAACTCGCTGCGGGTGGCACCATCGCAGGCGATGTGGCCCGGGAAAGCCTGGACGTCGGGCACTCGCTGCGTGCGGCGCTCTCTGGCGCAGGCCCCGCAGACGCCCCGTTCGAAGGGGATGCGGAGACAGCCCATGCCCCCCTGGTAGGGACCCACGGCCAGCAGCGGGTCCTCGATGCGGCGGTAGAAACCGCACCAGTTGGCCTGGGGCAGGGTCTCCCAGAGCAGGCAGGCCAGTGTGGCCTGGATGGCCACCTCGTCCGTCTCGCCCGCCAGAGCCGCCTCGATCTGGGGCAGGGCCTCCTGCAGCCGGGCCACCCGCTCCGATTCAGGAAGCAGTGTGCCCCGCGCCACCTTCGCCAGCAGGATGCCCTCGCTCATGATTCCTCCGCTAACCTGATGCCATGTCCATTCTGCGCTACCTGGCAGCTCCGCTGGCCCCCCTCTATGGGGCCGTGGTGCGTGCCCGCAACCGTAGCTTCGATGCCCATCCCGAGCGGGCCGCCCGGGTGGCGGTGCCCGTGATATCCGTGGGCAACCTCAGCGCGGGTGGCACCGGGAAGACGCCTCTCACCCTGTTCCTGGCGGAAGGCCTGGAGGCCGCGGGCTGGCCCAACGCCGTCCTGTCCCGGGGCTATGGCGGTCGGCGGAAGGTCGATCCCATGAGCGTGGAGGCGAATTCGAACCCCCGCCAGACCGGGGACGAACCCCTGCTCATGGCCCGCCGCCTGGGTCCGAAGCGCGTGGTGGTGGGCCGGCAGCGCCAGGCCGCGGCCCTGCGCGCCCTGTCCCAGCGGCCGGAGCTCCGCTGCCTGCTGCTGGACGACGGCTTCCAGCACCGGGCCCTGCATCGCGACCTCGACCTGCTCGTGCTCGATGGCGTGCGCCGCTGGGGCGACGGGCGCCTGCTGCCCCTGGGCGACCTGCGCGAGCCCATGGCCAGTGCGCGCCGCGCCCACGCCCTGGTAGTCACCCGCGCCACACGGGTGCCCGATCGGGCCGAGGTGGAGGCCTGGTGGGCCCACCACGGCTCCGGGGGCCCCATCTTCTGGGTGGATTTCGTCCTCAACGGGCTGCGGGTGTGGCCTGCGGCGACACCGGATGCGCCCTCCCCGGCTCCCGTAGGCCCCGCCTTCGCCTGGTGCGGCCTCGGCCATCCCGAGGCCTTCTATGCGGATCTGCTGCTGGCGGGCCATGGCTGGGTCGGCACGCACAGCTTTCCCGACCACGGCAGCCCCGGGCCCACGGACCTCCGGCGCCTGCAAGTCCTGGCCCGGGCCGAGGGGGCCACCTGGCTGGTCTGCACAGAGAAGGATGCGGTGAAGCTGGGTCCCGACCATGCCCGCGTACTGGAGCTGCCGCTGGTCGTGGCGGAACAGCGTGTGCAGGGCGGCGAGTCGCTCCTGGCATGGGTACAGGCGCAGCTGGCCTGATTCCCCACCAGGAGGGGATCTTCGCACTTTCCAGGATGCCCCTGGGGCCGCTATGCTTGCGGCGAACCTCTCACTCCAACCCATCGCCTCCAAGGAGGACATCATGTTCAAGCCGATCGTCTACGGATCTCTGCTCTTCACGGCCCTGGGCCTCGTGGCCGGGGACACGGTCAAGATCGCGCTCACGGGCCCCTTCAGCGGCGGCTCCGCACCCATGGGCACCTCCGCCCGGGACGGTTCCAAGCTGGCCGTCGCCGAGATCAACGCCGCCGGTGGCATCCAGGTGGGCGCCAAGAAAATGAAGATCGAGATCATCGAGCGTGACGACGAAGCCAAGAATGAACGCGGCGCCCTCATCGCCCAGGAACTGGCCGCCATGAGCGACCTCTCCGGCGTCATCGGCACGGTGAACACCGGCGTCGCCCTCGCTGGCGACAAGCACCTGCAGGAGAAGGGCATCACCAAGATCATCTGCCCCGCCGCGGGTTCCGCCTCCATGACCCAGTGGGCCAACAAGCCCGACAAGCCCGGCGTGAAGGACAACTCCATCTTCCGCTTCGCCGCCTACGACGGCATCCAGGCGGCCATGGTGGTGGAAGAGGCCACCAACCGCAAGTTCACCAAGGTGGCCGTGGTTTTCGACTCCACCAACTACGGCGTCTCCGGCCGGGACGACATGCTGGATCAGATCAAGAAGCAGGGCAACAAGCTCGAAGTGGTGGCCCAGGAGAAGTTCAACATCGGCGACAAGGACATGACCGCCCAGTTGCTGCGCGCCAAGTCCGCGGGGGCCCAGGCCATCCTGATCTGGGCCATCGGCCCCGAACTGGCGGCCGTGTCCAACGGGGCGGCCAAGATCGGCATGAAGGCCCCCCTCATCGGCGGCTGGACCCTGTCCATGTCCAACTACATCGACAACGCCGGCAAGAACGGCAACGGCACTCTCATGCCCCAGACCTTCATCGAGGAGGCCATCACCCCGAAGGCCAAGGCCTTCATCGACGGCTACCACCAGGCCTTCAAGGTGGGCCGCATCCCCTCCGCCGTGGCCGCGGCCCAGGGCTATGACTCGCTCTACATCCTGGCCGCCGCCATCAAGCAGGCCGGCACCACGGATACCCACAAGGTGAAGGAGGCCCTGGAGGATCTGAAGGAGCCCGTAAAGGGCGTCATCGCCACCTGGAACCACCCCTACACCAAGTGGGATCCCGCGGACGTCACCACCCACGAGGCCTTCCGGCGCGAGCAGGTGGTCATGGGCATGGTGAAGGATGGCCACGTGGTCTTCGGCAACGAGGCCGACCGTGCCCGCCTCAAGGCCCTGGCCAATACCGCCACGCCCGCCAAGCTGAAGACGAAGAAGAAGTAGTTCCGCACCCGCGAACCGGGGGGCTTCGGCCCCCCGCTTTTTCCCTTCCTTCGGAGATCGGCCCGGCATGAACGCAGCGATCATCGGACAGATGGCGGTCAGCGGTGCGCTGATGGGGCTGGTCTATGCCCTCATCGCCTACGGCTTCCAGCTCACCTACGCCACCAGCAAGAGCATCAATTTCGGCCAGGGCGAGCTGGTGATGGTCTCGGCCTTCTTCAGCCTTACCCTCACGAACCTGGGCCTGCCCTACTATCTGATGGTGCCCGGCGGCCTGCTCTTCGGCGCCCTGCTGGGCCTGGTGGTCGAGCGTGCGGGCGTGCGCCTCGCGCTCGAGCAGAAGAGCGAAGGCTGGATCCTGCTCAGCATCATCATCGGCCTCTTCTTCTTCTCTGCCGCCGAGAACATCTGGGGCCGCGACGACCGCCCCTTCCCCACACCCATCTCGGCGGATCCCATCCATGTGCTGGGCGTGGACGTCACGCGCCAGGAACTGGCCGTGGCCGTGGGCGTGCTCGGCATCATGGGGCTGGTGGAACTGTTCAAGCGCCGCACCCTGCTGGGCAAGGCCTTCGAGGCCGTATCGGCGGATCGCGATGCGGCGGAACTCATGGGCATCTCCGCCACCCGCACCGTGATGCTGTCCTACGCGCTGTCCGGCGCCGTGGCGGCCGTGGCGGGCATCCTGGTGTCGCCCATCACCACCGTGGGTCCCACCATGGCCTCGGCCCTCATTCTCAAGGCCTTCTCCGTGGCCGTGGTGGCGGGCCTGGATTCGGGCTTCGGCGTGGTGCTCATCGGCATGTTCCTGGGCGCCCTGGAGAGCCTGTCCAGCTACTACCTGGGCAGCGGCTGGCGCGAGGCGCCGGGCCTGCTGCTGCTGATCCTCGCCCTGGCCGTGCGGCCCACGGGCGTGTTCGGCAAAGCCACTATCAGGAAAGTCTGAGATGAAGCGCGTCCTCCTCCTCCGCGGCGCCGAACTGGCTGTCTTCGCCTTCCTGGCCACCATCCCCCTGCTGGTGGGGAACCCCTACGCCCTGGGCCTGCTCACGCTGCTGGCCATCTACGGCATCCTGCTCATCGGCCTGGACGTCACCGTGGGCTACCTGGGCCAGGTGAACCTCGCCCACGTGGCCTTCCTGGGCCTGGGCGCCTACACCGCGGGCCTGGTGGTCACCAAGCTGGGACTGGGCATGGTCCCGGCCCTGGCCGCCTCCATGGTCGTGGGCCTGGTGCTGGGTGGCCTACTGGCCCTCCCCGCGCTGCGCCTGGAAGGCCCCCAGTTCGCCCTGGCCACCCTCAGCTTCGCAGCCCTCAGCACCACCGCGCTCAACGAGTTGGAGGGCCTCACGGGCGGCGCCCAGGGCCTCAGCCTGAGCCGACCGCCCATCTGGGGCCACGTGCTGACGCCGCCTCTCTTCTACTGGCTCTGCATGGCCCTGCTGGCCGTGGTCTGGATGCTCATGCGCAACCTGCTGGCCTCGCAGTGGGGCCGGGCCTTCGAGGCCCTGCGCGACAGCCCCATCGCCACGGATGCCATGGGCGTGGGCACCTATCGCCACAAGGTCGCCGCCTTCGCACTGGGCTCCAGCCTGGGTGGCCTGGCGGGCGGCCTCTACGCCTTCAACTTCCAGTACCTCCAGCCCCAGAGCTACACCTACGACCTGATGATCATCCTGCTGCTGGGCGTGGTCCTCGGCGGCCGCAAGAGCCTCTGGGGCGCCTTCGTGGGGGCTTCAGTCATCGTCCTGCTGCCCAACCTGCTTTCAAATCGGCACCTCTTCCAGATCTTCTCGGGCCTGGGCTTCGCCATGGCCCTGGCCTCGGGACTGCGCGGTCTGGTGAAGAAGACCACGCGGCCCTTCCAGGCCCTGGCGCCGGTGGTGGCCATGGGGATCCTGGTGGTAGGTGGCCTGCTGGTGGAGAACACCGAGGATTGGCGCAAGGCCATCTTCGCCCTGATGCTCTTCTCCGTGGTGGTGGGCCTGCCCGAGGGATTGATGGGCTTCCTGGCCAGCTTCCTGGCGAAGCTGTTCCGCGTGCCGCACGCGCCCCTACCCGCGCCCTCGGACATCGAGGCCATCCTGCCTCCGCACGCCGCCGACGGCCTGCCCCTGCTGGTGCTCGAAGACCTCAAGCGCTACTTCGGCGGGGTGAAGGCCGTGGACGGCCTTTCCATGACCATCCGCGCCGGCTCCATCCATGGCCTCATTGGGCCCAACGGTTCGGGCAAGAGCACGGTGGTGAACGTCATCTCGGGTCTCTACACCCCCACCTCGGGACGCGTCCTGCTGCGGGGTAACGCCTTGCCCACGGGCAGCCTGTTCCAGGTAGCCCGGTCCGGCGTGGCGCGCACCTTCCAGAACCTGCAACTCTTCGGCGAGCTCACGGCCCTGGAGAACGTCATGGTGGCCCTGCGGGGCGTGTACCGCGCGCCCCTGCCCCTGGTGCTGCTGGGCCTGGCCCGGCGCGAGGAGCGGCAGGCCCAGGCCGATGCCCTCTGCCTGCTGGGCCGCATCGGCCTCCAGGACCAGGCCCTGGCCAAGGCCAAGGACCTCACCTACGGCGCGCAACGCTTCCTGGAAGTGGCCCGGGCCCTGGCCCGCAAGCCCGACCTGCTCATCCTGGACGAGCCCGCCGCGGGCCTCGCCCACCCCGATGTCGTCCAGCTCATCGAGATCATCAAGCGCATCCACAAGCGCGGCATCAGCATCCTCCTCATCGAGCACCACATGGACGTGGTGAGTGAGCTCTGCGACATCGTGACCGTGCTGGACGGTGGCAAGGTCATCGCCGAAGGCACGCCCGACGAGGTGAAGCGCCACCCGAAGGTGGTGGAGGCCTACCTGGGCCAGCCCCCCGAACCCGAAGTTGCCAGCGGCGCCGAGCCGCTCCCCGCGTGAAGGAGCCATCCATGCTGCAAGTGGAGGATCTCCATGCGGGCTACGGCGCCAGCGAGGTGCTCACGGGCACCACGCTGCAGGTGAAGCAGGGCACCCTCGTGGCCCTCATCGGCGCCAACGGCGCGGGCAAGACCACCACCATGCGCGCCATCTCCGGCGGGCTGAAACCCAGCCGGGGCAAGGTGCTGCTGGATGGCAGGGAAGTGCAGGGCCTGGACGCCTCCCGCATCGCGCGCCTGGGCCTGGCCCACGCCCCCGAGGGGCGCAAGGTCTTCGGGCCGCTGTCCGTGGAGGACAACCTGCTGCTGGGCGCCTATGCGCGGCTGCCCCGCTTTTTCGGCTTCAAGACCAAGGCTCAGGCCGACCTAGACCGCGTCTACGAGCTGTTCCCCAAACTGGCCGATCGCACCAAGCAGGCCGCGGGCACCCTGTCCGGGGGCGAGCAGCAGATGCTGGCCATCGGCCGGGCCCTCATGGCCCGTCCCAAGGTCATGCTGCTGGACGAGCCCTCCATGGGCCTGGCGCCGGTCATCGTGCAGGAGGTCTTCCGCATCATCCGCCGCCTCAAGGAGGAAGGCCTCACCCTCCTGCTGGTGGAGCAGTTCGCCAAGAGCGCCCTGGAAGTGGCCGACTACGCCTACGTCATGGAGCACGGCCGCATCGCCGTGGAAGGCACCCCCGCCGAACTGAGCCGCAACGAGCGCGTCCTCGCGGCCTACCTGGGCTGACCGTCGCTGGCATTGGCCGCAGGGCCCCAGTTGCGCTAGCATGGACCCCTGCCGCGGGCGTAGTTCAGTGGTAGAACGTCAGCTTCCCAAGCTGAATGTCGCCAGTTCAATCCTGGTCGCCCGCTCCAAAACAGAAAGGCCCCCGATTGGGGGCCTTTCTGTTTTGGATTGAAATGGCCAGGAATGAATTCGTTGTAGGGCTGGCAGGGTGACTCGGGTCTCCGGGTTTCGCCATCTGCCATACAATGCCATTGGTTTGAACCAAACCGACCGATGAAAGGAGTCCACTCCATGGCTACGGGCACGGTTCGAATGTCCAGCCTCCGGTTCTCGATTCTCCCCATCGTTCTGCTCCTGGGCCAGGCCTGTGCTCCTGCGGTCCTGACGCAGACCGCGCCAGTGGGCCTGAAGGTCTCGGGAGAAATCATCAAGTACGGCAAACCTGAAACGACCATGGTCAGCCTCAGCATCCAACGCAAAGCCGGTGACCCCTCCTGGAAGGCTGAATTCGCGGATGGTTCCAGCGAGGAGATCGTGGCCGAGGATGTTCCAGGCCTGACCATCCTCAAGTGGAAGATCGACCAGGCCCGGGAAAAGACCCTCACCAGCAAGCCATACCAGCTGAACGTCAGGAGCGGCGAGGTGGCCTACTCTGCCACGGTGTCATTCAGCTCGGCTGGACGGGATTTTTCGGGGCAGACTCTTTTGAAGGTCATTGCCCAGCTCGTC
>JBBQHW010000042.1:0-24228 GCA_038324335.1 Holophagales bacterium
GAACGAAAACCAGCAGGGATCGGATCAAATTCATGGGTCACCGCCACAGCCAAGTGTAGGGAGCATTGGGCTGTCGCAGGACCGTCTTCACCGACGCCGAGCAGGAAGCGCCTTCCGTCGAGGCAGAGCCGGTCGCCACCATCAGCTGAGGCCACCAGCCCCTTCCTGTCTTTATCAGCTTTTCAACGGTGTTCATCCTGGCTGAAGCGCTGTTGATCTTTTCTCCGCGCCCTCTGCGTTCTCTGCGGTTCAATCCTTCCTTCTTGCTGCCCTTGGCGCTCCTCCGTGCCCTTGGTGGAGATCCTTGTCACTGCTGTTATTGTTGGGACCACCAACCCACCTGGAGATCCCATGCGCGCAGCCCGGTTGTTCCTCGTCCCAGTCTTCGCGGTCCTGAGCCTGGCGGCGCAGGAACCCTCCCTGTCCGGCACCTGGACCACCACCAAGGCCGATGACGTGGCCGCCGCCATCGAGAACGTGGTGGCGGACATGAACTTCATCAAGCGGCCCATCGCCCGGAAGAAGCTCACCCGGCTGAACCCCGTCTACAAGAAGGCCGTCATTGCTATCTCCGACACCGGCGTCTTCGTGAAGTTCGACGAGCGTGACTCCATCCCCATGCCCGCGGGCGGCAAGACGGGCCCCTGGACCCGCGAGGATGGGGACAAGTTCATGGTGGCCGCCCAGGTCACCAAGGACCAGATGATCCAGACCTTCAAGAACGACGAAGGCGAGCGCACCAACGTCTTCAAACTGAGCCCCGACGGCAAGACCCTCGTGATGAGCGCCACCATCAAGAGCCCCCAGCTGAGCAAGCCGTTGACCTACTCCATCAGCTTCGGAAGGTAGGGGCGCACCGGCCCGGCCTTCGGGACCTGAGGTTCTTTGGGGCAAGCCCATGAAACTCGCCGCGCAACTCATCGCACTCTCATGGCTCATGCTCCTGGTGGCGTGCCATCCGGCCCCAGTCGCCCATCCAGGTTCCGCGGCCAACCCGGCCCCCACCGATGCGGATGCCAAGACCATTCTTGCTTTCCTCAATGCCTATGGTCGACGGGACCTGGAGGCCATGATGAAGCACCTGGACGAGGAGGCTGTCTTCCGAGGCTCCGGCAGCACTCTGTCCAAGGCGCAGATCCGGGAGTTCTTCCAGTCCTCCTTCCAGAAGCATCCAAACCTGCGCGTCGAGATCGGCCCACTCAAGGAAACCGCTGGAACCATCCGCGTCGGCGTCAAGGTCGAGACCAACGCCATCTGGGCCGACACCTGGATCTTCGAGATGAACAACCACAGGATCCACGCCTACTCGCTCGCGTCCCGCCGACGGTAAAGTCAGCGGATCACTTCGTCAGCGTAATGGCATCCAGCTCGCGGCTCTCGGCATCGAGCTGGCGCAGCTGCAGGGTTTTCCCCGCCACATCCAGCACCGTGAAGGAGTGCTTGTCGGAGATGAAGGACCGAGTCCAGGGCTGCCAGCTGGCTTTCGCGTCCGTCTGCCAGGGATCGTAGAGCTCGGCGCCACCGGCGCCGGTGACGATGTGGACGATGCCCTTGGCGTGGGTGACAGTCTTGCCATCGAAGGCCTCGTCCACCGTGAACACACCGTCCACGGGCCTGCCGCGCAGACCGGTCTTTGCGGGCTTGAAGCGCAGGGGCGCCGTGCGCTGGTAGTTGTGGACGTGGCCCGCGAGCACCAGGTCCACGCCGTACTTTTCGAGCAGGGGGCTGAGAGGCCGCATCCACTGGTCCTCGGAGTGGCTCACCGAACTGTGGAACAGGGGGTGGTGCAGGGCCACGATGCGCCAGTCGGCACCCTGGGCAGCCTTCAGATCCGCCTCCAGCCAGGCCTTCAGCTTGGGGCTATCCCAGTCGGCGTAGGGGTTCGAATCCAGCACGGTCCAATGCACCTTGCCGTAGTCGAAGCTGAAGCTGCCCATGCGCGGAAAGGCCGTGCCCGCGGCGGCTACCATGGCATCATGCACGCCCACGGCGACGGGCGCGGCGCTGGCGTCGCCGGCCTTCAGCGCGGGCCCGTTCAGGGGCTGGGACCAGTAGGCGAAGTAGGCGACGGAGTCGGGCCATTCCTTGAAGGGCACATCGTGGTTGCCCGGCACGCCGAGGAAGGGCACCTGGCGCATGAACGGCACTTCGTCGCTGTTGTAGAACGGGAAGAAATGATCGCGGTATTCGGCGGCGCGGCCCCGGCCATAGACCAGGTCTCCCGCGATGAAGACCGCGTCCGGTCGCGCCGCGGCCGCGGCCTTGGCAATGGCCGCCTGGCCGGGCGTCCGGGCCGCCGCGTCGCCGAACACGACCACCCGGTGGGCGCCCCCTTTTCGAGCCTGGGCTTCAGCTTCGAACACCACCACGCCGTTCAGGGTGACGCGGTAGGGGACGCTCGCACCCGCCGGCAAGCCCCGCAGCGTGGCGCGATAGATCCGATGCAACCGCAGGGGCGGCGCATCCAGGGTCCGGAAAGTGGGCGCGGCTTGCGGCTCCCAGCCCTTCGCGCCCCGCACCTCCACGCTCCATGCCGCGTCTCGATTCTCCGCGTGCCACAGCAGGTCCAGGCGTTCCCGCGTCGACACCTTCGGCGCATCGCCCAGCTGCAGGTAGGGCCGCACCAGGAAGGCGTCCTGGGCGTACAGGAATGTGGCAAGCAGGCAAAGGAGCAGGGTTCGCATGCAAGCATTATCGCTACTCGGAACTGGTCGCCAAGGCGATCAGTTCCGAGAGAAAGAAAGGCCTGGTCAGCGCGGAAGTCTCTCTAACGCAGTCCCACCACCAGGGCGACGCCCAGGGTGAGCAGCAGCACGGCCAGGCCCTTCCAGCGGTTCAGGGGTTCGCCGAACAGGAACCGGCCCACCAGCACCGCGCTGGCCATGCCGAGGCCGCGCTTGACCACTTCGATGAAGCCGATGGGCGCCCAGCGGAAGGCCTCGATCTGCACCGCCAGGGCCGCGGCGCCGATGACCAGGGCCGTGCCCAACAGCAGCGGGTGGGCCGCCAAGGGACGCACCGCCGCCAGGAAGGCTTGGCCCTGGCCGCGCAACAGGGTCCAGAGCAGCAGGAGCAGGGCCACCGCCGCCGTGACTGCCGGCGCGTACCAAGAACCCGCGCCCACACTCACGGCCGTCTGGTCCAGCACACTGGTGCAGCTCCAGAGCAGGGCCACCAGCCCCATGCGGCGCACACCCGGTTCCCGCAGGGTGGTGGCCACTCCCTTCCATGCGCCGCCACTTCGCCCCAGCACCACGGCCCCCAGCACCACCAGGGCCGCGCCGCCGTACTGCGCGGCACCCGGCGCCTGGCCGCGGAAGAGCCAGGCCAGGGTGGTGGAGAGCACCGGCGTGAAGCTCAGCAGCGGAATCGTGAGGCTCAGGGGCGAGAGGCGCAGGGCATCCAGGAAGAGGACCAGGGCCAGCGCGTTGAGCAGGGCCGAAGCGGCCAGAGGCGTGAGACACGCCATGGGCAGGCCGATGGGTTCCCGGGTCGCGGCCCACAGGGCCAGCAGGGGGGCCTGGGCCAGGGGCAGGAGCAGGCCCAGGTACACCGGCGACACCTCCCGGGACAGCCGCTTCCTCAGCGCGTCGAAGGCCGCCCAGGACACGGCCCCGACGAGGGTGAAGGCCAGGCCGATTCCGGTGATGGGCATGATCGGCTAGTGCGCTCCGACCGTGGCCAGCAATCGGGACCCCGCGGCGTAGCAGGTCTTGTGGGTGATGTGATGCTCGAACTCGTGGCGGAACTTCTGCAGGGCCGAATCTACGGGGCCGCAGGCGGCATCGCCCAGCGGACACAGCGTGCGCATGCTGATGCGCGGCGTGAGGCTGGAAATCAAATCCAGATCCGCCATGCGTCCTTCGCCGTGCTCGATGCGGTAGAGGATCATCTCCAGCCAGTTGCAGCCCTCGCGGCAGGGGGTGCATTGGCCGCAGCTCTCATGGGCGTAGAACTTGATGAGGCGCAGCGTGGCCTGCACCATGCAGACACCCTCGTCCATGACGATGAGGCCGCCGGAACCGGCCATGGAACCGCGCGCCTTCACGGTGTCGAAGTCGAGGGGACAATCGAAGTCCTTCTCGTCGAACATGGGCGCGCTGGCGCCGCCGGGGATGATGGCCTTGATCTTCTTGCCGGTGCTGGAGCCGCCGCAGAGTTCATCCACCAGGAAGTTCATGGGGGTGCCTAGGGGCAACTCATAAATGCCCGGGCGCTTTACGTGGCCACTCACGCCGAAAATGCGAGTGCCCGTGTTCTTGGGGGTGCCGAGCTTGGCGTACTCGGCGCCGCCCATGCGCAGGATCGGCGGCACGGCGGCCAGGGTCTCCACGTTGTTCACGGTGGTGGGCTGGCCGAAGGCGCCCTTGGCCGCCGGGAAGGGCGGCTTCACGCGGGGCTCGCCGCGGCGGCCCTCCAGCGAATTGAGCAGGGCGGTCTCCTCGCCGCAGATGTAGGCGCCGGCGCCGCGGTAGACCAGCAGGTCGTAGTCCCAGCCGGTGCCCTGGATGTTCTTCCCCAGGTAGCCCGCATCGCGGGCCTGCTGGATGGCGGCCTCAAGCTTCTCGATGAGCCAGAGGAACTCGCCCCGCACGTAGATGTAGCCCATGGCGCACTGCATGGCCCAGCCGCCGATGATCATGCCCTCGATGAGCTGGTGGGGGTTGTATTCCAGGATGACGCGATCCTTGAAGGTACCGGGTTCGCCCTCGTCCGCATTGCAGACCAGGTAGCGGGTGAACTTGCGGTCGCCCGAGTCCTTGGGCATGAAGGACCACTTGAGGCCCGCGGGGAAACCGGCGCCGCCGCGGCCCCGGATGCCTGAGGCCTTGACTTCCTCGGTGACGGCCACGGGCTCCATCTTCAGCGCGGCCTTCATGGCCACGTAGCCCTCGTGCCGCTGCTCGTAGGTCTTCAGGTGCCAGTTGTCGAGAGCGCCCGCGCCGCGCAGCATCAGGTTCGGGAACTTCTCCGAACCGAAGCCGGGGAAGGTGTAGGTGTGGGGATCGGGCTTCGTGCGGATGGCTGCCATGGTCGTCCCTCCGCTCACTCAGCCCAGGGGCGGTAGTCGCCCCGCTTGCAGGCTTCCATGACTTCGATGAGCTTCTGCTCGTCCACCAGCTCGTCGTAGACATCGTGGTTCACCTGGATGCAGGGCGACATGCCGCAGCCAGCCAGGCATTCGACCTCCTCGACACTCCACAGGCCATCGGCGCTGGGGCCGGCGCCGGGCTGCACGCCGGTCTTTTCGCAGACCTTCTCCAGCAGTTGGGCGGCGCCGCGCAGGGCACAGCTGATGTTGGTGCAGACCGAAAGGTGGAACTTACCGACTGGCGCCTTCTGATACATGGTGTAGAAGGTGGCCACGCCGAACACGTGACTTTCGGGGATGCCGATGGCCCTGGCCACGGCCTTCATGGCCGCGAGGCTCACGAAGCCGAACTCGCGCTGGGCGATGTGCAGGGCCGGCAGGGTGGCGGCCAGCTTGTCCGGATACTGCGCCATGATCGCGTGGATCTCGGCGATGGCCTCGGCGCTGAGTTCCTGGCGCTCGGATACGGGCAGCCGCTGGCCCGGGGCCAGGGGTTCGTTCGAGGTCTCGGGGGGCTGGGGATGGTTCATGGGCGCGCTCGCATGAGGGCACAGTTTAGCTGAAAGCAGATGGGGAACACCGGGTTTAACCCCGTGCCCCCCATCACGATCAAACCTATGGCCTACAGGTCGCAGTGGCTCCCGTCACAGTAGGGCGGGGTCTGGGTGTGCTTGCACTGGCAGAGGGCCTTCTTCCCGGCCTCGGGGATCTCGAATTTCATGGGGCGCATGTCACAGGCCTTGTGGGCGCCGTCGCAGAAGGGCTGCTTGGCGCTGAGGCCGCAGGTGCACCAGAAGTAGGTACCGGGCTCCATGTCCAGCACCGCCGGGACCTTCGCCGCGACTTTCGGGAGGCCTTCGCTCATGGAGAGCCTCCTACTTTCCGGCTTCGATGTTCAGGCTGATGGCCACTTCATCGCCCACGAGGGGGATGCCGTACTTGACGCCGTAGTCGCTGCGGTTGAGGGTGAGGGCGCCGTCCACGAAGCCGGCCAGCACGGTCCCAGGCTTCATGCCCGGCTGGGTGCCCGCATTGGTGATGGGGAAGGTGATGGTCTTGGTGACGCCGTGCATGGTGAAGGCACCGGTCACTTCCAGCTTGCCCTTGGCCACTTCCTTCACGGAGGTGCTCTTGAAGGTGATGGTGGGGAATTTCTCCACGTCGAAGAAATCGGCGCCCTTCAGGTGCTTGTCGCGGCCTTCGTTATCCGTGTTGATGCTGGCCGCGTCGATGCTCACCTCGACGCTGGACTTGCTGAGGTCGGCGACATCCACCTTGATGGTGCCGCTGAACTTCGTGAAGCGCCCGCTGACCTTGGCCAGGGCATGGCGCACCTTGAAGCTGGCCTCGCTGTGGACAGGGTCGATCTTGTAGACGTCCTGGGCCGCCAAGGGAAGGACGGCAGGCAGGGCCGCCAGGGCGAGCACGGCAAGGACGGTGCGGAAGGGGTGGCGCATGAGACCTCCTCAAAATAGGTGTTTCACCATGCAACCGAGTCTAGGCGAGAATTCGAGAGTTGCAACACCTTTTTCGGTAAATTTCTGGCATCCTGGATCCCTGGGAGTCGGCTATGCACATCCGCGAGGAACTCCAGATCACCAAGCCCATCGAGCCTGGGCACGAGGTGGCCCTGGCCCTGCTCCTCACCCGGGAGTACGTGGCCCGCCTCTTCGAGGAAGGCCTGGGAAAACCCGAGGACATTTCGGATCAGCAGTACAACGTGCTTCGCATCCTCAAGGGCGGTCCGAAGGATGGCTACCTGGTGAAGGATCTTCGCTGCCGGATGATCTACCGCTTCGCGGACGTGCCGCGCCTGGTGAACCGCCTGGAGGCCCGGGGCCTGGTGAAGCGGTGCGAGAACCCCGCGGATCGCCGGGGCAGCCGCGTGCAGATCACCGCCAAGGGCCTCGCCCAGGAAGCCCGGATGCGCGGCCGCCACGACGCCATCTGCCAACAGCTGGATCGGTGCCTGAGCGCCGAAGAGCGCGCGACCCTGCTCGACCTCCTGGAGCGGCTGCGCAACGACCACCGGATTCAGCTGGAGGCACTGCATAAGGGGTGAGAGGGAGCCCTCTCAGCCACCCAGGGCCAAGCCTGTCCTTCGCCGCCCCTCCGCTGGGTTTGGGGCTTTGTTCGTGTCCTTCCCAGGGGGGATAACTGGGAAGAAGGAAGCCACTCCCCGAGGTTTTAATCTCGGGTGAGCGGCCTCCATGCTTGAATGTGTTACTGCTTCTTGGGACTGGCGACTGGCTGGGCATTCTTCACATAAATATCGAACCAGCGCACCATCTCGTATAGCAACTGCTCATTCGACTCACGAGCCGAATACCAGTGAGGCTCAAAAGGCAGCATGACCAGTCGGGTGGTCCCACCATTGCCTCGGATGGCCTCATAGAGTTTGGTGGCTTGGAGCGGGGTTGTTCCAGGATTGGCGTCATCTGCCCCATGCAGGATGAGGAGGGGTGTCTTCAATTTGTCGACCGAGAAGAAGGTGGATACCTGCCGGTAGACCTCTGGGGCCTCCCAGACAGAACGACGTTCACTCTGAAAACCAAAGGGCGTGAGGGTCTTGTTGTAGGAGCCGCTGGTGGCGACGCCTGCCTTGAAGAGCGGGGAATGAGCCACCAGGTTGGCCGTCATGAGTGCACCATGGCTATGGCCGGTCACGCCAATTCGGTCCGGGTCGGCCACGCCGAGTTCAATCGCCTTGCCCACCGCAGCCTTCGCATTCGCAACCAACTGTTCGAGGTAGGTGTCGTAGGCCTTGGTGGGATCCCCCACGATCGGGAAGGAGGCATTGTCGATGATCGCGTAACCCGCGAGAAGGAGGAGGCGGTAGTTCCTCAGCCTCGTGAAGGTGTACTGCGAGCCCGAAATCTGCCCAGCCTTGGAGGGATCCGCATAATCCAGCGGGTAGGCATACAGAATGGTGGGAATTCGCGTTCCCTCCTTGTACCCCGGAGGCGTGTAGAGCGTAAAGGACAGATCGACACCGTCCGCGCGCTTGTAGGTCACGAGGCGTTTCTTGATCTGCCGGACTTCAGGCGTAGGATCCGGAATGTGCGTCACGGCCTTACGCTCTGAGGCAAAGGACGACTCTCCAGCCAGGGCCTTGATGCCCTTGCTGAGGGTGCGGACGTAGGCATTGGGTGGGGCCAAGGGCGACTGGTGCCAGGTCAGGAATTGTTTGGAGCTTGGGCCAGGAAATCCGACAAACAATTCGAATTCAGTCTTCTCACTGCGAAAAAGGCGCTCCGTCTGAAGTGTCCGGATGTTGAGCCGATCCAAGAAGGGCCGGTCTCCCACGGGAGAGGCGCCCTCCCCAGCAAGGAAGATGAACTCACCTTCCTGCCTCAGCACGGCTGCGCCATTGGGCAGGAACCGCCAAACGGGATTCCCGGGATCGCCATACTGCTCTTCCGTGGACATGTCCCAGAGCTTGCGCGGAGCTTGTTTCGGATTGTCTGGATTGATGATAAAGGTTCGGGTCCAGTGTTTGTTGTGGTCGTAATCGTTAATGAGCGCAAACCCGGGTTGTTCACCCCACAGTAGGCCGGAAAACCGCTGTTCCGTCCGGAACAATTCCACTGGTGCCAATTCAAACGGCGCCTTCTGGGTCATGACCTTGTCGCGGTGAGCAACCTTGGTGGCCCAGTCTCCACCGTCCTGGGCCTCGACCCAGATGAGGGTGGCGGGTTCCGTGGGACGCCAGGCGAACTGGCGGGGTCCTAGGGGTTCCCCGTGAATGGGAACACGGTCTGCAAGGGGGAGCGAGGCAATCCGTTGGCTCTTGACGGAGGACCGATTCGCAATATTGAGGACACCCACTTCCCGTGGGAATCGGTCAAAGGTTGTTACATAGGAGTAGGGCTTCCGAATGGAGGAAACCAGCACGTGCTGCCCATCGGGAGCCGAACGCACCTGGAGGTAATGGTCCCGCTCGCCGAATGGCGATGCCACCCCGGTCGCCGCATCTACGAGTGCCAACTGCGATGTGCTGTAGTAGTCGAACAAATCCTCATCATGCGCATTACCGAGCGTGTCCCGCGTCTCATAGGTGCTGCTCTGCCCTTTTCCACCGATGGATTCCTGAATACTGGGGCCTAAAGGCGCACCAGTGGCGGCCGGGGGCGGACCTAGGTTTTCAGGTACAGTCTTCACCAGGAGGGTCTTTTGGTCTGGCATCCACTGGACTTCTCCTCCGAGCATCTGGTTCAACCAAACACCAGGAGCCTGTCGGATGGCTCCCGTTTCGGCATCCCCGATCCAGAGTTCCACTGTGGTCTCGGTCACCCGCGCGAAGGCGAAGCGGAGGCCATTCGAACTCCAAACCGGAGCTTGGACGATGCCTCCCGGTGGCAGCTTGACCGGAATGGAGGTTCCATCGGAGACCCGCACAATCTCATAGCTGCGAGCGGCGGGAGCGATTCCATAACCGCCGGGTGTATCGTGCTTGCTGTGGTTCGTGGGTTCAATCCGAACACCTGCAAGCCGCAGGTACGGCGTGGCGACCCGGCTGATGGAGGGGTAATCTTCCCACGCGACCAACAGTATCCGATCGCGCGAGGGGCTGATGACTGGAGACGGCGCTGAAGGTGCCCGCATGACATCCAGGATCACTTTGGGTGGCTGGCTGTAGCCAGAGGACGCCGTTGTCTGCGCCCAGGCAAGGCCTGGAATCAAGGCAGCGGTCCATGCGGCACGAACGAGAAGGGACTGGGGCATCTTGGTCTGCAAGGGCACTCCTCCGGAAGCGTTGAACCACACCCAACCTAAATCGAACGACTGAGAGGTCCCTTACTTATATCCAAGACCACTCCTAAGCCCAATTCTTTTCAATCCAGGTGGAACCGAGAAAACCCCAAAAAGATCAATGAGCTGCCGGGCGTGTTCAAGCGGGACAATTCTTGGTTCAGTCCTCCAACCATTGAACGCCGCGGGAGCGCTCCCCCTAGCGCAAGCTCGCAGGGACTCAGCATCCCTGTTGCGGGCTCCTCGCCCCGGCGGGGTCATGCGCTACGCGCGCGGTCGGCCTCCCTCCATCTGACGCACGCGATGCGTGCTCCCACTCGGCTATGCCTCGCGGAGACGGAGCCTCCCTGCTTCTTCATGACTCGGCACATCCTGTGCCTCGCCCCTGCGGGGTCACGCGCTACGCGCGCGGTCGGCCTCCGCTCCTGCTTCGGCCTCATCGCCCCAAGCCCGCCACCGGGCTAGGCCCGGTGCCAGTTCTCGGCGCGTCAGCGATCAAGCTCACCCGCAATAATGCTGACGCCGCACATCCGGTGCGGCGCCCTTCGGGCTTCGCCTTCGGCAAAGGCGCGCTCCGCTCCTGCTCCGCGCTCATCGCGCCTACACCGTTTGAGGTATGGATTTCTTAGCGGTCGAGTTCGCCTGCGATGATCCTGACTCGGCACTCCGCCTGACGGTCGCTCCGCAGGAGCGACCTCCCGCTCGCAGGCTCGCGGAGGCGACCCTAGATCCCCGAAAACGCCTGCGTTGGCCGGGGGGAGCCTCCCTGTGCCTCGCCCCTTCGGGGTCACGCGCTACGCGCGCGGTCGGCCTCCCTCCATCTGACGCACGCGATGCGTGCTCCCACTCGGCTATGCCTCGCGGAGACGGAGCCTCCCTGCTTCGGCCTCATTGCTCCAAACCCGCCACCGGGCTACGCCCGGTGCCAGTTCTCGGCGCCTCAGCGATCAAGCTCACCCGCAATAATATTCATGGCGCCGAGAACTGCTACCGCATCGGCGATCAATGCGCCCTTCACCTGGTCCTCGAAGCTGCTGAAGATGGGGAGGCAGGGGGGGCGGACGCGGATGCGGTAGGGGTTCTTGCCGCCGTCGCTGACGATGTAGAAGCCCAACTCGCCGTTGGCGGCCTCGGTGGCGCTGTAGACCTCGCCCACGGGCATCTCCATGCCGTGCATGATGAGCTTGAAGTGGTGGATGAGGCTCTCCATCCGGGTGTAGACCTTCTCCTTGGGGGGCAGGGCGATTTTGGGATCGTCCACCATGACGGGGCCCGGCTCCAGGCGGTCCAGCACCTGGCGGATGATGCGCAGGCTCTGGCGCATCTCCTCCACGCGGACCAGGTAGCGGTCGAATACGTCGCCGGTGGTGCCCACGGGGATGTCGAAGTCGTAGGTTTCGTAGCCAAGGTAGGGCTGGGATTTCCGCAGGTCCTGCGGCACGCCTGCGGCGCGGAGGCAGGGGCCCGTGTAGCCCCAGTTCACGGCATCCTCGGGGCTGATGGCGCCGATGCCCTTGGTGCGGCCATGCCAGATGGGGTTGTGCGACAGCAGCCGCTCGCACTCGTCCACGGCGGCCCCGCACTCCACCAGGAAGCGCTCGACCATGGGGACGAAGCCCTCGGGCAGATCCCGGAAGACGCCGCCGATGCGGGTGAAGCTGGTGTGCAGGCGCTGGCCCGTGGCCATCTCGAAGAGGTCGTAGGTGGTTTCGCGCTGCTTGAAGAGGTAGAGGAAGACCGTGAAGGCGCCGATGTCCACGGCGTTCACGCCCACGCACACGATGTGGTCCGCGATCCGCGCCAGCTCGGACATGAGCACCCGGATCTGCTGCGCCCGCTTCGGGATCTCGATGCCCAGGAGCTTCTCCACGGCGCCGGCGTAGCCCACGTTGTTCATGATGGCGCTGCAGTAGTTCAGGCGGTCCGTGAGAGGGATGAACTGCGTGTAGCTGAGGCTCTCCCCGAGCTTCTCCACGCCGCGGTGCAGGTAGCCCATCTCGGGCGTGGCCTTGACGATGGTCTCGCCCTCGAGTTCCAGCACGATGCGCAGGGTGCCGTGGGTGGTGGGGTGGGAGGGCCCCATGTTGACGATCATGCGATCGCCGTCAGGCTCCTGGCGGGTCATGGCCGGGGCTTCCATGGTCATTCTCCACCCCGCTCGCCGTTGTTGTAGGGTGCGGTGCAGCCTTCCATGCAGAAGGCGTCCCCGCCATCCAGGGGGAAGTCCTTGCGCAGGGGATGGCCCGGGAAGTCGTCCCAGGTGACCAGGCGCCGCATGTCGGGATGGCCCTCGAAGCGGATGCCGAAGAGGTCGAAGATCTCGCGCTCGAACCAGTTCGCAGTCTTGAAGGTGGCCGTCAGGGTGGGCATGGTCTCGCCATCGGCCATGGGGACCTTCAGCCGCAGGCGCTCCTGATTGGCCAGGTTGAGCCAGTGGTAGACCACGTCGAAGCGGCCCACACCCTGTGTCTCAGGGCGCTCGGGCCAATCCACGGCGGTGATGTCCACCAGCAGCTGGAAGCCCTCGCGGTGGAGCAGCTCCACCACGGCCAGGAAGTTGGTCTTGGCCACCACGATGGTCTGGTCGCCGCGGAAGTCGTGGCGGTCGGTGATTGCGCCCGGGAGCTGTGCGTCGATGTGCTCGATGACCATGGCCACGCTCCTAGAAGATCGTGCCGGCGCCGCGCTCGGCGGCACCGGCCAGCATGTTGCGGATGGCCTGCTGGCCCGTGAGGCCCTGCTCCGCCTGGATGGTCTCCTGCCGCTCCAGGCTCTCGTAGAACCGGGCGATGTGCTCCTTGCGCATGGACAGGGATTCCTTCTCGATCTTCTCCTGGAGCTTCATGATGCCGAAGAGGATGCTCTCGGGCCGGGGCGGGCAGCCGGGCACGTAGACGTCCACGGGGATGACCCGGTCCACGCCCTGGAGGGTGGCGTAGGTGCGGTAGATGCCGCCCGAGCTGGCGCAGACGCCCACGGACACCACCCACTTGGGCTCGGCCATCTGGGCGTAGATGGTGCGGAGCACCGGGGCCATCTTGTTGGTAATGGTGCCGAGGATGAGCATCATGTCGCTCTGGCGCGGGCTGAAGCGCATGGCCTCGGCGCCGAAGCGGGCGAGGTCGTACTTGGACGCCGCCATGCTCATGAACTCGATGGCGCAGCAGGCGGTGCCAAAGGGCAGCGGCCAGAGGCTGTTCTTGCGGCCCCAGTTGACCACCGCATCCAGGCGGGTGGTCACCACGGCGTCGTTGATGTCCAGCTCAGCCATGGATCGCCTCGGTCGCCATCAGGCAGTTTGGGCTCGCGCCCTGTTCCAGTCTCGGCCCCTGGCCGGCCTGGCCCAGGGTCGCTCCACGCCCTTCGCGAGGCTCAGGGCTGGCCCAAACGCGCACCATTAGCGCTCCCACTCGAAGGCGCCCTTGCCCCAGGCGTAGATGAAGCCCACCAGCAGGGTGGCCATGAAGCTCAGCATGGCCCCGAAGGTCCACAGGGCCGTCTTGAAGTTCACGGCCCAGGGCAGCAGGAAGGCCGCTTCCACGTCGAACAGGATGAAGAGCATGGCCGTCAGGTAGAACTTCACGGAGTACTTGTGCCGGGCACCCACCTGCAGGGGGGCCACGCCGCATTCGTAGGGCCGCAGCTTGGCCGCCTGCGGGTTGTTCGGCTTCAGCAGGGGCAGCACCCAGCCGGACAGCACGAGGATGGCGATGGCGGTCACGGCGGCGACCAGCAGCAGGATGAGGACCGACAGGAAGGGCGATGCGGGATGGGCCATGGCGCTCTCGGGCGGAGGGTTCCGCGAGCGTCCAGCTTAGCGCCGTTTGCAGGCCGGGGAGGGTTGTCAAGATCACAAGGGCCCTGCAAGGGGTGTCGCGTTCAATCGTGAAGGATCCACCACGGAGGCACGGAGCATAGGCACAGGGGAGGCGCCGGGTTCGGAACCCCCTAAGAGGACCCGGGCCCGGCGCCTCCCCTGGCTTCCGGCACAGCCGGAAGCCAGGGGCCTGCCTATCACTGAGGAACCACGGAGGCCTCCGTGCAACCTCGGTGTGCTCCGTGCCTCCGTGGTGAAGCCCTGAAGTTGAACGCGAGCCGGTTCAAGCTCACTCCAGTGTAGAATCTTCAGTCAACGCTTGCGTTGGCTAGGATCAAGGGTGATTTTCCACCCTTACTGACGGGAACCCCATGAGCGACCTGAAACTGCGCGTCAAAGAGCTGATCATCGAGCGCCTGAAGCTCGAAGGCATGACCCCTGACCAGATCCTGGATGAGGCCCCCCTCTTCGGCGACGGCCTGGGGCTGGATTCCATCGATGCCCTGGAACTGGTGCTGGGCATCGAGCAGGTCTTCGGGGTCAAGATCGAGGACGAGGCCGCCGGCATGAAGGCCTTCAAGTCCGTGCAGGCCCTCACGGACTTCATCGCCGAACACGCCAAGGCCTGATTCCGAGATGATCGACATCCCGGCCCACCTGCCGCACCGCTACCCCTTCCTGCTGGTGGACCGGGTCCTGGAGCGGGAGCCCGGCCTGCGCGTGGTGGCCGAGAAACTGGTCACCAACGGCGAGCCCTATCTCCAGGGCCACTTCGAGGGCCGTCCCATCGTGCCCGGCGTGCTGCTGCTGGAGATGCTGGCCCAGGCGGGCGGCTTCCTGGAAGCCGACTCCCTGCATGGCGCCGCCATCTTCCTGGCCGCGGTGCAGGACGCCCGCTTCAAGGCCCCCGCCCTGCCTGGCGACCGCCTGCGCCTGGAGGTCCGCGCCGAGGGCGCCTTCGCGGGCCTCATGAAACTCAAGGGCACCGTGAACTGCGAGGACCGCGAGCTCTGCACCGCCACCCTGCTGGTGAAGCGGTTATGACCGGCCCTCGTGTCGTCATCACTGGCCTGGGCGTGCTGTCCTCCCTGGCTTCGGGTCGGGAGGGCACCTGGGCCGCCATGCTGGCCGGGCAGGATGGCCTCGGCCCCCTCACGCGCCTGCACCTCCCCTCGGAACCCGCCCAGATCGCCGGCCAGGTGGCCATGGACCCCGCCCGCCATCAGACCCTCTGCGAAGGCATGGCGCTCAAGGCCCTGGACGAAGCTCTGGACGGCTTCCAGCCGGTTGGCGACCCGGCGCGCATCGGCGTCTTTCAGGGGGCCGGCACCAGCGGCCTCCCCGTGACCGAGGTCTTCCTGGAGGAGCGCCTCGCGGGCCGCCGGGGCCGCGCGGCCGAATCCGCCTTCCAGGGCCCCTGTAGGGTCACCGACGCCCTGGCCCAGCGCCTGGGCGCCACGGGCCCCCGGGGCACGGTCATGAACGCCTGCTCGTCGAGCCTGCTGGCCCTGGGCCAGGCCTGGGAGCGCATCGCCGCCGGCGAGCTGGACCTGGCTTTGGCAGGTAGCGCCGAAAGCCTCTGCCGCACCACCTATGCGGGCTTCTCCTGCCTCAAGGCCGTGGACCCGAACAAGTGCAGGCCCTTCAGCCGGGACCGCGCCGGCCTGAACCTGGGCGAAGGCGCCGTGCAGCTGCTGCTGGAACCCCTGGAGCGGGCCCAGGCCCGAGGGGCCGTGATCTTCGCGGAGGTGCTGGGCTACGGCGCCAGCATGGACGCCCACCATCCCACGGCCCCGCATCCCGAGGGCGAGGGCGCCGCCCGGGCCATGGCCATGGCGCTGCGCGTGGGCGGTCTGGCGCCCGCGGACCTGGATCTGGTCTCCGCCCACGGCACCGCCACGCCCGCCAACGACGGCGCCGAATGCCTGGCCATCCGCCGCGCCCTGGGCGCCGCGGCGAATGCCGTTTCCGTCACCAGCACCAAGAGCCAGTTCGGCCACACCCTGGGCGCCGCGGGCGCCTTCGGGGCCGCCGCCGCCATCCTGGCCCTGCGCGACCAGGTGGTGAGCCCCACCCTGCGCCTGGAGGACCCCGATCCGCTTTGCGACCTGGACTGCACCCCACTGGTGGCAAAACAGCGGAAATTGAGGACGGCGCTCGTCAATGCGTTCGCCTTCGGAGGCAACAACACAAGCCTCCTCCTGAAGCGCTGGGGTGGCGCATGACCAACGCAACCACTCAACCCCCTAATGCTTTGCTGGTCGCGGAAGACACGGAATTCCGCGGAAGCCACGGAAGGGGGACTGGCCCTCTCCGCATGGGCCCGCCGAAGGCGGCTTCCGGCGCAGCCGGAAGGGATCCCGGGGGCGCCCTGGCCGCGTCCCGAAAGCCTGGCCCGGGCGCCCCAGGGATCCAGCCCATGCTTTCGAAACGCACCCCCCTTTCACTTTCCGTGGTTTCTGTGCCTTTTCTGTGTCTTCTGCGACCAGCTGCTTTTCATGGGGCCCGGATGAAACACGGGGAGGGGTCATGACCATCCCACAGCCCATAGCCCACAGCCCACAGCCCATCGTCATCACGGGCCTGGGCCTGGTGCTGCCCTGCGGGGACGGCATCGAGGCCGCCCGGGCCAGCCTGGCTGCAGGCGCGCCGTGTTTCACGGATCTGCCCGAGGCCCTGGGCCAGGGTCGGGGGGCGGTCTGCTCGGCCTTCAATCCCGTGGGCATTATTCCACCCATGCAGCTGCGGCGCCTGGACCGGGCCTCCCGATTCGCGTGGGTCGCGGCGCACCAGGCCTTCCAGGATGCGGGGCTCGAACCTCGTCCACTCGGAGAACGCATCGCCGTGGCCGTAGGCACGATGAGCGGTGGCAGCGAGGCCGCCGAGGCCTTCATGCGCCCCTACCTCCTGCGTGGGCCCGAAGGGGCCTCGCCCCTGGTGTTCCCCAACAGCGTGGCCAATGCCGCCAGCGGCCACTTGGCCCTGGCCTTCGGCTTGAAGGGACCCAGCGTTACCTTCGTGGACCGGGAGAACGCCACTTTCGCGGCCCTGGAGCAGGCCAGCCGCTGGCTGCGGGCCGGGCTCGTGGACGCCGCGCTGGTGCTGGGCACGGATGGGCTCTTTCCCCTGCTACTGGACGTCTGCTGGGGCTCGCGGCTGTTGGCCCGCCACGGCGATCCCGAGCTCGGCTCGGGCCGGGGCTTCCTGCCCGGTGAAGGCGCCCAGGCCTTCGTCCTTGAACTGCGCACCCACGCCGAGGCCCGCGGCGTGCGGCCCCGGGCCCACCTGCGCGCCCTTGCCGCCCAGTCCTCTGTGGATTCCGAGCCGGCCGCTCGCTCCCGTGCGTTGGATGAGGCCGTCGCGGCCCTGGGCGACCTGGGCGTAGACCGCCGCGTGGGCAGCGGGAATGGCCTTGCCCCCCTCGATGCCCTGGAAGCCAACCTGGCTGAGACTCATCCCGGCTGGCCCGCCGCCCTCCATCCGAAGTGCCTCTGGGGCGAATTCGGCGGGTCCGGGGGCCAGCTGCTCGCGGCGGCCTTGCTGGAACCCGCCACGCGGGCGCTGGTCACCGCCCCCGCCAGCAGCGGCGCCCAGTTCGCGGCGCTGTTGGAAGGGGTTAACCTGGATCCTCGATGAGCCAGCGCGACCAGATCAGCATCAACAGCCAGTCCATCCTCTGGGTGGCAGGCGTGGGCGTGGGTCTGCTCACCCTGGTCTTCGTCCTCGGCGTGCAGGTGGGCAAGCAGAGCGCAGCGCTGCACCGGCCCATGCAGAAGGGCGTGGAGGAGGAGCTGCGCGACCTGCCGGAACCCCTGCTGGACCAGCTCAAGATCTTCGAAGGCGACGGGGCCGACAAGCTGATCCCCACCCCGAAGATCGACGCCACCGCGCCCAAGGTCGACACCAAGGCCGACGCGAGTGTGGAACCAACCGCTGCGGCCGACCTCTGGACCCTCCAGCTGATCTCTACGGCCGATGCCGCCGAAGCCAAGAAGGTGGCCGAGAAGGCCAAGGCCACGGGCCTCGCCACCACCACCCTGAAGGACAAGGGCCAGCTGAAGGTGCGCCTCGCCAAGGCGAATACCCGCGCCGCCATGGACAAGGTCGCCGAGCGGTTGAAGAAGGCCGGCTTCAAACCCTTCGCCATGCGGGTGGAGTAGCGATTAGGCGGTGGGCTGTAGGTTTGGCGGGGTGGTGGCCTGGGGGCCGCGCCACTTTTCCCCTTGGGCCGTGGTTACTTGAACGGTCGCCCAAAACCCGACGGCCCCATCCTTCCCACAGCCCACAGCCAACTGCCCACAGCCCTCACGGCTTGGGATAGACGCGAACCCCAACCCACTTCTTGAGGATCACCTTGCCGGGCGCGAAGCCGCGGGGCTTGCTGATGTCGGCGATGCGGGCCAGATGCACTTCCACCTTGCCGCCGTCCCGGGCCTTGCTGTGGTAGGCCGCCAGCTCCGCGGCGCGCTCGATCACGGTGCGGGGCAGTTCGCTCAGCTTGTCGGGATTGCGGATCACCACGTGGCTGCCGGGCTGGCTGGCCACGTGCAGCCAGAAGTCGAGGTTGTCGGCCACCTTGAAGGTGAGCTGATCGTTCTCGGCATCGCCCTTGCCGATGAGCACCTCGAAGCCGTCCACCATGACGCTGCGGAAGGCCATGCCCTTGCCGTCCTTCCGCTGGCCGTCCTTCGACTTGCCGCCCTCCGCCTGCATGCGCTTCGTCCCCTTCGTCGCGACCTTCCCCTTTGGTTGTCTCGCAGGCGGCAGGTCCGGCGCAAGGGAATCTCCTTCTGCAGCCATGCGCTTCGCCCAGGCCGCCCTTTCACGGGCCAGCTCGGCCTCGAGTTCCGCCACGCGGGCCAGACCCCGCTCCGCCTTTTTCGCCACGGTGAACCAGACCTGGACCGCATCCTCGGCCTTCGTGCTATCGGGCAACGACAGGTGGCTGCCGTCCAATAGCGCCACCTCCCGGGTTGCGCCCTTCAGCCGGTAGAGTTCCGCGGACAGGCGCCGTGCCTGTTCTTTGAGTGGCAATTGCGCCGCGTGTTTGGCGCGATCCCGTGCCAGGGCCTGGCCCAGCCGGTCCATGCGGGCGATTTCCGTCTGCCGCCGCCGTTCCGCCGTCGCCTTTGCGGGCGCAAGAATCAGGGCCTCGGCGCGGCCTTCGGACCAGTGGCGATGCCGGGCCAGCAGCTCGCCCTCACCCTCCAGCACCTCGGCTACCTCCCCCGCCAGTGCCGCGTCCAGCCTGTCTCCCCAGCGTTCCCGCCAGCGCAGGAAGGGCGGCGGATCTTCCGCGGGTTCCGGCGCGGCGGCGGGAAAAGGCACGCCCAGCCCCAGGCGCGGCACCTGGGTGTCGAGGCCATCGACGCGGAGGCCGGGGCGCCCGGGAATGGCCTGGAAGGCCAGTTGGAGGGACTCCAGCCGCCCCGTGATCGCGCGCCGCTGGAAGCCCAGGCCCACCCACCGCTCACGGGGATCGCCCGCCACGGCCCGCAGGCGCGACCCCTGGAACCAGGGCCCCCACAGCTTCTCGCTGTCCCGGGTGGCCTCGGCCTGCAGGCGCTTCCAGGCAGGATGTTCCACGGCCAGGAGCCACAGTTCGGGCTTGGGCTGCAGCAGAAACACCCAGCCTTCCGCGCCCTTCCGGCCGGCCCAGCGCAGGCCCAAGGCGCGGTTCGAGGCCCAGACGGCCTCCACCGGCAGGTCGCCGCGCTCCCGCAGCCAGGCGCGTGTCAGGGCGAGCAGCAGGGGCGCGTCCATGCCTATCGTGCTCGTCGATTCATAGTCTCTTTCCTTGTTGTTTGGCAGTCTCAGTGGTCATGATGGGGCGTTCCCCCAGCTTCAGCATCCCACGGCGATGGAATCCATCCGAAGTCCACCAAGCTCAAGCCCTGGCCCGAATCTTTCGATAAGCGAAACCTATGACCCATGCCGGCCCGCCGCTGCCCAAGACGCTCCAGGTGCTCCTGGTGGATGACAATCCCATCCAGTTGAGCCTCCTGCGCCACCTCTTCCAGCGGCATGGCCACGCCACCCTCGAGGCCCGCAATGGCGCCGAGGCGTTGATCATGCTGGCCACGGAATATCCTGACGTGGTGGTGAGCGACTGCGTGATGCCCCTGCTCGACGGCTACCAGTTCTGCCGCCTCTTGAAGGATGACCGGGCCACCCGCCACCTGCCCGTCCTGCTCCTCACGGCCCAGGGAGCCGGGCTCGCCCGGTTCTGGGCCAAGACCTGCGGCGCCGACCGCTTCCTGGTGAAGGGGCGGGATCTCGATCACGTGGTGGAGGTCGCCACCGCCCTCGCCGAGCAGGCCTCGAAACCGCGCACGGCCCACGCGGTGCCCAGGCTCGCCCAGGAGAACTTCGGCGTGGACGCCATCCAGCGGCGGCTGGGCCAGGCCCTGGAGCAGCGTCTGGTGGAGACGGCCCTGCGGGATTCCGTGGCCCGGCTCTACACCGCCGACCACGACACGGCCCGGCTGATCCGGGGCTTCATCGAGATCCTCCAGGAACTGGTGCTGCCCGGCGCCCTGTTGGTGGCCTACCTGGGCGAGGACGGCGTCTGGTGCCACGGCGTCCACGGCGCCTCCGCCAGCGAAGACGATCGCCAGGCCCTGGAAGAAGCGGTGGCCGGGCCCGGCCTCTTGGACGCCACCCCGGAGTGCCGCTGGCATCCCACCTCCGACAACGATGAACGGCGGCGCAGCATGCGCGATCCCGTGCTGCGGGTGTTTCCCTCCAGCACCCCGGGCTTCCCCACCATCGGCGTCCTGGCCATCCTCACGGAGCGGCGGGCCGCCGATGACTTCGAACGCCTCTTCGAGATCGCCGCGGAGGAACTGGGCCGCCTGCTGAGCCTCGAGGATTCCCGCTTGCGTCTCTACCATCAGGCCATCCGCGATTCCCTGACCGGCCTTTTCAACCGGAAGCACATCCTCGACATGCTGGGCATGGAACTGGACCAGTGCGGGCGCTTCGGCCAAGGCCTGTCCGTCATGCTCATGGACCTCGACCACTTCAAGGCCATCAACGACCGCTTCGGCCATGCCGTGGGCGACAAAGTGCTGAGCGTCATGGCGCAGCGCATGGCCGATGCCCTGCGCAAGGTGGATCAGCTGGGGCGCATCGGCGGCGAAGAGTTCCTGGCCTACTGTCCCCAGACCGAACTGGAGGGCACCCGGGCCCTGGCCGAGCGGTTCCGGGAAGAGGTCATCCAGGAAGCCATTCCGGGTCTGCCCTCCGGGGATCGCGTCACCTTGAGCATCGGCCTGGCCAGTTGGGAAGGACCCGAGGACACCGTCGAGCGCCTCCTCTCGCGGGCCGACAAGGCCCTCTACCAGGCCAAGGCCGAGGGCCGGAACCGCGTCGTCGGCTGAGCGTTCCAGCCGGGGCTTCCAGGAACACCAAAAGAAGCTGGTCGCGGAAGGCGCGGACAGTCGCGGAGGACGCGGAAGGAACAGCGGCAAGGGGAATGCGGCTCAGGCCGCCCGATATCGCTAAGAAATCGATCGCTAGGCAGCGTCCTCCTTCCCTTCCTTTCTGTGTCTTCTGTGAGCTTCTGTGTCTTCTGTGACCAGCCACCTCTTGACAGCAAATCAGTAGAGGTCGCATGATTCCATACGCATCCGTATGGAGTCCCCATGGAACCCTCAGCTCCCCAGGACCAGACTGGTCCGCAGGAACTTGCTGAACGCCTGACCCGGCTGGAGGCCCAAGTGGCCTGGCTGCTCCAGAGGGCACAGGCGCCCGCGGCCCAGGCACCCACACCAGGTCTGCCCCGGCCCCGTCCGATGGTGCGGCCTGTGGCCCCCCGAAAGGAGCACTCGCCCGTGGTCTGGATCGCGGGCATCGCCGCGGCCATCTTCCTCGTCGGCACCATCTTCTTCTTCCGCTGGGCCATCCAGCAGGGCTGGGTGGGCGCCGAGTCGCGCTTCATCCTGGGCCTGCTGGTGGGCGGCGGCATCACGGCCTTCGCCGCGAAGCTGATCCTGGGCGACAGCCGCCGCCTGGGCGTGGCGCTGCTGCTGGCGGGCCTCGGCACCCTGCAGTTCAGCTTCCGCGCCGGGGCCATGGAATACCACTTCTACTCGGCGCCGCTGGGGCTAGTCGCCACGGCCCTGGTCACCCTGGTGGCCGGCGCCCTGGCCGCCCGGGGCCGCAGCGGGAGTGCGCTCACGGTCGCCCTGGTCTCAGGCCTGGTGGCACCCCTGGTCTTCAGCCAGGGTGGCCATCATGAAGTGGCCCTGGCCGTCTATCTCGCCGTGCTCATGGCCGCGGCCCTGGCCGTGCCCTACCTCGCCCGCAGCGGCGGCGCCTGGCACGGCGCACGCTGGACGGCCCTCGTGGGCGTCTGGCTGCTGCTCCTGCCCGCCTGCGACGAGGTGCTGAAAGCCGATGCGGGCCTCCTCGCCCCGCTGCTCATCCTGCACCTGCTCCTGGCGGGCCTGTGGGCCTGGCTCCCGGGCACGGAGGAAACCCCGGGCACGCCGACGGTCCTCTGGCTCGTGGCTTCGATCCTGGCCACCACCTTCGGCTGGCTGCTCTGGAAGCGGCTCGGCCTCACGCCCGAGACCTTTGCCCTGCCCGTCCTCTCCGCGGCGGGTTTGAATCTGGCGCTGGTGCAGCCCCTGCGGAAACGCCTGGGCAGCCGCCGCGCCGACTGGGGCCTGCTGGCCCTCATCGCCGGCCACCTGGCCCTGGCCGTACCGGTGGCGCTGGCCTGGCGTTGGGTGGGGCCGCTGTGGGGCGCCTTCGCCCTGGGTCTCGCCTGGGCTTCCCGGAAGGCGGAGGCCGGTGCCTTCGCTGAAGAAGCCACGGCCCTGCGCTGGCTTGCGGCGGCCCTGGCTTTGCTCACCACCCTGCGCTGGGGCTTTCATGGCGTCGACAACATCGCTTTCCACAGCCACACCCTGACGCCCTTTTTCAACACCGTCTGCGCGGAAGGGGCCCTGGCTGCGGCCGCATGGTGGTTGTTGACCATGCCAGTGAGGGGGGACCGCCCGGCTGACGCCTCTGCGTCCCCCCTCGCCCCCGCAGACGGGTCGGGCCAAGCCCGCCCCGCCCGCCCCCGCGGCGGCGCGTTGGTCATCATCGCCTTCCTCGCGCTGCAACTCACCGCCAACGTGACGCTGGCCTACGAGGCGGCGCGGCTGGTGCAGTGGTTCCAGGCGCCGTCGCACGTGGGCTTCGTGGGTTACGTGGGTTACGGTCCCTCCCGCGCGGCCTCCATCGCCATGACCCTGGTGTGGGCGCTCTCGGGTGCGTGGCAGTGGATGCGCGGCCTCGGCCGGCGCGACGGGGCGCGCCGCGCCCTGATGATCGCGGGCTACGCGTGGATGGGCCTCGCCAGCTTCAAGCTCATCGTGGCGGATCTGGCTGGCGCCGACACGCCCCTGCGGGCGCTCGCCTTCCTGGGCGTGGGCGGCATCGGCATGGCGGCCGCCATTCTCGCCAACCGCAAGCGCACGGGAGAAGCCTCATGAAGCCACCTGTCCGTCTGCACCTGACTGCATTCCTGCTGCTGCTCCTCGCCGCCTGCGGGCGCGAGGATCGCGCCGCCCTGCAGCGCCGGCCCATCGCCCCGGTGCCCGCCAGCGGCTGGGCGCGCCTGCCCTTGGACGCCCACGCCCAGCGCCAGGTGAAAGGTGCCTGGATCGGCGACGCCGCGGGCCGCAGCATCCCCTTCCTGGAAGCGCGCGAAGGTCTCTGGGAGCCGCGCGCCCTGCCCGTGGAACTGCTGCTCACGGGCAAGGATACCGAAGGCCATCCCACCGCCTCCTTCTCGCTGAAGGTGCCCGAAGGCTGGCGGGTGGGCGAGCGCGAATCACTGAAAGTGGACCTGGACCTCGACGGCGCCGCGCCCTGGGTGGTGCAGGTGCAGGCCGAACGCGAACAACCGGGTGGCGGCTTCATCACCTATACGCCCGTCGCGCCGCTGCATCTCTACGACCTGACACCCTCGGGCAGCCGCCGCACGCTGGACCTGCCCTGGGACAGCCAGCGCTATCGGCTCACGCTGCTGGCGTCCCAGGGTGAGGCGCCGCGCATCCGTGGCCTCACGGTCCGCGCCGAGACTCGGCCCGAGGCCCTGGAGACCGAACTGGCCCTGGACGGCACCCTCTCGCAGGAACCCGGCCAGCCCCGCACCTGGCGGCTGAGCCTGCCGGATACTGAGCGCATCGTGGGCTTGGATTTGGAACTGGCGCCCCCCGCGGCGCCGCTGCGGCCGGGCATCCGGCTCGGCGAGGACCGAGAGGAACGCCGGGACTTCTACTGCAATGATCTCATCTGGAACCTGCCCGCCCTCCACACGAAAGCCAGCCGCATCGCTCTAGTGCCCGTGCAGGCCAAGAGCCTCACCCTCACCCTGCCCGAAGGCGCGACCCCCCTGCGCGCGCGCCTGCTTGTACGGCGGCAGACCCTGATCTTCCCGGCCGAGGCCGGCCAGGCCTACGCCCTCCACCTGGGCGGCGAAAGAAAGCCCGCGCCCGGCAACCTTGGCGCCCTGCCCTCCGCCCGCAGCCTCGCGGCCACAGCACCTCTGACACTTGGCACCGCCGAG
>JBBQHW010000043.1:0-24155 GCA_038324335.1 Holophagales bacterium
TTCCTTGGAGCGGTGGCTGATCTCCATGACCGACATGCCGGTGCCGGCGAAGTCCAGCAGCTCTTCCTTGGCGCGCTCGAGGGCGGGCAGGGGCAGACCGGCCGGGCCGGCGTAGAAGTTGATCGCGCGATGGGTCATGGGAGACTCCTTAAAAGAAAATGAAATGATCTACCACGATAATTTGGTTCGCCTTGTGTATCAGCGCAGCTGATGTCGAGAAGACACGAAGACACGAAAAAGGAAGGCATGAAGGATTGTCTTCGTGTCTTCGTGTCTTCGTGGTGAATCTTTTAAGCTGAGAAATCTTGAAGGATCAAAACCACCTCGTCGCCGATGCGGCCGAGGTTCTCTTTGGAGCTGGCGCCGATGTGGGGGGCCATGAAGACGTTGGGCGCGCTGAGCAGGGGGCAGTCCGCCGGGGGCGGGTCGCTGGGCCACACGTCGGTGCCATAGGCGCGGAGCTTGCCGGTGGCGAGGGCCGCCACCACGTCGGCTTCCACGATGCACTTGCCGCGGCCGGTGTTGATGAGGATGAGGCCGTCCTTGGCCTTGGCCAGGAAGGCGGCGTTGATCATGCCCTTGGTGTCGTCGGTGAGCGGCGTGTGCATGCTGATGACGTCTGCCTTGGCGGCCAGCTCGTCCAGGCTCACCAGCTGGGCGATGGGGTGCTCCTTGAGGAAGGGATCGTAGGCCAGCACGGTCATGCCGAAGGCCTGGGCGCGCTTGGCCACTTCGCTGGCGATGGCGCCGGCGCCGATGAGGCCCAGCGTCTTCTTGAACAGCTCCGTGCGCTTCAGCTCGCTCTTGAGGAACTTGCCCTCCTTCATCGAGACATGGGCCTCGATGAGGCGTGCGGGGATGGCCACCATGAAGGCCATGGCCATTTCCGCCACGGCCACGCTGCTGGCGCGGGGCGTGTTCACGGCCTTGACGCCCTTTTCCGCGCAGAGCTTCTTGTCCACGTTGTCCATGCCCACGCCGCCGCGGATCACGAGCTTGAGGTTCGGCGCCTTGGCCAGGAGGTCGGCGTCGACCTTGGTTTTCGAACGGACCAGGAGTACTTCGGCGGTGCCCAGGGTGGCGAGATCACTGCTGACCGCCCCGAAGGGCGTGAGCCGCTCCGGCAACTTCGCGTCAAAAGCGTCGGCGATGAGGATGTGCATGGGAACTCCGCTAGAGAAAAGAAAGTGAGTCCACAGATTTCACAGATTCACACAGATTTAAAAAGCAAAGGCAAAGGGAGGAAGGGTCGGGATTCTGGCAGTTCTAATCTGTGAAATCTGTGGAATCTGTGGATCAAAGCAGTTCCTGACAAGGCTCAACCTTCGTACATCCGCACGAGCAGGCCGGAGCGCAGTTTGGGTTCGAACCAGGTGGATTTTGGGGGCATGACTTCGCCGGCGTCGGCCACGCTCATGAGCTGGGTGAGCGACGTGGGATACACCGAGAAGGCTACGGCGCAGCCCTCCTTCACGCGGCGCTCCAGCTCGTCCATGCCCCGGATGCCGCCCACGAAGTCGATGCGGTTATTGGTGCGGGGATCGTCGATGCCGAGGATGGGATTGAGCAGGTTCTCCTGGAGGATGCTCACGTCCAGGCCGCGCACGGGATCCGCGGCGGGGAAGGAGCCGGGCTTGGCCTTCAGCTCGTACCAGGTGTTGCCGAGATACATGCCGAAGGTGGTGGGCGCCTGAGCGGCCCGGTGGCTGGACACGGCCACGTCGAACTTCTCGCGGACCTTGGCGAGGAAGGCCTCCTGGCTGAGGCCGTTGAGATCCTTCACCACGCGGTTGTAGTCCATGATCTTCAGCTGGTCGTGGGGGAACACCACGGCCATGAAGCTCTCGTACGGCTCGTCGCCGTCCGTGGGGATGCCCTGGGCCTTGGCCTTGTCGCGGCAAGCCTGGCCATAGCGGATGGCGGCGGCCGTGCGGTGGTGGCCATCGGCGATGTAGAGGGATTCCACACCGTTGAAGAGGTGCACCAGTTCGTAGACGACCGTTTCGCCCGAGACCACCCACACGGTGTGGCCGATGCCGTCCGGCGTGACCACGTCGTACACGGGGATCTGCTTGCGGATGTCGTTCACGATGTGGTCGATGTAGGGCACGGCCCGGTAGGTGAGGAAGACGGGCTCGGCGTTGGCGGCCTGCTCGGTGACGTGGCGGGTGCGGTCATCCTCCTTGTCCTTGCGGGTGAACTCGTGGCGCTTGATGACCCCGGTCTCGTACTCCTCCACGGAGCAGAGGCCCACCAGGCCGGCCTGCACGTGATCGCCCATGCGCTGCTGGTAGACGTAGAGGCAGGGCGTGTTCTCGGGGAAGAGGGTGCCGTTCGCGATGAGGCCGCGGAGGTTGGCCACCCCCTTGGCGTAGACCTCGTCGGCGTGGACATCGATGCCCGCGGGCAAGTCGATCTCGGGGCGCCCCACGTGGAGGAAGGAATGGGGATTCCCCTTGGCCAGTTCGGCGGCCTCCTGGGTGTTCACCACGTCGTAGGGAACGGAGGCCACCTGGGCGGCGAGTTCGGGCCGGGGCCGGTAGGCTCGGAAGGGCTTCAGCTGGGACATGGACACCTGCCTGGGAGGGGGCCCCGGTGGGGCCGCACTGGCGCCATTATTCCCCCATCGGCCCCCCATCGACGACCAGAAGGTTGTTTTTTTTCAAAATGGGTAAAATTTTGACCGAAATCTCAATTGTCGAGGGTTCCGCTGCCAATGCGGCAAGGACTCAGGCCTCGCCGAACTCGGGGCTCCCGTGGTCGAAGAGCATGGCCGCGTTCATCAGGAGTTCCGTGAGGGGCAGCTCGATGGTGGGATCCACCCGGCAGGTCTCCACGAACTCGATGTCGGGCCGGTCCCAGGTGAGGATCTCGTAGGCGGCGTTCACGCCCTCGTCGGTCCGGTAGGCCGCGTGCACGACCTCGCCCTGCTTGAGGTAGAGCAGGCCCATGCCGGCCTCGGACTTGACGGTGAGGGTGCAGGACTTCTTCTCCCAGTTGAGCAGCTGCAGAATGCTGTTCAGGCCGATGCCCCGCACCATGCCGGTGGGCTCGAACTGGGCCGCCGTGCGGATGGCATCCATGAGGATGGTGAGGCGAGGCGGCTTGCTGAGGATGCTGATGGCGCCCATCTGCAGGGGCGTGTTCAGGTGCTGGCTCTCGCTCAGACCCGTCAACACGATGATGGGGATCTGGGGATACATGCGAACCACCTTGGCGATGAGGTTGAAGCCGTCCATCACCGGCATGTTCAGGTCGGTGACCAGCACGTGGATCGGCTCCTGCCGCATCACCTCCAGGGCTTCGTGGCCGTCGTGCGCCATGAGGAACTTGAAGCCCACCAGGCCCTTCAAGCCGGCCCGGCAGAGGTTCAGGGTGGCGCGGTCGTCATCCACCACCAGCAGTGACTTGGCGGCCATGGAGGGCACGGGGAGGGGGCGTGGACGGCTGGGCTGGCTCATGGGCTGGGATCGAGGATACCGCTAACAGGGCTATCGGCCAGACTCAGCCAGAACATCAGGAACCGCGCTTTGGCGGGACCCAGCCCGCTGCCACCCCGTGGGGAGAGGTCGATCACCGGCAACCCGGATCACCGGGCTTCGCCCTTGGGAACCCGCCGCTTCGGGGGCGGTTCGTGGGCCAGGAGGGCCAGGGCTTCCAGGGCATCCTGGGGATGTTGAGCCTCCCAGTCCAGTACCCAGGGGGGCAGTTCGGCGTCCTCGTAGTCCCGCAGCTTCCGGTGCCAGCTCACCAGGGACTGGACCAGGGCCTCGTGGATGTTCTCCGGGTGGGGGGGCAGGTGCCGGTCCCAGATGGGCTCCTTGAAATACTGCCGCAGGGTGGCTTCCGCAGGCTTGCCCCAGACGGCGTAGGTGTGGTCCAGGGGCCCGCCCACGGGTTTCTGCGCCAGGTTCTCGCCGTAGAGGTAGTAGAACACCGCCTCGCCGTCGCTCCAGTGCCGCAACACGCCGAAGGCGCCCTTCAGCAGCAGGTCCTGCAGGGCCAGGTCCAGGGGCTTGTCCGTCCGGAAATCCCAGGGCCCCACATGGGCGTGGGCCACGGAGGGGTAGCCAACCTCGGTGATCATCACGGGCCGATGAAACCGGGCCGTGAGGGTGCGGGCCTTGTAGACCACCCACCACCAGGCGTCGCGGATCTGCCCGGGCTCCGGGTAATCGTCGTACTTGGCGATGGGATCGTAGGTGTTGATGCCGATCACGTCGAGGCAGTCGCCGAAGGTGAAGCTGTCGTGGCTGTCGAAGTTCACGCTGTAGACCAGCTTGCCCTTGAACACGGTGCGCACGGCCGCGGCCAGGCGCCGCCACTGGTCCGGGAAGGGATGGGTGGAGGCCATCTCGGTGCCGAGGCTGTACCACTCCACACCGCCCTCCTGGGCCAGGGCGGCCAGGCGCAGGTTGAAGGCCGTGTAGTTCCGCCACCAGAGGTCCCAGTCACCGGGTGCGATGTTGCCCCGCCACCACTCGGCGTTGTCGGCCTCGTCCCGCAGGTTGATGGTGGGGAAGAACATCATGCGCAGGCCGCGCACCTGCGCCTGCTGGAAGGTGCGGCGCAGGCTGGCCTCGGTGGGGCTGGAGGTGGGATGGCGGCGGATCTCGTTGCTCTGGCCCGTGTCCATGCGGTAGATGGCCTGCAGGCTCACGCAGGTGGCCCCGGTGGCGGCGATGCGGTCCAGCTCCGAACCGTAGTCGTAGTCCGGCACCCCCGCATAGAGCCCCAGCACCATGCCCCGGGGCTGCGGCACCAGGGCGCGGCGCTGCTTCCGCTGGATCATCCAGAGGGTGATGGGCAGGGCAACAATGGCGAGCAGGGCTAGGGTGCGACGGATCATGCGGGGGGGCTCCGCCATTCAGGTTACAGGGAGGAGGCGGGAGGCGGGGATGCGGGCTATGGGCCCTAGGCTGTGGGCTGTGGGAAAGGATTCCTGATGCGCCGCAAGCGGCGCGTTCATTGTTCCGTTCTGCGCCGACCGAAATGAACGGCCCAAAGTGAAACATTGGCGCGGCCCGAAGGGTCGCCCAGAAAGGATTTCCTACAGCCCACGTCCCACAGCCTACGGACTGGTGCGTTCCACTCGCACCTGCACGATCCGCGTGCCCTCCATGCGCAGCACGGTCAGCCGGGCGCCCTCCACGGCCACGGTCTCCAGGGGCTTGGGCACGCTTCCGATGCGGGCCATGACGAGGCCGGCCACGGTATCGAAACCGTCCCGCTCCCACTCGAAACCCAGGGCCTGGGCCACGTCGTCCACATGGGCCTGGCCCGACACCAGCCACACGCCCGGGGCCTGCTCCAAAACGTCGACGGGGGCCTCGTGCTCGTCCCGGATCTCGCCGAAAATCTCTTCCAGCAGATCCTCGATGGTGATGAGGCCGGAGACGCCGCCGAACTCGTCCACCACCAGGGCCAGCTGGGTGCGCGCCCGCTGGAGGTCGCGCAGCAGGTCGGCCACGGGCTTGCTCTCGGGCACGAAGTGGGCGGGCTTCAGCAAGGTGGCCAGGGCGGGCTGGGCGCCGTCCGGCAGCTGCATGAGGTCCTTCAACAGCAGGACGCCGCGCACCTGTTCGATGCCGCCCTCGAAGACGGGCAGCCGGGAGTGGCGGCTGCTCGTGAAGGTGGACCAGGCTTCCAGAATGGTCGCGGTGAGGGGCAGGGCCACGATGCGGGTGCGGGGGGTCATCACCTCGCGGACGACGGTATCGCGGAAGGTGACCACGTTGCGGATGAGCTCGCGGTCCTCGGCCTCCAGGATGCCCTCGGCCTCGCCTTCCTCCAGGAGGGCGGTGACGGCCTCTTCCGTGGCCTCCTCGTCGTCATCATCCTTGGCCCGTTCCTCCGCATGGCGGCGCTCCAGCATCCGGGCGACGGGTTCCACCAGGGGGCCGAGCAGGGCCTGGGCCGGGGCGTAGAGCGGGAACAGCTGCACCAGCCAGTAGGCGGGATCGCGAGAGGTGAGCAGGGCGGGCAGCAGCAGGTCCAGGGCCCACAGGCCCACCAGGGCCAGCAACCCGAGGGTCCAGGCCCCGCCGGGGAGGGCGCTGTGGAAGGGGCAGAGCAGGACCACCAGCAGCAGGAGCAGTAGCCGGTTCCAGAAGCCCAGGCCCAGGCCCAGGACCCGGGGGCGCTCCAACAGGGCGGCCAGGCGCGGATCGCGGATGGCCCCCTCTTCCAGCAGGCGCCGCCGCTGCAGCGAGGGCATGGCGTGGAAGGCCGAGAGCAGTGCAGTCATGGCGGCGCGGTAGGTCAGCACCGCCAGGGCGGCGAAGACAAGCCAGGATAGGGGTGCGTTGCCGCCCGCATCGGTCATCTCTTGATTATTGACCAGACTCCGGTCGAAGCGGAGGAAACCGCGTATGGATCGTGGCTGGGAACCGCGAAAGGGCGCGAAAAGGCCCTCGCCACAAAGAACACAAAGAACACAAAAAGGGCAAAAGGCAAACCGCAGAGGACGCAGAGGACGCAGAGGACGCCGAGGCGCATCGACACATCCGGACTGGTCCTGCCCAAGTGATGGGAACAGCTGGAACACCGATGCACACCGATCAAAGCTGATGAACACCGATCAAGAAGGGAGCATCCGGTCCCTCAGCACGGGCTGCTCCCGGGGGCGCCGGGGACTGCGTCCCAAGAAGCGCACCCCGGCCCCCCCGGGATCACTTCCGGCTGCGCCGGAAGCCGCCTTCGGCAGGCCCGTGCGGCGAGCCGCGCGGCTGACTTCATCCGGGGTTGTCCCGATCAGGAACCCCGCCATCCTAGAAGGAATGGCCAAGGTGCTTGCTGTATCGGTGTTCATCATTCAGTTCTCGGTGTTCATCGGTGTTAGGTCGTTTTGCTCTTCCAGATACCCTTCAGTGGCTGAAGCCATTGTTCAGGGTCGAGATTCCCCCCGGGCCAAGATGGTGCGGGTGAGATCGGCCTTGGCGGCTTCGCTGAGGTGCAGCTTCCGGCGCTCGGCTTCGCGGAAGTACTCCTGGGGATCGCGGCTGAGGCCGTCGGGCGTGGGGGGCAGGCCCTTGCGGGCGCGGGCGGCGCTCAGGAACCGGTAGGGCTCCTTGGCCAGCTCGGGGCTCTGCAGGAAGTGGCGGAAGGTCCACCACCCGCCCAGCACGAACCAGAGGCCCAGCGCAGCGACGCCCTTGTGCTGGAGCCAGCGCATGCGCTCCGGCGTCTGCCGCACCCGCTGCCAGGCCACGCCGGCCCAGAGGTTCAGGCCGATGATCACGGCCGTCAGCAGCAGGGTCCCGGTCCAGCCCAGGCTGCCCCAGCCCAGGCCGGTGACGGCGCTGACCGCCGGCGCCAGCAGTACGCCGAAGATCAGGTTGAGGTGCAGCATGTAAAGCAGCAGCGACTCGGCACTGGCGGCCTTGACGGGATTCGCGCCGTTCCACTTGGGGCGCACCAGTTCGATGGCGCCCATGGCGGCGCCGCCCAGCAGGATGCAGCCCAGGCGGCCCGCCACGCTGGGGAGGGTGGTGTTCGAGATGGCGCCCAGCTCGCTGTAGGTGAAGGCGCCGGACTGGCTGTGCAGCATCCACACGCCGTTTTCCTGGAGCCACTGGCCGCCCCAGAGCCAGGCCTGCTGCGTGGCCGCGCCCCAGGCCAGCAGAATGGCCCCAACGACCGCCAATCCGGCCAGGAAGCGGGACTCGCTCCAGCGGGCCTGGGTGCCCAGCGGGGGGGCCGACGGGACGCCTGGGCTTGGCTCAGGCGGCTCGTGGGGGTCCGAGGGGGGACAGAGGCTCCAGTTCTGCGCACGCGAGGGCGCAGGAGCAGGCTCCTCTGGAGCCTGCGATAGCTGGAGAGCGAGCCTTGGCGAGCGGGCGGTCCCCCCTGGCAGAATGGGTTCAACCCGCAGGTGCCGGTAGAGGCCGCCCAGGAAGGCGCCGAAGGCCGGGAAGGCGATCCAGGGAAACAGCGGGAAGAGGGCATTCATGCCGCGGTCGGTATTGCCGTTGAAGAGGCCGCGGATGGGGAGCCACATGCCATCCGCCACGCCATGGGCCCAGAGGTGGGGCGAAACCAGGGGCACGAAGACGGCGAGCACCAGGGCGAGCCCCGTGAAGACCTTGGGATTCCGCACCAGGCGCGCCAAGCCTTGCAGGATCAGCAGGGAGAAAACGATGCACTGGAGTACGTCGATCTTGAACAGCTCCCGGGCCTTCTGGGCGGTGTTGAGCACGGTCCAGTCCGCGGCCGAGAAGCCCGGGGCATGCAGCGCGTAGGCGCAGAGCAGGATGAAGCCCAGGCGCCGGGCCGTGTCGGGCCAGAAGGGACGCAGGGTGCCGTCCAGCCGGAAGGTCGAGATCACCAGGCTGTAGCCCGCGGCCATGGTGAAACTGGGCGCCACCAGGCCGTTCAGGTAGTTGAGCCAGTCCGGCCGCAGGCCCGGGTGCAGCCATACGTTCACCGCATGCACCTCGATCATCACGATCACCGCCCAGCCCCGCAGCTGGTCGATCCAGTCGCAGCGTTTCGAGGGCGTCAGGTCATTCCAGGTCGACATGGAGGTGCCTCAAGAATAGAAAAAAGAAAAGATCACCACGAAGACACGAAGACACGAAAAAAGCAGAAGGCTTTTGGAAAGCAGTTCTTTGTGTCTTCGTGTCTTCGTGGTGAATCAGTTGCTTTTCCTGGGACAGGGTCAAATCAGGGATTCTGATGCCGCATGACGCTGTGCTGCTTGCCGTAGGCGAAGTAGATGACGAAGCCGAGGGCCAGCCAGGTGAAGAGGCGCCACCAGTTCGCCACGGGCAGGGAGAACATGAGCATCAGGCAGGTGAGCACGCCCATGACGGGCACGAAGGGCACCCAGGGGCAGCGGAAGGGGCGGTCGGCCTCGGGGTGCTTCTTGCGCATGATGAGCACCGCGGCGCAGACAATGACGAAGGCCAGCAGAGTGCCGATGTTGGCCAGGTGCAGCAGGGCGTCGATGGGCAGGAAGCCCGCCAGGGCGCCCACGAAGAGGCCCACGAGGATGGTGGACTTCCAGGGCGTGCGGAACTTCGGATGCACGTCGCCGAAGGTGGCCTTGGGGAGCAGGCCGTCCCGGGCCATGGCGAGGAACACGCGGGGGCCGCTGAGCATCATGACCAACAACACAGAGGTGATGCCGCTGACGCCCGCCGTTGCGATGAGCCCCTCGGCCCAGCCCATGCCCTTCTGCTTGAAGGCGGTGGACACGGGGGCGTTGATGTCCAGCTGGTCGAACTTCACCATGCCCGTGAGCACGGCCACCACGGCGATGTAGAGCACCGTGCAGACCAGCAGCGAGACGATGATGCCGATGGGCACGTCCCGCTGGGGGTTCTTGGCTTCTTCGGCGTGGGTGGAAACCGAATCAAAGCCGATGTAGGCGAAAAAGATGATGGCCGCGCCGGCCATGGTGCCGATGGGGGCGCCGCCGCCATCCACCATGCCCGCCACCCGGTGCCCGAAGAAGCTGATGCCGGTCCAGCCGAAGGGGGCGAAGGGGTGCCAGTTGGTGGTGGTGATGAAGAAGGCGCCCACGGCGATGACGAAGAGCACGGCGGTCACCTTGATGGCCACCATGACGCCATTGAAGGTGGCGCTCTCCTGGATGCCCTTCACCAGGATGGCGGTGACGATGGCCACGATGATGAGCGCGGGCAGGTTCATCACCGCGCCCGTGGTCAGGAAGTGGCCCGTGGCGGGGTCGTACTTCCAGGGCGATTCGCTCACCAGTTTGGGGATGTGGATGCCGATCTTGCTGACGGCGCTCTGGAAGTAGGCGGACCAGCCCGTGGCCACGGCGGCGCTCGATACACCGTATTCGAGGATGAGATCCCAGCCGATGATCCAGGCGAAGAGCTCGCCGAGCGTCGCATAGGCGTAGGTGTAGGCCGAGCCCGCCACGGGCACCATGGCGGCGAACTCCGCATAGCACAGCGCCGCAAAGATGCAGGTAATACCCGCGATGACGTAGGACACCATCAGCGAGGGGCCCGCGATATTGTGGGCGGCAGCACCGGTGGCCACGAAGATGCCCGCACCGATGATGGCGCCGATGCCCAGGGCCGTGAGCTGCACGGGGCCGAGCACGCGGCGGAGGCGGTTCTCGCCCTTGGCTTCTTCCAGGAGCAGGGCCAGGGGCTTGCGGGCGAAGAGCTGGGACTCAGTGCGGTCGTTCGACATGAACAGGACTCCAGGCGATCCGGGAGGGGCCCGGCAGGGCGTTCCAGGGGTGGGTCAGGTGGGGCTTCCGGCGATGCTAGCAGATATGATGCCCCATGCTTCCGGCCGCCCTCCAGTCCCGCCTCCGGCAGGCGCGGGGTTCCCTGCTCCTCTGCCGGGGCTGCCTGGGCCCGGTGGCTGAGGGCTCGGAAGCGGGCCTTTGCCTTCACTGCTGGGGCGGTCTCCTGCCCCTGCCCGAGGGCCGCTGCCCACGCTGCGCCCTGGTCCATGCCGAGGGTGACTGCCCCGAGGCCACGGCCTGGGACCTGGGCGATGCGGTCTGGGACTATCACGGCGGCCGCCCGCCCCTGGGGGCCCTCCTGCTGCCCGGCATCAAGCAGGGCGAAGCGGGCTGGCGCCAGGCCCTCCTGGGTCGCCTGGCGCAGGCGCCGCTGCCGGAGTGGGTGCGGGAGGTGGGTCAAGTCACGGCCGCGCCCAGCACCTTCCACCGCCGCCTGCTGCGGGGCTTCGACTTCGGAGTGGAGGTGGGCCGCCTCATCGCCGGCCGCATTGGTCGGCCCTTCCACTCGCTGCTGGCCAAGGGTTGGCGCAGCGGCCGCCAGGCCACCCGCACGGAGACCCAGCGGCGGCGCCTTCCCCAGAAGGCCATCGCCTTGCGCCGGGGCGCCGCTCCAGGCGGCATCATCCTGCTGGTGGATGACGTGTGGACCACAGGCACCACCCTACTCCGCTGCGCCCAGGCCCTGCGGGAGGGCGGGGCGGAGGAAGTGCGCGTGCTGACGCTGTTCCGGGCGCTGTGAGGCGGGTTGCGGTTCCAATGGAAAAACAAGAACAGTGAAAAGAGGAACGCAGAGGACACAGAGAAATGGAGAGGACACAGAGAAAAACGGTGGGCGCACCTTTCCTTCCACGGGCTTTTCTCTGTGCCCTCTGTGGGAATTCTGTGTCCTCTGTGTTCCCGCTGTCCGCGGTCAGAGCTTCTTATCGGATTGGTACCTGCCCCTTCGCCGCGCGGGCATAGGAGGCGGGCCAGGGTACTTCGGCGCCGAGCACTTGGGCGGCGCGCAGGGGCCAGCGGGGATCGCGCAGGAGCTCGCGGCCCAGCAGGATGAGATCTGCTGAGCCCTCGGCAAGGATCTGTTCGGCCTGGGCCGGCTCGGTGATGAGGCCCACGGCGCCCGTGGCGATGCCCGCCTCGGCGCGGATCCGCGCGGCGAAGGGCACCTGGTAGCCGGGGCCCAGGGCGATCTTCGCGCCGGGCACCAGGCCGCCTGAGGAACAGTCCACCAGGTCGACGCCGAGGAGCTTCAGTTCCTGGGCGAGGGCCACGGATTGGTCCAGGTCCCAGCCGCCTTCAGCCCAGTCGGTGGCGGAGAGGCGCACGAAGAGGGGCAGTTCCTCCGGCAGGATGTCGCGCAGGGCGGCGACGACCTCGCGGATGAGCCGGGTGCGGTTCTCGAAGGAGCCACCGTAGCTGTCCGTGCGGTGGTTCGAAAGGGGCGAGAGGAACTGGTGCAGCAGGTAGCCGTGGGCGGCGTGGACTTCGATCACCTGGAAGCCCGCGGCCAGGGCCTTGCGAGCCGCATCCATGAAGGCCTCGATGATGGCCAGGATCCCGGCCTCGTCCAGGGCCGTGGGCGGGGTCCAGCCCGCGTCGAAGGGCAGGGCGCTGGGGGCCACGGGCACCCAGCCACCGGCCGCCAGGGGCACGCTGCCACTGCCTTTCCAGGGGGCGGGGTTCGAGGCCTTGCGCCCCGCATGGGCCAGCTGGATGCCCGCCACGGCGCCCTGGGCCTTGATGAAGTGGACCACGTGGGCCAGGCCCTCGGCCTGGTGCCGGTTCCAGAGGCCGAGATCGTTGGGGCTGATGCGGCCTTCGGGGAGAATGGCCGTGGCCTCGGTCATCACCAGGCCCGCGCCCCCCTGGGCCAGCCCGCCCAGGTGGACCAGGTGCCAGGCATTCACCAGGCCCTCTTCGGCCTGGTACTGGCACATGGGCGATACGGCGATGCGGTTGGGCAGGGTGAGGCCGCGGAGGGTGAGGGGTTGGAAGAGGTGGGTCATTGGGGCTCCTGGCTCGGATTGGGGCCCCCGCCCCAATCCGAGTTAGGGTAATGCTTCTAGGGGTTGGACTCGTCACATCTCTTCAGAGAGGTGGATCTTGGGCACCGGTTCCAATGGACAGCCGATTCGAATCTGGGTGGATGACCGGGAAGCTCGGGCCTCCGGTGTTTCCGCCCAGTTGACAGCGATGGAGGGAGTGTCAGTCCTTGTTAGGCGGCTCAGGACGGGGGATTACCTGATCGAAGGTAAGGCCGTGCTGGAGCGGAAGCGGGTACCGGATTTTCTGGAGAGCCTAAGGCAGGGGCGCTTATTCAGCCAGGCCAACCGGCTTGCGGCATCACCGTATCGCCCTTTCTTGATTCTGGAGGGGGCATCCCATGAATGGCAGAGAGCCGGTGTGACTCGGGCGGGGATTCAGGGCGCGCTGGTGGCTCTGGCGATCGGGTACGGCATTCCCGTCCTGCGGTCCCAGAATGAGGACGAAACAGCACGACTGATCCTCTTTACGGCGCATCAGCTTCATTCGACGACACTGGTTGTCATCCGGCGACCGGGGCGCCAAATCCGCGGTAAGCGGGCTCGTCAGATATACATTCTCACAGGCATCCCGAAGGTAGGTTCCATACGAGCCGTCCGCTTGCTCGACCGCTTCGGCACCATTGAAGGAGTCATGACAGCCACCGCGGAGGCATTGACCGAAGTGGAAGGCATCGGAACGCAAACGGCCCAGCAAATTCACTGGGCCGTCCACGAATGCATCACGCCCTATCTTTCCTAACTCGGGGCGTAACGCGCCCCGAGCCTGTTGGGACTAGGCCTGCAGCGCCAATACCGATAGCGCCTTCTTCACTTCCACCTCCAACTGCCCCGGCTTCACTTCCGCCAGGTCGTAGGTGGCTCGCACCATGGGCTTGTTCACCTTGAGGACGCGGGTGATGTCGATGGGCGTGGCGGAGAGCACCACGTCGCAGGGGGTGGCTTCGATGGTGTTCTCCAAGTCCTTGATCTGCGCATCGCCGTAGCCCATGGCGGGCAGGATGCCCTGGGCGTTGGGATATTTCTTGTAGGTCGCGGCGATGGAGGCCACGGCGTAGGGCAGGGGGTCGACGATCTTCGCCGCGCCGCAATTCTTCGCGGCTACCACGCCGGCGCCATAGGTCATGGAGCCGTGGGTGAGGGTGGGGCCGTCCTCGATGACGAGCACCTGCTTGCCCTTGACCAACTCGGGCTTGGTGCAGGTGACCGGGCTGTTGGCGCGGATCACCACGGCCTTGGGGTTGACCTTCCGGGCGTTCGCCTCGATGGCCTGGATGTCTTCTTCCTTGGCGGAATCGCACTTGTTGATGAGGATGATGTCGGCCATGCGGAAGTTGGCTTCGCCCGGGTGGTACAGCATTTCGTGGCCCGTGCGCAGGGGATCGGCCACGACGATGTGGAGGTCGCTCTTGTAGAAGGGCAGATCGTTATTGCCCCCGTCCCAGAGGATGACGTCCGCTTCCTTTTCGGCGCTGCGGATGATCTGCTCGTAGTCCACGCCGGAGTAGATGACGAAGCCGTTGTCGATGTGGGGTTCGTACTCCTCGCGCTCCTCGATGGTGCACTTGTGCTTGTCGAGGTCTGAATATTCGGCGAAGCGCTGACAGGCCTGGATGGCGAGGTCGCCGTAGGGCATGGGATGGCGGATGGCCACCACCTTTTTGCCGAGGCTCTTCAGGATGTTGCTGATGTAGCGGGTGGTCTGGCTCTTGCCCGCGCCGGTGCGCACGGCGGTGATGGCGATGACCGGCACCTTGGCCTGGAGCATGGTCTTGTCGGCGCCCAGCAGCTCGAAGTCCACGTCGTGGGCGAGGCACAGGCTGGCCAGATGCATGACCGTGGTGTGCAGCACGTCGGAGTAGGAGAAGACCGCCACGTCCGGCTTCAGGTTCTGGATGACGTCCACCAGCTCCGACTCGTCGAAGATGGGAATGCCATTCGGGTATCGCTTCCCGGCCAACACGGCGGGATACTTGCGGCCCGCGATGTCCGGAATCTGCGTGGCGGTGAAGGCCACCACCTCGAAGTCCGGATTGTCCCGGTACACGGTATTGAAATTATGGAAGTCCCGTCCTGCGGCTCCCAGGATCACCACGCGTCGTGTCGTCATGACACTATGCCTCTCGGTCCAGCGGAGGGCCGACACGCTCGGTGGTGGCAGTCCTGGCCCTGCGCGACCCTCGGAGGATAGCCCCCTTCCTGGGCAATTGAGCATGGGTTTGTGGCTTGAATCACATCCGGGAAGCCGGTTTATGCTTTCCAGATGCCCATGCCAACCTTTCTTTCGACCTTTTTCCGCCGCTGGCGCGTCCCCCTCCTTTTCCTGGGCGGCCTCTACGGCCTCTGGCTGCTGGTGGGGTTCTTCCTGGTCCCGCGGCTGCTCAAGGGCCGCCTGGAGCGCTTCGCCGCGGAGTTCCTGCACCGCCAGGTGACCCTGCAGCAGGTCCACTTCAACCCCATTCTGCTGACGGCCCGGCTGGAGGGCCTGCGCGTCGCCAACCGGGATGGCAGCGACTGGATCACCCTCCGGCGCCTCTACCTGGATTACCGCTTCCGCCGCCTCCTCAGCCGCACCATCGATCTCGCGGCCCTGGAACTGGATGGACTCACGGTCCGGGTGGAGCTGGACCAGCAGGGCCGGCCCAATTTCCAGGACCTGCTGCAGGGGTCGAATCCCGAGCAGCCCAACCGCACCGATCCCTCCCCGTGGATCTTCGCCCTCGGCCGCTTCCAACTCCGGGAGGGCCAGTTCCACTTCACGGATCGCAGCCAGGAAGTCCCCTTCCACACGGCCCTGGGCCCCGTGAACCTCCGGGTGGACGGCATCCGGACCCAGCTGGGCCACCGCAGCGACTATGCCCTGGAGGCCTGGACCGAGGCCCGGGAACACCTGGCTTGGAAGGGGGACCTCAGCCTCCAGCCCCTGGCCTCCCGGGGCAGCCTGCTCATCGAGAATTTCTCCCTCCCCAAGTACCGGCCCTACGAGCAGGGCCAGGTGGCCACGGAGATCCGCAGCGGTACGGCGACGCTGAGGGCCCAGTACCGCTTCGAGTGGGGCCAGGGCATCCAGGTGGCGGAAGTCACGGACCTGGGGCTCACCCTGAAGGACGTGAAGCTCGCGGAGCGCGGCGCGCCCGAAGCCGCCGTAGAGCTGCCCCTACTGGAGATTCGCCAGGGCAAGGTGGATCTGCTGGCGGCCGCGGTTGAGCTGGGTTCCGTCAGGGCCGAACAGGGCGTGGTCCGCCTGCAGAAGTTCAAGGCGGGCGGCCTCAACCTGGTGCGCCTCTTCACGCCCACGAAGCCGAAGGTCAAAAAAGAAAACGAACAACCCTTCAAACTGCTGATCCGGGATCTGGCCCTCAAGGGCTTCCACCTCGGTTGGGAGGACCTGGGCCCGGATCGTCCCGTGAAGGTGGAGGCCACGGAGCTGGATCTGCACTGGCAGGACTTTTCCCTGGATCCCACGGCCACCAGCAAGGCCTCGCTGGAACTGAAGCTGGGTGCGGGTTCCCTGAAGGTGGAGGGCAGTCTCGCCCTGCTCAAGAACAGCGGCGACCTACACGTGGCCGCCGAGGGATTGGACCTGGCCCCCTGGGATCCCTACCTGGACTCGAACCTGGACCTGCGCGTCACCGCGGGGAAGCTGGGGGTGGATGGCCGCCTGCGCTACGCCTACGAGGGGCGGAAGAGCGATGGCCTCACCTACCAGGGCGCGGCCTCGGTGCTGGGGCTGGACGTCCGGGACGCGGCCAAGAACGAGGCCTTCCTCCGCTGGAAGCAGCTGCGGATCGCCGGGGCGAACCTCCGCACGGCGCCCCTGGCCGTGGCCATCCAGGCCGTGGCCTGGACCGAACCGGAGGGCCGCCTGGTGGTGCAGCCCGACGGCAGCACCAACGTGGCCCGGGCCCTGCGCCTGAGTCCCGCGGGCAAGCCGGCCCCGGTGACGGCCTCAGTGCTGCCCGCCACGCCCGCCTCGGCGGCGGACATCACCATCGCCAAAGTGGAGATTACCGGGGGCCGGCTGGGCCTCATCGACCGCTCCGTGCAGCCCAACGCGGCCCTGGTGTTGAGCGACCTGGAGGGCTCGTACCTGGGCCTGTCGAGCCGTCCCGAGGCCGCGTCGAAAGTCAGCTTCCGGGGCCGTGCCGGGGGCCTCGCGCCCGTTACCATCACCGGCCACGCCATGCCCCTGCGCCAGGACCTGGACACGGACGTGGCCCTCAAGATCCACGGGGCCGACCTGACGGACTTCACCCCCTATACCGGCAAGTACCTGGGCTACAGCGTGCGCGAGGGAAAGCTCGACGTGGAGGCCCACCTGCGCATCGACCACCGGAACCTGAAAGTGGAGAGCGCCGTGCAGCTCGACCAGTTCTACCTGGGCGAACCGGTGCCCAGCCCCGAGGCCACCCGCCTGCCCGTGAAGCTGGGCCTGGCCGTCCTGCGGGATCGCAAGGGCCTCATCGCCTTCAACCTGCCCGTGGAGGGGAGCCTGGACGATCCCGACATCAAGTACGGCCAGCTCGTGTGGAAGGCCGTCTTCGGGCTGCTGGGGAAAATCGCCACCTCCCCCTTCACGCTCATCGGCAGCCTGTTCCCCAATAGCCCCGGTGACCTCAGCACCCTGGCCTTCCAGCCCGGCGCGGCCGCGCTTGATGCCGCCGCCTTCACCAAGCTGAAAGCCCTGGCCAAGGCCCTGGAGGAGCGCCCGGAGCTGCGGCTGGAAACCGAGGGCGCCGCCGATGTGGACCTGGACGGTGCCGCCCTCCGGAAGGCCGCGCTGGAGGCTCTGGTGCGGCGGAGCCGGGCCCAGGCGCTGAAGCTGGCCGAGGAAGGGCCCGTACCGCCCTTGGAGCGCGAACGCTGGCTGCGCGCCGCCTTCGAAGCCGCCTTCCCCGTGGCCAAGGTGACGAAGGAAGCGAAACCAGCGCCGCCCCCGCCTCCCGCGGAAATGGAACAGCGCCTGGTGGGCAGCCTCCGTCCCGAGCCCGCCGAGCTGGCCCAGCTGGCGGATGCCCGGGCCAAAGGCGTGCTCGCGTGGCTGCTGGATAGCGGCAAGGCCGATCCGGGCCGGGTCTTCCAGGTGCGGACGGGGCAGGCCAAGGGGGCTGCCGTGGCCTTCACGCTCCGGTAGCCGCCCCGGCGCCTCACCCTTTCTGGGGCCTCTCCCGGCGGCCATGAATGTGGGTGTACAAGGCCTGGATCCTGGGCAGGTCCTGGTCCAGATCGCCGCTGGGCTGGAACAAGGGCATCAGGTGAATCACGTGTTCTCGGTAGTCGAAGCCCACGGGCAGGATGGGCACGCCCGCCTGCACGGCGATGCGGTAGAAGCCCGTCTTCCATTGGCTCACGCCCTTGCGCGTGCCCTCCGGCGCCAGGGCGAGCATGAGGGCCTCGGCCCCGTCGAAGGCCTTGGCGCATTCTTCGACAACGCCGTGGCTGGCGCTGCGGTTCACGGGGATGCCGCCCAGCCAGCGGAGGAAGGGCCGGAACGGGGCCTTGAAGAGGGAATGCTTGCCGAGCCACGAGGCGCGGAGCTCCACGGCGAAGACCACGGCGACGCCCAGCACGAAATCCCAGTTGGAAGTATGGGGGGCCACGATGAGGACGTATTTGGGATCGGCGGGGAAGGTGCCCTCGATGCGCCACCCGGTCAGGCGCAGATAGGCCCGCCCTATGGCGCGGTACAGCCAGCCCCGGGCCTGGTGGAAGGCCGGTGGGGGGACCAGGTAGGGCGTCGGTTGCGGCAAGCGTCTCCTCGGGGGTGACCGGGCTCAGGTACTGCGGCCAGGAAGGCAGGGGTCCTTGCAGGGTAACGCCGGTCCATCGGCATGCGAGGCAGGTCACCCGACTTCTGCCCGTTCAGCCCGGCCACCGCTGCGCCCAGGCCTCGATGCCCTCGGCCAGATCCGGGAGGCCCGGCCCGAAGCGGTCCGCGCCGAGCCAGTGCAGGCCCGGGGGCAACGCCTGGACGAGGCTGGCCACCCGCGCCTGGTGGCCCGGGCCCAGCAGGGGGAAGGCGCCGGGGCAGGCCTCTTCCCGCACCTGGACGGGCTCGGGGAGCTCGGGCAACCAGCGACGGAGTTCCTGGAGAACGCCGGGCCAGGCCTCCAGGGCGGGTGCCACCGCATAGGCGCCCCCCACGTAGGTGCGGAGCTGCAGCAGGCCGGGCACGCCACGGCAATCATCCGCAGCGAAGGACAGGGCCCCCAGGAGGCCCCGGCCTTGGGTGGGGTGGATGAGCAGGCCGATACCGCGCTCCCAGCCCTTCTCCCCACCCTTTACCATGGGATGACGACTGTGCCAGACGCGGAGATCCAGGCGGGGGATGGTGTCCAGGATTTCCGCCGCGACCGGGGCCAGGGGTAGCAGCAGTTCCGCGGCGGCCGGGGAGGGCAGCGCAAGCACCACCGCATCCGCCTCGGCGCTAAAGCCCTCGCCATGGATCCGCCAGCGCCCGCCGGGCAGAGGTTCCACCGCCCGGGCGAGACGGTTAGTATGCACGCCCAGGCGCGCCGCGAGGGCCTGCGCCAGCGCACCGGTACCGCCCACGGGCAGGCGCGTGTGCTCCCGGCCCATCCGCCAACCGCCAACCAGCAGCCCGCCATGGACCTCCAGGCGCCGCAGGCGAGGCAGCGTGTCCAGGCCTAGGCGTTCCGGCGGCGCCGCCAGGACGCCCGCCACCAACGCGGGCAGCAGCTCCCGGGCGAAGCCTTTGCCCAGGCGCCGGGCGAAGAAGGCCTGCAGGGTCTCCTCCGGATTGGTTCCGGCCGGAACGAAGGGTTCGGCCAGCAGCCGGAGTTTTTCGCCGAGATCGAGTCCCGGCGCGCGCAGCAACCCCGGGAGCGTGGCTGGACTGGGGTGTCGCCGCCCGTCCTTGCCCAGCCAGCGGGGGCCCTTTGGAGTAGTGGGTTGCAACTCCAGGTTCAGTTCGTGCAGCAGACCTTCGAGGACGCTCCCGCGGCCCACCAGGAGGCCCTGGGGGCCCCGCTCCAGAAAGCCGGGTTCGCCTTTCGGGCCGGGCCAGGGGAGCGTCTGGGCCCAGCCACCGGGGGCCCCGGAGGCTTCCCATAGATCGACCGCGAACCCGCGCCGCCGCAGCTGCCAGGCCGCCAGCAGGCCGGAGATCCCGCCGCCGAGGATGAGGATGCTGTTCGTGTTCGCGTTCACATGGCTCCGAAAGCTGTCGCTTTCGGAGTATGAAACAAAAGGCGCCGGCCTTAGAACTTGGCCACGGCCTGCTGGAAGATGGACCGGGTCCTGCTCCAGGAGCGGTCCAGATCGGCAACTGAATCCTCCCACTCGAAGTCCAGGGCACCTTTCAGGAGCATGACCTGGGCACTCGCCTGGTTGCGCAGGAGCTGCAATTCATCCGCGATCCGGTCGAATTCAAGGCGGCCATCCGCCCCCGCCCGTTTTGCGCTCGCCCGGTACTGGGCAATGATCGCGGTCCATTCCGCCAGTTGGGCTTCCAGTCTTTCGGTATCGACTCGCCGTCTTGAGACCGAGGAAGGGTGGTGCCGAGCAGGAGCCTCTATGGTGCGCATCCATCGGTCCATTTCAGAAAACTGGCAATGCCGTGCAAAGGCGGAGAACTTGAACCTTGAAATATCAAGTTGCATGCCAAAGAAATTAAAGCCCTAGAAACAACTTTAATTATTACGAACGTTGAATTTGATGAATCCACAGCCGCAGGCCGAGGAGAAGGAGCGATGCCGGGCGCCATTCCATGCAGCAGAATCGTCATATATGACGGGGCTAGGACGGATCAGGGCCGATGAATGCCCTCTTTGCGCATCCGGCCCCGGAGGGTGCTGGGATTGATGCCGAGGATCCTGGCCGCGCCCCGACTGCCCTCGATCCTCCAGTTGGTTTTCGCCAGCACCTGGCTGATGTAATCGCGCTCCAGGTCCATCAGGGGTATGGTCTCATTCTTCGGCCCCGCGGGGTTCGGCGCCTCGAAATGATCCAGCACCTGCAGGGTCGTACTCCTGGAGATGATCACGGCCCGCTCGATGACGCTTTCCAGTTCTCGCACGTTGCCCGGCCAGGCATGAGCCATGAGCTCGCTCATGGTGCCATTTGTAACGTTCCTGATGTTCTTCCCTAGCTTGCGATTGAATTTCTCGAGAAAATATTCCACCAGCAGGGGGATGTCTTCCTTGCGGTCCCGCAGGGGGGGCACGGTGATCGGGAAGATGTTGAGCCGGTAGAACAGATCCTCCCGGAAGCGGCCCAGTCGAATCTCCTCGTAGAGGTCCCGGTTGGTGGCCGCGATGATCCGCACGTCGACCTTCACCGTCTTGGCGCTGCCCAGCCGGCTGAATTCCCCTTCCTGGATGACATGCAGCAGCTTGGCCTGGAGTTCGAAGGGCAGGTCGCCGATCTCATCCAGCAGGATGGTGCCCTTGTCGGCCAATTCGAAGCGACCCAGCTGCTGGGAAGTGGCCCCCGTAAAGGCGCCCTTCTCGCGCCCGAAGAGCTCGCTCTCGATGAGGCTGGCGGGCAGGGCCGTGCAGTTGACGATGACGAGCGGCCGGTTCCGGCGGAGACTCCGGCTATGGATGGCGCGAGCGACCAGGCCCTTCCCGGTGCCCGTTTCCCCCAGCAACAGCACGGTTGAATCCTGCGGTGCCACGGCCTCTACCCGGAAGAACACGTTCTCCAGGCAGCGGCTCTGGCCGATCACCTCACCGAAACTGTAGGTGTGATTGATCTCCTGGAACGGGTAGGGGTTCCCGGCCTGAAGCCGCTGCTTCAAGTCCTGGATCTCCGCGTGGGCGCTGTGCATCGTCTTCTCTGAGTGCGCCAGCAAGGCTCTTTCCCGCTGGAGCGGAACCGTGGACAGGCCCGAATGATCGAAATCCATGGGAGAGTCCCGGTCCAATTCCGGTGTGAAGGTCCCCACCAGTTTTCCCCAGGTGATGTCCGAGTGGATGCCCACCGCACCAATGATCCGGCCCATTTTCTGGATGGGTGCGGCCGTGACCCGGAGCGTGATTTCCTCTCCGGTTTCCCCGTGGGTGGCCAGGACGACTTCGGTGACCCGTTCTCCCCTGAGAGCACGCGCGAGGGGGCGTTCCTCGTCCCGAAGAGAGATATGACTGTGGGGCCAACGCAGGATGAACCCCTCTCCCTTGCGGCCGAAGGTTTTACGCAATTCATCCATGGAGGTGACACCGAACATGCGCAACGCCGCGGGGTTGCACCGGGTGAATCCGTCCCGGGTCACGATGCAGACCGCGTTCGGGGTCGTGTCGAGGATGGCGTTCATTTCCAGCCGTCGCAGGAGAAGGTCGGAAACATGCGCCGCGATCGATTTGTTGCGGCTGCCCCTGACTGGATCGAAACGAAGAATCACCCCTGAGCTTCGGATGCGATGGTATGCGTAAGATCCAGCATAAATAGGCATTATAGCCTCTAACAATTTGTAGATTACACAACGGTCATCAATCAGTGTAGTCCGTTTTCAAGCGAAAACCAGCGAATCCAAAAATTCGTCGGCGGGTTTTCACCAGTCGTTTCCACGTCGTGCCCCCCTCGCATCCGTCGCATTTGACGGTTCTGCGCCATGGCGCGGCGGGCAGGCCCGCGGTTTTTGCGAAGATGACCCAGGCGTAATTAATAAAGTTAATTATTCAAATAAATAGAAATTTAAAGGGGGTGGCCACGCTTTGGCATGCGACTTGATTATAAGAGGTAAGTCGGTTACTAAAATCTTTTGAAATCAGCTAGATAAATAATTTTAAAACCCTTTCTGGTGGAATGAGCCCATGACCAAAAAGAAAGCCATGCTAATCGACCTTACTCTCTGTGTGGGCTGCAATGCTTGCCAGGCTGCCTGCAAGGAAGAAAACCAACTCCCTGCCACGGAAGAAAAGTACCTCTCGCTGACGGCCTATACAGCGCTCAGCAAGTACAACGACCTGTACGTCCGCCGCATGTGCCAGCACTGTGATGTCCCCACCTGTGTGTCGGTGTGCCCCGTGGGCGCGCTCACGAAATCGGAGGCGGGTCCGGTCGCCTACGACGGCGACAAGTGCATCGGCTGCCGCTACTGCCTGCAGGCCTGCCCCTATCACGTGCCGAAGTACGAGTGGAGCAGCACCCAGCCGCGCATCCAGAAGTGCAAGTTCTGCGCGGTCAGGCTGGCCAAGGGCCTCCAGCCGGCCTGCGCCGAGGCCTGTCCCGCCGGAGCTACCAAGTTCGGTGATCGCGACGAGTTGCTGGTCGAGGCGGCCACCAGGATCAGCGCCGAGCCTGGCAAGTACGTTCCCAGGATCTATGGCAAGGACGATGTCGGCGGCACCTCGATGCTCTATCTCAGTCCGGTGCCGTTCGAACAGCTGGGTTTCGATGCACGCCTGGGGAAGATACCCATGCCCATGTTGACCATGAGTGCCCTGTCCAAGGTCCCCAACGTGCTGTCCGTGGGTGGCGTGCTGCTGGGCGGGATCTGGTGGATCACCAACCGGCGAGGCGAGGTCCAGGCCTTCGAAGCCTCCGAGAACAACAGCCGGTCCCGCCGGCATGAGGACAACCCATGAGAATCCCAGGTTTCCCGCGCGCGAGCAGCTGGCGCCCCATCGCCACCATCTTGATCCTGCTGGGGCTCCTCGCAGCCTTTGCCCGTTTCAAGTACGGGCTCGGCGCCACCACCAACCTCACCGACGAATTCCCCTGGGGACTCTGGATCGGTTTCGACTTCCTGGGAATCGGCCTGGCGGCTTCGGGATTCACCATCGTGGCGGCCGTGAACCTCTTCCACGCCAAGGAGTACGAACCCATCGTGCGACCCGCGATTCTGACAGCCTTCATCGGCTACCTGCTAGTGGTTCTCGTCCTCATCATCGACCTGGGCCGCCCGGACCACTTCTGGCATCCACTGGTCATGTGGAATCCGCATTCGGTGATGTGCGAGATCAGCTGGTGTCTCATGTTGTACACCACGGTGCTTTCCCTGGAATTCGCGCCCATCATCCTGGAGAAATTGAACATCCACAAGCCCATCAAGTGGATTCACACCATTTCCTTGCCGCTCATGATCTTCGGCGTGCTGCTGTCCACCCTGCACCAGTCTTCGTTCGGTTCCCTGTACCTGATTGTCCCGAACCGGCTGCACGCGCTCTGGTACACGCCCATGCTGCCGGTGCTCTTCTTCATTTCCTGCATCGCGTCCGGCATTTCCATGGTGGTCCTGGAATCCCTGATCCTGTCGCGGGATGGGCATGACTTCCTCCCCACGCCGCTCCGCGCGAACCTGGCGAAGATCATCGCCATAGCCCTGGCCGTGTACTTCGTCGTGCGAGTCCAGGATCTCCTGTCGCGAGGGGCGCTGCATGAGCTGACGACCCTGACCTACTACAGCCTGGCCTTCTATGCGGAACTCCTGATCGGCTTCGTCATTCCATTGGCCCTGCTGCTCTTCGACCGGGTTCGGACCTCGCGGCGGGGTCTGTATTTCGTGACCCTGATGGTGGTGGTCGGCTTCGCCTTCAACCGCATGAATACCGCCATCACGGGGATGGAACAGTATCCGGCTCAGACCTACTTCCCGTCCCTAATCGAGATTTTCATCATGCTCGGAATCACGGCGATCGGTTTCACGGCCTTCACCCTCGTCGTCAAGTACCTGCCGATTTTCGAACCCAAGGAAACCGCCCCTCGCTTCCGAGAGACGGCCGTGACCGTGTTGCCAGAACCCATCTTCCTGGCCCGTGAAGGCAGCGATCTGAAGCCTTCGTAAGCGGCCAATCCCACGCAATCAATTTCCTACAGGAGGTCTACATGTTCAGCTTGGCCAATTGGAAGAACCCGGAAACGCTCTGGTTGAATATCACGAATGGCGCTCTTGGCATCGCCACCATCGTGCTCATCGCCTGGAT
>JBBQHW010000044.1:0-23398 GCA_038324335.1 Holophagales bacterium
GAGATGATTTTCTAAGCGCAGCGATCGGGGTTACCAATATGCTTCGACCACCACCGTTCGGCCTCCCTCTCAATGCTCTTTCGTTCTTCTTCCTCAACATCGACAAGATACCGAAAGAGGCGCTCAATCGGAACAGATCCACGATTCATCATCTTCAGGCCCTCAGCCCAACTCGCTAGTTTCAGATGGACGACTTGGATTTGGTTAATTCCAAGAACGGCTGCCTGGAACCTGACTTGGTCTAGATAATCTGGTGGGACTTCCTCTTCCCAGTCCTTCACAGAAACCTTGATCTCAGCGAGGAGCCAACCGGATGGAGAGTCAATCCGTGCAAGATCTGGTGTGAACCCCATACGCTTACGAGAGACAAATGCAGGTGGGAGGTATTTCCCATCGCCCCAGATCTCTTGCACTCTTTCGATGATCAAGGGTTCCAGGCCGCTTCCGACCTTTAGAGGAAGGGAGACTTCGAATTCAGTTTCAGGTTCTGGCTCGAGTTTGTCTGCCAATACGTCATCGGCCGTACCCCACCGACTTGTGCCAGTGATCTTGGGCCAGTCGGTTGCTGTAACATGACGACGTCGAATGGCTAACCACTCCGCTCTATTTTCTAGTGCGTTAGCTCTGGTAATTGCGACTTTTTTCATCATCACACCAGGATTCCTATTCGTCATGTATGAGTTGGGCTGGTTTAGGGCATCCCCGTATGACCGGTCAGAGGAAGGATATTAATTGGGCTCATGGATTACCTCCAAGAGCTACATACTAAGTCGAGTTGATAGACATATTTTGTCTACTTCCACCTGATATAGCTTGGAAGCCATCCTATCTATCATCTTCATTTCCTAAGGGGCCTGGCTTACCGGACCGAAGTTCATAGAGCAGTAGCGTAAATCGCCTTGTAGCACATGGCCATTTCAATGAATCGAGCTTTCCGTTACTGCCTACAAGGCGGTGAGGCCAATGAGTTCGAGGGCCCGGGCCTGGAGGGGCGTGGGCTTGGCGGTGCGGATGTAGAGGGGACCGCGCTCGCCGAGGCGGATGTGCATTTTGGCGAGCGCGGCGAGGCTTTGCAGGAGGCCGCGGAAGGTCTGCAGGGGCAGGCCATCTTCGTTGTGGGCCTTGGCCTTCTTGATCTTGGCGGACTCGCTGGGACTCACGGGTGCCACGGGCGTCTCCCGCTGGCTGCCTTCTTCATCGTGAAAGAGGAGGCTCTCCCAGGCCTGCCGAAGGTGCCACTCCACGTAATAGGCCAGCATGCAGAGGAACAGGTGGGCCTTCACTCGGTCTTCGAGGCGGTGGTGGATGGGCCGCACGTGCAGGTCCACGCCCTTCAGGCAACGAAAGGCCCGCTCCACTTTGGCCAGGCTCTTGTAGGTCAACACGGCCTTTTCCGCGCTCATGGCCTCCTTCGTTTCGCTGGTCCGCACCACATAGATGCCGTCGGTGGCACTCTCGCGGTCCAGGATCTCCTGGCGCCGGGCGTAGCGCAGGCTGTGGTCGCCGATGTGCAGGCGGAAATACTTGGCCATCCCGTGCCGGTTCACCACCCGTCCGGCGGCCAGGCCCACCTGATCCCGGCCCGAGATCGGGCGCACCTTCCGATCACAGGCACCCTGGACCTTCGTCAGTTCCTTCTCCGTCATGGCCAGCAGCGCCTCGCGGGTCTTCTGGCGCTTCGCCTTCATGAAGGGGTTCATGCAGGCGATGAGCCGCTCGCCGGGGAAAGAGGCATGCGTGATCTCGGCGATACCGGTCTCATCGAACAGGCTCGGCTGGATCACCTTCTCTAGCGCCAGCTTCTCCACCGCGCCGTGCTTCAGGGCGCTGATCCAGCCAAAGCCCTCCGGCTGGATGGAGCCTTTGATCTGCGTCGTGGTCACCATCCCACGATCCCCCACGATCACCACCCGGATGAGGCCAAAGCGCTCCTTCAACTTCGCGACCTGCGCCGGAATCGTCTCGGGATCTCCCGTGTTGCCCTCCACCACCTCAATGGCCACGGGGATGCCCTCGTCATTGCACAGCAGGCCGTAGCTCACCTGCAGCCGGTCGGACCGGTGATCTCGCGAATATCCGTACTTAGCCAGCGGACAGGTCGTGCCCTCGAAGTAGGAGGAACTCAGGTCGTACAGGACCGTGCAACCCTCGCCCAAATGCTTCTTGGCCAGCTTCTCCTCGATGGCCTCCTGCCGCTCCAGCAGCCAGTCCATGGCCCCGTACAACTCCCCTGCGGCCCGCTTCTCCTGAGAGCGTCCCGGATGATTCGGGTCCAGCGCCTTCCCCAGTTCCCCCAGGCCCAGCTCCTCCCCCAGCGTGCTGTGCTCCACGCCTGGCGCGAGAGACTGCGCCAGCGCGAGCTTGCTGCCAGGCGCCAGCACCCGCCCCGCGACCAGCGCCAGACTCAATTCCCGCATCCGATGACGCTTGCCATAGATCAGCTTGTCCAGCCCCAGCTTGCGGATCATCCCCGTCACCGCAAGCACATGACCGTGCGGCAGCGACGACTCCGCCACGGGCTCGGCGCCCACCGGCGCCCCCTTCAACACCGCCTTCAGCGCCTCGATCTTCTCAGGCGAAAGGTGGCTCAGATTGGCCAGCGTGCGGGTGTGGACCTTGCCGCCCTCGCGATAGCCCTCACGCAGCAGAATCGCGGGCGGGGAATTCCGATTGGGGATCTCGGTGATAAACATGAAACCAACATAGTCGAAGCTAAATGCCTGTCAATACGCAATAAACATGCCTTTTACATGCCAACATTATAAATATAAATTTCTACTCAAAGCCCCACCACCACTCACTCTGAGGTCAATTCGTCTATGAACTTCGGCCCGAGGCCAGCGCCCCCGTCAAAGCGATGAGCTGTGTATAGGGAATTCAAACGCCCCATTTTGGATCTGGCCTCGGAATGGGGCGCCGAATCGGAATCGTGTTCAGGACGAAGATCAGACCTGAAGGGCGATATTTGCCATTCGAACCCTGGGCATATGGGAAACCCAGGCTGTCAAAGAGTTTGAAAGGCTTGGACGCTTACGATGCGCCGAGGCTTCGCCTGAGTCAAGCGGCTCTGGTATCGCTTCTCAGATGTCGGAAAAGGCTTCGCTCAGGGCAGTTGTTCCTTCCGCTTCAGGCAGTCGAGCATGGCGGTAATGACACGGGGCTGCATGATCACGGCGATCCGCTGCATTCGCCCCTCGCACCTTGGGCAGACCATAACATCCACGGCAAAGACCTTCAGCAGCATAGTAGCCCAAGGCACCCAGCGCCTACGAATGGTCTTGCCGTTCCTGGTTTCACTGTACGCCACGCTGTGGCCGCAGGGGTCAGCCTCGGGGTCCTCGGGCGGCTCAGGCACCACAAGCTTGCGCAACTTCGCGTTAGGGGCGAGCACGCCAAAGTAGTGGACGAGGTGCATCCTCGGTGGTGGTACCAAGGCCGAGAGCCGTGCCACCAGCTCCTCGCCGCTAAAAAAGATCACCCGCGTGCCATCGGGCCACGGAGTTTTCAATTCGAAGGCGTACTTGCCCTCCATGGTTTCGTGGAGGCGGCCCTTGGCCAAAGGCGGGCGCAGCAGGTAGCGGCAGAGGCGTTCACGATGGAAGCGGTTATCCGCCGACACTCGCACCTCGGCATCGAGGACGAACCCGAGCGCCTTCCCGGCCCGCTCCACCTGATCGGGCGTCCAGACCCGGGCATCCTTCAGGCGCACAGGCTTCGCACCCGCTGAGCCGAAAACCAATGTGCCCGAGATGGAGGCCTGGGCCATGTTGGCGAGAGAGGCACTGCGCTGGGCCACGGGGTCCGCGTCTTCATCCAGATCGTCCAGCCAGATGTGGCGGCAGCGCAGCAGGGCCAACACGGCCTCCCCGTAGAAGAGGCTCAGAAGCCCCCCCGGCTGGTCAAATCCTGACCATTCTGCTAGGCTAATGACTTCGTGATCGCAGGCGACCCCCGGTCTCCGCCTCTTTTCAGTCCGAACACCCCACTTTTCGCCCTGACCGGGCCCCCGAACTCCTTTGTTTTACGGGGCGGGCCACTTCAGGAGCGACCATGTCCTTCGAATCCCTCGGGCTGATGCCCGAGCTCCTGCGCGCCGTACGCGAGCAGGGTTACGAAATCCCCACCCCCATCCAGGTCCAGGCCATTCCCCTGATCCTCGAGGGCCGCGACCTCATGGGCCGCGCCCAGACCGGCACGGGCAAGACGGCGGGCTTCACCCTGCCCATGCTGCAGATCCTGGCGCACCACGCCACCAGCTCGGCTTCCCCCGCGCGCCACCCCATCCGCGCCCTCATCCTCACCCCCACCCGCGAGCTGGCCATGCAGGTGGAGGAGAGCGTCCGCACCTACGGCAAGCATATCCCCCTGCGCTCCACCACCATTTTCGGCGGTGTGAACATCAACCCCCAGACCAAGGCACTGCGCGCCGGCGTCGAGATCGTCGTCGCCACCCCGGGCCGCCTGCTGGATCATCAGGGCCAGGGCAACCTCAACTTCAGCCAGCTCGAGATCCTGGTGCTGGATGAGGCCGACCGCATGCTCGACATGGGCTTCATCCGGGATATCCAGAAGATCCTGGCGCTGCTGCCCGCCAAGAAGCAGACCCTCCTCTTCTCCGCCACCTTCACGGACGAGATCAAGGAACTGGCTTCCAAGTTCCTGCGAACCCCTGCCACGGTCCAGATCACGCCCCAGAACACCGCGGCCGAGCTGGTCAGGCAGATCGTCCACCCCGTGGACCGCGAGCGCAAGCGGGCCCTGCTCTCCCACCTGATTACCAGCCGGAAACTCCAGCAGGTGCTGGTGTTCACCCGCACCAAGCACGGCGCGAATCGCCTCTCCGAGCAGCTCGACAAGGACGGCATCAGTTCCCTGGCCATCCACGGCAACAAGAGCCAGCCCCAGCGCATCAAGGCGCTGGAGGATTTCAAGAATGGCGCGGTCCGCGTCCTGGTGGCCACGGACATCGCCGCCCGCGGCCTGGACATCGACACCCTGCCGCACGTGGTCAACTATGAGCTGCCCCAGGTGCCGGAGGACTACATCCACCGCATCGGCCGCACGGGCCGCGCGGGCGCCGAAGGCGAGGCCCTCTCCCTGGTCTGCGTCGACGAGCAGGGCCTGCTCAAGGACATCGAGAAGCTGCTGCGGAAATCCCTCACCAAGGATGTGATCCAGGGCTACGCCCCGGATCCCAGCATTCCCGCCGAGCCCATCCAGACCGGTCGGTCCGGCGGTGGCGGCAGCCGCAGTCGCGGACCCGCCCGGGGTCCCCGTACGAGCTCCAGCTCGGCCCCCCGGGGCGTGAGCGGACGCGCCAGGCCAGGGGCGCGCGGGAAGTGACTCTATCCTGCCTGGGCCCCATTCATACCCATTGACACGAGGCTTGTCCGGGCTGAAGATTCTTGCTTATGCAAGAACCTATGCCCGACAACCTCGTTGACGCCGGCCTCGGCACCCTGGCCGCCGCGGTACGCCGCCGCCTGAAGCACGTGGTGGGCACTCGGCTTGTGCCCCACAACCTCACCCTCCAGCAGTTCTGGGTCATGCTCGTACTCCTGGAGCAGGGCCCCATGTCCCTCCATCCCCTGGGCCAGAAAGTGTGGATGGACGATCCCACGGCCAGCCGCGTGGTGAAAGCCATGGTGGGCCGTGGGCTGTTACTGGCCGAGCCGGATCCCAACCATGGCCGGCGCATCCTCATCAGCCTGACGCCTGGCGCCCTGCCCCTCGCCCAGGAACTTCAACTCTTGGCGGAGGAGATCAAGGCCGGTCTGGTGGCCGGGTTCGACGCCGACCAGCAGGCGGCCCTGCGCCGCGGCCTGCTGGCCATGATCACCAACCTGGATGACATGCTCGATGACCTCCCTTCCTCTGGTTCCCGCGATGCGGCCGTCGCCGCCTCCTGAGCTGGTTTCGGCAAAGGAAAGCGTTCCTGTTCTGCCTGTTCATGGAGGTGCCATGCGAACCCTGACCCTGCTCTGCCTCGTGCTTGCGGCCAGCCTTGGCACCCCGCTGCTGGCCCATGCCACGCACCGCGCCGCCCCCACCGCAGCCCCCGCCGAGGCCCCCAAGGTCCATCGCGTCGAGAAGGTGGCCGAGAACGTCTACTGCATCTTCGGCCAGGGCGGCAACATCGGCCTCGTCATCACCGCCAAGCATGCGGTGCTCATCGATGACCAGTTCGAGCGGCTGGTCCCCGGGCTCATCGAGGCCGTGCGCTCCGTCACCAACAAGCCCATCAAGTACCTCATCAACACCCATGGCCACGGCGATCACGTCGGGGGCAACGTGGTGCTGGAGCAGCAGGTTTCGGCCATCATCGCCCACACCAACGTCCGCACGCGGATGGTCACCGAGCAGGCCAAGCTCGACCCCGCCAAGCGCGGCGGCCTGCCGGAACTGTCCCTGGGCTCGGAGGATGCCAAAGAGAAGGCCCGCCTGGACATCCACCTCGATGGCACGGACATCCACCTGCACCACATCGGCCCCGGGCACACGGACGGCGACGTCCTCGTGGGCATCCCCGCCGTGCTCGTGATGCACATGGGGGACCTCTTCTTCCTGGGGATGCTGCCCTACGTCGATGGGGAGGGCGGTGGCAGCTTCGCCGGCCTGGTCGCCCAGATCGCTTCAGTCGCCGCCTGGCTGCCCGAAGGCACCCGCATCATTCCAGGCCACGGCCCCATCTGTGGCAAGAAGGAGTTGCTCCGCTACCGCGATCTCCTCCTGGCCGTGCAGTCCCACGTAAAGGCCAATGCCACCAAGGATCCCGTCGCGCTGGCCGCCGGCTTCGACCGGGTGGCCTGGCCGGAATGGCAACCCCGGCCTGACTTCGTCACCTGGGAATCCCTCTTCTCCGTAGCCTCGGGCAAGGGCCCTGGCCGCGTTCCCCGCCCCTGAACCGCTGCCTGACTGCCTGGACTCCCCATGGACGCTGTTGAATCTCCCCTCACCGACCCGACCTCTGTCCGCCCGCCATACCTGCGCGGCTGGCGGCTCTGGGCCATCCTCGGCGGGGCCTTTCTGCTGGTGTTGTTCTTCGTCTTCCGCGGCCCAAAGAAGGCCGTCGTCCCTGTCGGACGCCCGGTGCCCGTGGCCGTGGCTCAGGCCCGGAAGGGGGACATGGCCGTGCGCCTCACGGGGCTGGGCACCGTCACCGCCCTGAATAGCGTCACTCTGAAGAGCCGCGTGGATGGCCAGCTGGTGCGGGTGGCCTTCACCGAGGGCCAGCTGGTGAAGGCGGGAGATCTCCTGGCGGAGATCGATCCCCGCCCCTTCAAGGTCCAGCTGATGCAGGCTGAGGGCCAGTTCGCCAAGGATCAGGCCGCCTTTCTGAATGCCAAGGCCGACCTGAACCGATTTCAGTCGCTGGTGAAGCAGGGCATCATCTCCAGCCAGCAGCTGGATACCCAGACTTCGTCGGTGGCCCAGTTCGAGGCCGCCCTCAAGGCTGACCAGGCCACCGTGGAGAGTGCGAAGCTCAACCTCGTCTACAGCCGCATCACGGCTCCCATCTCGGGTCGGGTGGGCCTGCGCCTGGTGGACGTCGGCAACATGGTGCGGGCCACCGATGCCAACGGCCTCGTCACCATCGCCCCGATCCAGCCCATCAACGTGGTCTTCGCGGTGCCGGCCGACAACATCCAGAAGGTGCTGGCCCAGAACGCCAAGGCCGCCAGGCTGCCGGTGGAAGCCTGGAACCGGGATCTCAAGTCGCGTCTAGGCTCGGGCACCCTGTCGGCCATCGACAACCAGGTGGATCCCACCACCGGCACCGTGAAGCTGAAGGCCCTCTTCGCCAATGAGGACAAGGCCCTCTTCCCCAACCAGTTCGTGAACGCGCAGCTGCTGGTGGACACCCTGCGCGGCGTCGTGATCATCCCCACGGCCGCCATCCAGCGCGGGCCACAGGGCTCCTTCGTCTACGTGGTCAAGGCCGATGGGACCGTGGACCTGCGGAACATCGAGGTGCAGGGCACCGACGGCGACGAGACCGCCGTGAGCAAGGGCCTGGCCGGCGGTGAAACCGTCGTCACCGATGGCCTCGAAAAGCTGCGCCCCGGCAGCAAGGTGGCTCTGCCCAAGGCCCCCAGCGCGAAGGGCTGAAACGATGAACGCACAGGCTCGTCGCCTCCGCGAATCGCAACAAAACCGAAACAATTGGGAACCGCAGATGTCGCAGATTTCGCAGATGGGCACCGGCCCAGCCCACTTGAGCCCCCATTCGAGCGCTCGCCTCTTCTTCTTCAATCTGTGTGAATCTGTGAAATCTGTGGACCTATCGTTTTATCTGCGCCATCTGCGACATCTGCGGTTTCATGTCTTTCCCTGGAGTGGCCTGTGAACCCCTCCAAGCCCTTCATCCTTCGGCCCATCGCGACCTCGCTCCTGATGGTGGGCCTGCTGCTGGTGGGTCTGCTGGCCTTCCGCCAGCTGCCCGTGTCGGCCCTGCCCCAGGTGGACTACCCCACCATCCAGGTGGTCACCTTCTACCCGGGCGCCAGCCCCGACGTGATGTCCTCAGCCATCACGGCCCCGCTGGAGCGCCAGTTCGGCCAGCTGCCCGGCCTGAACCGCATGTCCTCCACCAGCTCCGGCGGCAGCTCAGTCATCACCCTGCAGTTCGTGCTGGACCTCAACATCGACGTGGCCGAGCAGCAGGTGCAGGCGGCCGTGAACGCCGCCGGCACCTACCTGCCAGCCAACCTCCCGAATCCGCCCATCTACAGCAAGATCAACCCGGCCGACTCGCCCATCCTCACCCTGGCCCTGACCTCGAGGACCCTGCCGCTCTCCAAGGTGGAGGATTTCGCGGATACGCGCCTGGCCCAGAAGATCTCCCAGCTCCCGGGCGTGGGCCTGGTCAGCATCAGCGGCGGCCAGAAGCCCGCCGTGCGCATCCAGGCCAACCCCGCGGCGCTGGCCGCCAATGGGCTCACCCTGGGCGACGTGCGGACCGCCGTGGCCCTCAGCAACGTGAACCAGGCCAAGGGCAGCTTCGACGGCCTGCGCCAGGCCTATGCCATCGGCGCCAACGACCAGCTGCTGACCAGCGAGGACTACCGGCCGCTCATCGTGGCCTACAAGAACGGCGCCCCGGTGACCCTCTCCGAAGTCGCCCTCGTGAGCGACGACGTGGAGAACTCCCGCCTGGCCGCCTGGAAGGGTCAATCTCATCAGGGGGGGGCACCTGGTGCAACTGAGCCCCAGATGCCCCCCCCTGGCCCCCTGAGCCCGGCCCAGGCAAAGCCTGGTCCGGATCTCGCGCCCGCCGTCATCCTCAACATCCAGCGGCAGCCCGGCGCCAACATCATCGCCGTGGTCGACCGCGTGAAGACCCTGCTGCCGCAGCTCCGCGGCTCCCTGCCCGCCGCCGTGGAACTCACCGTCCTCACGGACCGCACGGTCACCATCCGCGCTTCGGTGGAGGACGTGGAGTTCGAGCTGATGCTCACCATCGCCCTGGTGGTGATGGTGATCTTCCTGTTCCTGCGCACCCTGGCTGCCACGGTCATCCCCAGCGTGGCCGTGCCGCTTTCGCTGGTGGGCACCTTCGGAGTGATGTACCTGCTGGGCTACAGCCTCAACAACCTCACCCTCATGGCCTTGACGATCTCGACGGGCTTCGTGGTGGATGACGCCATCGTGATGATCGAGAACATCATGCGCTACATCGAGGAGGGGGAATCCCCCCTCCAGGCGGCCCTGAAGGGTTCCGAGCAGATCGGCTTCACCATCCTCTCGTTGACCGTCTCCCTCATCGCGGTGCTCATTCCACTGCTCTTCATGGGCGACATCGTGGGCCGCCTGTTCCGGGAATTCGCCGTCACCCTCAGCGTGACCATCCTGGTGTCCGCGGTGGTGTCCCTGACGCTCACGCCCATGATGTGCGCCAAGCTGCTCAAGCACACGCCACCCGAGGAACAAGGGCGTTTCTACCAGTCCTCTGAGCGCGTCTTCCAGCGGGTCATCGCCTTCTATGGCCGCACCCTCACCTGGGTGCTCCAGCACCAGACCGGCACCCTGCTCGTCGCCCTGGCCACCCTGGCCTCCACGGTGCTGCTCTACATCGCCATCCCCAAGGGCTTCTTCCCCGTGCAGGACACCGGGGTGATCCTGGGCATCTCGGAAGCGCCGCAGACCATCTCCTTCTCCGCCATGGCCGAACGCCAGCAGGTGCTTTCAACAGAAATCCTCAAGGACCCCGCCGTGGAGAGCCTGTCCTCCTTCATCGGCATCGACGGCACCAACACCACCCTCAACAGCGGCCGCATCCAGATCAACCTCAAGCCCCTGGACGAGCGCGGGCTGAGCGCCAGCGAGGTCATCCACCGGCTGCGCCCCGTGCTGGCGAAGATCGAGGGCATCCGCCTCTACCTGCAGCCGGTGCAGGATCTCACGGTGGAGGATCGCGTCAGCCGCACCCAGTACCAGTACACCCTGGAGGATGCGGATGCCAAGGAGCTGGGCGAGTGGGTGCCCCGGATCGTGGAGCGGCTGTCGGCCATTCCGGAATTGCGCGATGTGGCCAGTGACCAGCAGAACGCCGGCCTCCAGGTCCGCCTCACCTTGGACCGGACCACGGCCTCGCGCCTGGGCATCACGCCCCTGATGCTGGACGACGCGCTCTATGATGCTTTCGGTCAGCGGCAGATCTCGACCATGTTCACCCAGCTGAACCAGTACCGCGTCGTGCTGGAAGCCCCACCTGGGCAGTACCAGCGCCCGGAGGATCTCCAGAATCTCTACGTCCGCTCGAGCACCGGCGGCTCGGTCCCCATCAGCGCCTTCACCCGCATGGACATCGTCACAGTGCCCCTGGCCGTGAACCACCAGGGCCAGTTTCCCACGGCCACCCTCTCCTTCAACCTGGCCCCCGGCGCCTCCCTCGGCGATGCCGTGAAGGCCATCAACCTGGTGCGTCAGGATCTGGATCTGCCCCCCAGCCTCAAGGCCGGCTTCCAGGGCACCGCCCAGGCCTTCGGCGCCTCCCTCACCAACACGCCCCTGCTGATTCTGGCCGCGGTCCTGACCGTCTATATCCTGCTGGGCGTGCTGTACGAAAGCTACATCCATCCCATCACGATCCTCTCGACCCTGCCCTCGGCCGGGGTCGGCGCCCTGCTGTCGCTCATGCTCTGCCGCACGGACTTCAGCGTCATTGCCCTGATCGGCATCATCCTGCTCATCGGCATCGTGGAGAAGAACGCCATCATGATGATCGACTTCGCGCTGGACGCGGAACGGAAGCAGGGGCTGCCTCCAGAAGAAGCCATCTACCAGGCCTCGCTGCTGCGCTTCCGGCCCATCATCATGACCACCCTGGCCGCCATGCTGGGCGGCGTGCCCCTGGCCCTGGGCTCCGGCGTGGGCGCCGAGCTGCGGCGGCCCCTGGGCATCGTCATCGTGGGCGGCCTCATCTTCAGCCAGGTGCTGACGCTTTACACGACCCCGGTCATTTATCTCGCGTTCGATCGCCTCGCGCGCAGGCTGCGCCGCTTGCGCGGCGCAGATAAGGCTCCGCCTGCGGCGGAGCCGGTATGAGCGGCTTAGCTACCTCCTGCTTCTGCGGCCGCGCCAGCGGCCGCTATCTCCAGGCCGCAGGCCTGGAGCGGCGCCCCGCCCCATGAGCATTTCCACCCCCTTCATTCGTAGGCCCGTGGCCACCACCCTGCTCACGGTGGCCCTGGCCCTGCTGGGCGGCATCGCCTACCAGTTCCTGCCGGTGGCGCCCCTGCCCCAGGTGGAATTCCCCACCATCCAGGTATCGGCGGGCCTGCCCGGCGCCAGCCCGGAAACCATGGCCTCCTCCGTGGCCACACCGCTGGAACGCCAGTTCGGACGCGTCGCCGGCATCACGGAGATGACCTCGGCCAGTTCCCTGGGCTCCACGAACATCACCCTGCAGTTCGACCTGAGCCGCAACATCGACGCCGCCGCCCGCGACGTGCAGGCGGCTATCAACGCGGCCCAGGGAAACCTGCCCGCCAACCTGCCGAACAACCCCTCGTACCGCAAGGTGAATCCCGCCGATTCGCCCATCATGCTGCTGGCGCTCACCTCGAAGCTGATCCCCCGGGAGCGCATGTACGACATTGCCTCCTCGGTGCTCCAGCAGAAGTTGTCACAGGTCCAGGGCGTGGGCCAGGTCTTTGTGTGGGGCGGCGCCCTGCCCGCGGTGCGCGTGGACGTGAATCCGGCCCTGCTCAATGCACAGGGCTTGGCCCTGTCCGATGTGCGCACGGCCATCGGCGCGGCCAACCTGAACATGCCCAAGGGTGACCTGGCCAACGGCAGCAACACCTGGTCCATCGCCACCACGGACCAGATGATGAAGGCCGAGGACTACCGCCCCCTCATCCTCCGGTACCGCAGCGGCAGCGCGGTCCGCCTCGCCGACGTGGCCCGGGTGACGGATTCCGTGGAGAACGTCCGCAACAGCGGCCTGTCCAACGGCATCCCCGCCATCATGGTGCCGATCTTCCGGCAGCCGGACGCCAACATCATCGAGACCGTGGATCGCGTGAAGGCCATCCTGCCCCAGATGCAGGCCTCCCTGCCGCCGGCCATGGAACTGAAGGTGCTCATCGACGCCACCCGCACCATCCGGGCCTCGGTCAAGGACGTGCAGCTGGCCCTGAGCATCTCCATCGCCCTGGTGATCCTCGTCGTCTTCGTGTTCCTGCGCAGCTGGCGGTCCACGCTCATCCCCAGCGTGGCCGTGCCCATCTCCCTCATCGGCACCTTCGGCGCCATGTACCTCCTGGGTTACACCATCGACAACCTGTCGCTCATGGCCCTCACCGTGGCCACGGGCTTCGTGGTGGACGACGCCATCGTGGTGGTGGAAAACATCACCCGGCACCTCGAAAATGGCATGCAGCCCATGGAGGCGGCCCTCCACGGTGCCAAGGAGATCGGCTTCACGGTCATCTCCATCAGCATCTCGCTCATTGCCGTGTTCATCCCCATCCTGCTCATGGGCGGCATCGTCGGCCGGCTGTTCCGGGAATTCGCGGTCACCCTCTCCATCGCCATCGTGATCTCCATGGTGGTGTCGCTGACCACCACGCCCATGATGTGCTCGCGCATCCTGCGGCCCCACTCGGAGGAGAAGCATGGCCGGCTCTTCCAGGCGAGCGAGCGGGTCTTCCAGTGGATCATGCGTCACTATGAGACCTCCCTGACCTGGGTGCTGAAGCACCCCTTCGTCACGGCCATGACCTGGATTGCCACCGTTGCCACCACCCTGGCGCTCTACTGGTTCATTCCCAAGGGCTTCTTCCCCCAGCAGGATACGGGGCGCGTCACGGGCAGCATCGTGGCCTCCCAGGACATCTCCTTCGCCGGCATGGAAAGGCTGATGACGGAATTCGTGGCCATCGTGCAGCTGGATCCCTCCATCGAAAGCGTGACGGCCTTCGTGGGCAGCGGGAACACCGGCCGCCTGTTCACCTCGCTCAAGCCCAACAACCAGCGCAAGGATACCGTCGACCAGATCATCGCCCGCCTGCGGGGCAAGACCTCCCACATCGTCGGCGGCACGCTCTACATGCAGCCGGTCCAGGATCTGCGCCTGGGCGGCCGGCCCTCCAGCACCCAGTACCAGTACACCCTCCAGGGCGACGAGGCCCGGGAGCTCTTCGACTGGGCACCCAAGGTGCTCGCGAAGCTCAAGACCCTCAAGCAGCTGGCGGACGTGAACTCGGACTTGCAGAACCAGGGCCTGGAAGCCTCCCTGGTCATCGACCGCACCACGGCCTCGCGCCTGGGCATCACGCCCCAGGCCATCGACAGCACCCTCTACGACGCCTTCGGTCAGCGCTTCGTCTCCACCATCTATACAAGCCTGAACCAGTACCACGTGGTCATGGAGGTGGACTCGCCCTTCATGCGGACACCCGATGGCCTCCGGCACACCTACGTCCGCTCCAGCACCGGGAACCTGGTCCCCCTCAGTGCCTTCACCACCCTGCAACGCCGGAACACGCCCCTCTCCGTGAACCACCAGGGCCAGTTGCCCTCGGTCACCCTTTCCTTCAACCTGCCCATCGGCGTGGCCCTGGGCGACGCGGTGACCGCCATCGACAAGGCCGAGCAGGAGATCCGCATGCCCGCCTCGCTGCGGGGCAGTTTCATGGGCACGGCCCAGGCCTTCAAGGCCTCGCTCTCCAACCAGCCCCTGCTTCTGGTCGCCGCCCTGTTCGCCGTCTTCATCGTCCTGGGGATGCTGTACGAAAGCCTCATCCACCCCATGACCATCCTGTCCACGCTGCCTTCAGCGGGCCTGGGCGCCCTGTTGGCGCTGATGGCCTGCCGCACCGAACTGACCGTCATCGCCTTCATCGGCATCATTCTGCTCATCGGCATCGTCAAGAAGAACGCCATTCTCATGATCGACTTCGCCATCGAGGTGGAGCGCCGGGAGGGTGTCACCCCGGAGGTGGCCATCTTCCAGGCCTGCCTCCTGCGCTTCCGCCCCATCACCATGACCACCATGGCCGCCCTGCTGGGGGGCCTGCCTCTGGCCATCGGCATGGGCACCGGCTCTGAGCTGCGGCAGCCCCTGGGCATCGCCATCGTGGGCGGCCTGCTCTTCAGCCAGCTCCTGACCCTCTACACGACCCCCGTCATCTACCTCTACATGGATCGCTTCCGCCTCTGGCTGGGCCGGACCCGGGCCGCTTCCCGTACCAAGGTGGTCGCGGCCCACTGAGGAATGAAGCCGCGAAACACGCGCAAGGGCGCGAATCGGAAAGCCCAGGGCAGGTACTGTTCATCTACGTGCGTGGCCTGAGGGCCGGTGCGAATGCCAAGCATGAGCAGCAAAGGCAGAACCGCATTCAGCCGGTGATGCACGGTGATGCACAGCGATTGCACCGTTCATACCCCTTCGCATTCAATCGTAAAAGAACCACCACGGAGACACGGAGTCCACGGAGGCGGCACGGAGGCCTCCGTGATTCTCCAGCATGGGCCGGCCGAAGGCCGCTTCCGGCGAAGCCGGAAGCCACAGGAGGCGCCAGGCCCGGATTCCATTTGGGGGCATCCGAGCCTGGCGCCTCCTGTGGGCCCATGCTCTGTGTCTCCGCGGTGAATCAATATTGTTGATCAGGCCCTTAATCTGTGTGAATCGGTGGAATCTGTGGACCCACGGTCCTTTGTTCGCGTCTTTTCGGGCCTTTCGCGGTTCCCAGTCTTGAGCGCTGCCCTCCGGGATGCGATCCTGTAGGGCTATGAAACTCGATCGGCTCGGCGACTTCCAACGCACCCACCGCAACGGCGACCTGCGCCTCGACCATGTGGGGCAGACCGTGCGCCTGTTGGGCTGGTGCCGCCGGGTCCGCAACCTCGGTTCCCTGATCTTCCTCGATCTCCGCGACCGCTGGGGCCTGGTGCAACTGGTGGTCAACGAAGAGACCGCCGACCCGGAACTGCTGGCCCGGCTCAAGGCCGTGCGCAGCGAGTTCGTGCTGGCGGCCGAAGGCGTGGTGGCCGAACGCGAAAGCAAGAATCCCAACATGGCCACGGGCGATGTGGAGATCCGCCTCACGGGGCTGCGCATCCTCAACACCGCCGCGCCCCTGCCCTTCCCGCTCGAGGACGAGGGCGTGGGCGAGGACCTGCGCCTCAGCTACCGCTTCCTGGACCTGCGCCGCGAGCAGTTGCAGCGCAACATGCTCCTCCGTAGCGAGACCACCAACGTCGTCCGCAACTACTTTCGGAAGAACGATTTCATCGAGGTGGAGACCCCCATCCTCGGCAAGTCCACCCCCGAAGGCGCCCGGGACTACCTGGTACCCAGCCGCGTGCACGCCGGCCAGTTCTTCGCACTGCCCCAGAGCCCCCAGCTCTACAAGCAGATGCTCCAGGTCTCGGGCTTCGAGCGCTACGTGCAGATCTGCCGCTGCTTCCGGGACGAGGACCTGCGCGCCGACCGTCAGCCCGAGTTCACGCAGATCGATATCGAGATGAGCTTCGTGCGCGAGGAGGACATCCAGGCCATGATCGAGGGCCTGATGGTGGAGATCTGCCCCCTGGTGGGCCGGCAGGCCGTGCCCCCCTTCCCGCGCCTGCCCTACCGGGACGCCATGGCGTGGTACGGCTCCGACAAGCCCGACCTCCGCTGCCAGCTCAAGATCCAGGACGTGACTTCACTTTTCGCCGCCAGCGAATTCAACCTCTTCCGCTCGGCCGCCGACTCCCAGGGGCAGCGCCGCGTCCGCGCCCTGTTCTTCCCCGGCGAGGCCGCCGGGGCCACCAGTCGCAAGCAGCTCGACGAGCTGCAGGAAGTGGCCAGGCAGCTCGGCGCCGGCGGCCTGCCCTACGCCAAGTGGGGCAAGGAGGGCCTGTCCTCCAGCTTCAAGAAATTCCTCGATGGGGGCTCTGAAGTGGCCCTGCGGGACCACTTCAGAGCCAGCGGGGAAGGGCTCATGGTGTTTGCCGTGGGCACCGACGCACAGACTTCCCGGGTGCTGGGCGATCTCCGCCTGAAGATCGCGACGAAGCTGGCTGCCATCGAAACAGATCCAGCCCTTACCCTTCTTTTCCACGACAAGAACGCGTACGCGTTCCTGTGGGTGGTGGATTTCCCCCTCCTGGAGTGGGATGCGAACGAACGGCGCTTCGTGGCCTGTCACCACCCCTTCACCAGCCCGCATCCGGACGATCTCGACCTCCTGCAGACCGATCCCGGGGCCTGCCGGGCCGTGGCCTACGATCTGGTGCTCAATGGCTACGAGCTGGGCGGGGGCAGCATCCGCATCCACGATGCGGACACGCAAAGCCTCCTGTTCCGCACCATCGGCATAAGCGAAACGGAAGCCCGCGCGAAGTTCGGCTACCTGCTGGATGCCCTGGCCTTCGGCGCCCCGCCCCACGGCGGCCTGGCCCTGGGCCTCGATCGCCTCGTGATGCTGCTGGCGGGGATGGACAACATCCGCGAAGTCATCGCCTTCCCCAAGACTGCCCAGGCCCGCTGCCTCATGACGGACGCCCCCAGCCCGGTGGACGACCGGCAGCTGCGCGACCTGCATCTGCTCCCGGAGGCCAAACAGACCTACCGCGTGGGGGCCGTGTTCTTCGAAAGCGCCGAAGGTGGCAATGCCGAACTGAGGGGCCAGGCCCTCGCGCAGCTCAGCCAGCTGACCCCCCGCCAGGCCCAGGGCCTCGTCACCCTGGATGCCCAGGGGCAGATCCTCGACGCCCAGACCCTCAGCGGGCCCACCTTTGAATTCTGAGACGGCCCGGCCAGGAACCTTCCCGGACGAGCCTCCACCATTCATGGGATCCTCCCTGTTCGGAGAGCGACCCGATTCACCGCTAAACTAGGCTTTGCCCTTCGGGGTCTTCTTGTCTTGGAGGTTCAATGTTCCTGGAATTCCCCAGTCTGGGGGGAATGCCTAACCCACAGCGAGCAGCGTTCGCCGCGGCGGGTCAGCTCATGCCAAGGTTGCGAAGCCTCCGTTTCATCCTGCTCCCGGTGCTGCTCCTGGCCCTTGGCGCCGGCTGTCACAAGAGTTCCTCCCACGTCAATGACCCCGGGCAGCCCCCCGTCTTCACCATGGCACCTTCGGACACCACCACCGTCACGGGCCGCCCGGTCAGTCTGGTGGTCACCACCACCGGCGCCCCCGTGCTGAGATACCAGTGGACCAAGAATGGCACCGACATCCTGGGGGCCCTGGGTTCCACCTACACCATTCCCAATCCCAAGGTGACGGACGCCGGGTCCTACACCGTGACCGTGGTCAACCCCATCGGTTCGATTACCAGTTCTCCTGCGACCTTGACGGTGCTCGCAGCCGTCTCCTTCAATTCCCCCACGGGCATTGCCGTGGATGCCACCGGTAACCTGTTCATCGCTGATGCGGGTGATCACACCATCTGGAAGGTGAGCACCTCGAACCAGAAGACCCTGCTGGCCGGCAGTTCCGGCCTGCCGGGCTCCAGCGATGGCACCGGCAGCGGAGCCCGCTTCAACAACCCCGGCGGCCTCGCCCTGGATCCCGCCGGGAATTTGGTGGTCGCGGACACCGGCAACCACACCATCCGTCGAGTCACTCAGGGCGGTGTCGTGACGACCCTGGCCGGCTCCCCGGGTCTGCCGGGATCCGCCGATGGCACGACCCTGGCCCGCTTCAACGCCCCCTTCGGCGTCGCCGTGGCTGGCACCGGCGCCATCTACATCGCCGACACGCAGAATCACACCATCCGGCTCCTGGCCGTGAATGGCTCCGTCAGCACCTTCGCCGGCACCGCTGCTAGCCCCGGACTGGTCAACGGCACGGGCAGCAGTGCCCGTTTCATCGAACCCAATGGCCTCGCCCTGGCCCCGAACGGTACCCTGTACGTCGCGGACTACGGCAACTCCTGCATCCGGGCCATCAGCACCGGCGCCGTGGTCAGCACCTTCTCCGGGCAGGCCAATAACCACGGCTTCCTGGATGGCAGCGCCACCACGGCCCTGTTCAACCTGCCCGTGGCGATCACCCTGGATGCCGCGGGCATCCTGTGGGTGGCCGATACCCACAATCACGCGATCCGGCGCATCACGCCGGATGGCACCGTGTTCCTGATGGCCGGATCGGGCAGCGCTGGCAACGCCGATGGCAGCGGCAACGCCGCCCTGTTCTACCTCCCCTGCGGCATCGCCGCCACTCCCGCCGGCAACCTGGTCGTTGCGGATACCTACAACCACATCCTGCGCAGCGTCACCACCACTGGTACCGTCACTTCCCTGACCACGCCGTGAGCGCTTTCCCTGGTCCCGAAGCCAGCCCTTCAGCCGACCACCGCGGGCAACGAGGAACCCCATGACTGACAAGCCTGGCAAACCACCCAAGAAGGTCAAGGAGAAGCGCCAGACGCCTGCGGAGCGCCAGGAGGCCCTGCGCTACAACCATATGATGTACGGCCCCACCGCGGGCGAAGGCCGGCCCGCCGTCAAGAAGATCAACTTCGGGGCCTCGTATCTCAGCCATCCGAAATTCCAGGCGCTGCTGGCCGCCTTCAAGAAAGACACGGCCTTCAAGTTCGACGTCACGGACAAGGGCAAGGTCTACGCGATCGCCACCGAGGCCTCGCACCTCTCCTTCGATGGCCGGACTATCTTCTACTCCCGTCCCCTCAACCGGCACGAGGACAACCTGCTGCTGGATCGCGCCGCAGCCACCCAGTACCAAGGCATCGACGCCTTCGTCCACCTCGTTTTCGCCGTGCTGCGCAGCTTCCCCGAGCTGGGCGCTCCCCCCCTCTCCTACCTGCATCACCAGTTCTACCTGGGCGCCGAAACCCTGGAAGCGGGCATCGCCGACCAGGGCCCCAACCTCCTCATCGGCCCCTACAAACACAACCGAGCCCACGAACAAGCGAGGAAGTAGGCGCTCGGCCAGGATCCTTGCCCAAAAAACAGGGGGAGGACCCCCATTGTCATTGGTCGGGTTTTCCGGGAGGACGTCATGATGACGCCCTGAATTTAGGAATTCCTCTTTGTCATAGGCATAAGGTGTACCGACCTCCATCCCCGTCGGATCAGTGCTCATGATCGGATTGTTCCGCACATAGCTGTAGATATTCCAGCTCTGGGTGTCTTCGAAGTGTTGGTCGCGCGCTGGATCGGGGCTTGCGAAGCGCCCGAACCAGGGCACATAGAACCGAGCCTGCATGTAATTGAGCCGGCAGGCAAACCGCGAACCACTACGCAGTGCACCATTTCAAAGAACAGGGTCTTAGTCTAACGACCAAGACCCCCTGACATGACCTCTTCTTAAGCTACGCCCTGGCTTTGACAGTCTTCTGACCTGCCTTGAAGGTGGACACCAGATCATGGGTTACATCACGAAGCAGATCAGACAGGCTCCGCCCCTGAGCCTCTGCCAGAGCCTCCAGAGCTTCCTTCTCCAGCTTGTCTGTTCGGAATGTCACCAGTTCCGTCTCTACCTTCGCCGTGGTCTTGCTGGGGCGTCCCATACGCACGATGGGGCGTCCTGCTGGAGCGCCCTTCAGCTCCTTCGCCCAGCCTTCAGCTTCAGCCGCACGCTCAACAAACGGCTTCTTGGAATGCCCCTTCGGAAGCTCACCAGCCTCCTGGATGACTTCCTCCCAGTTGATTCCCTTCTTGGTCACCTTGCTCATGAGTTCCCTCCTTTCTTCTGATCCCCGGCGCTGTAGCGATACCCAGTCACCGGCTCGAATGTCCATTCCTTGCGATCCACCAATTCCACAATCACCCGGTAGCACTTCCCGTTGACGGTTCCCTGGAGCATCACGCGCCCCAGGCGGCTACTCACCATCGAAAGGTCCTCGGCGTCCATCAGAGCGTCCAAGGTTTCTCGTCTGACGCGATGCTTGAGGAGGATGTATTCCTCCGCATCCGGGGTCCATCTCAGCTTGGGTTGCTTGGGGTTCATGAATGCCCCTTCGACATTTAGTGTAATACACTTTCACGGCTACGCAAGGGCTGAACCCTCATCCGTAGCCATCCTCCCCATCCCATGCCCTGAAAACACCTGGCTTGAAATCTTACTTGGGCGGGACACCGCCCGGACCGGTGCCTATCCGGGGACTGCCGAGATGATCGACCATGGTGACATGCATGCCCACACTGTCGAATTCGGCCGCCTCGCGAGTTCCCAGGTAGAGGATGTCCCGCTTCCAGGTCAGCGTCCCTGCCGCCGCCTTTTCGTACTGAGCAACCAGGCGCCGCGTGTCGTCGTAGAGATTCACCCGGGTTTTCTGAAGGGTGGTCCCGCTGGATTCCTGGACCACCGTCCGCAAGCCCTCCGCCGTGTACTGGTAAGTCTCGGTGATCCCGGTCCGGCTGCTCGCCAAGCTCAGAATCCGTCCCAGCGCGTCATAGGTCATGGAGATCAGCACTGGGTTCCAGTTGGTCGGCGTCTCGAAGACCCTGGTCAGGTTGCCCTGGAGGTCATAGGCCGCCCCCGTAGGCAGGCCCGCGCTGGTCGCCGCCGGCAGGCGGTACCAAGGGCAGGATTCTAGGAAGTCCAGAGGACCCATTAACTTCGATCCGGAGGTACTCGTGGTTGCCACCGAGGGGACCCGAGAAGGTCGAATCGGCTCCAAACTGGGCCCATGATCACCCTCCGCCACCGCGCCCAGGCCATCCTCCGGGAGGCGGGTTGGGAGTTGGCGCCGCCACCGGTGCTCTGGTCGCCCCGCATGGCGCGCTGCGCCGGGCTCTTCGTGATTGAGAAGGATTCCCGCGGCAAGTGGCATCCCGAAATCCGACTCAGCATCCCTCTGCTGCGCCGCCGGGACTGGCCCTGGCCGCAGCAGGTGTGCGGGATGAATTGCCATGATCCCGAGGCGGTGCAGCAGCGGATCCTGGAGCACGAACTCATCCACTACAAGCTCTGGATGGACCAGGAGAAGGACTGGGGCCACAGCGAGCGGTTCCGGCGGCTGGCCTTCGAGGTGTTCGGGCACCAGAGCATCACGCACGGCATCGGTAACGAAGAAACTGAAAAAAACTAGGTCCACAGATTCCACAGATTGCACAGATTTCTACTTTTCAGAATCTGTGTGAATCTGTGAAATCTGTGGATATCTTCTTCTGGCTTGCATCTGGAGCAACCTCACGTCATGAACTCTTGGGACCCCGCCCTGCTTGCCGCGCCGCCGCTGACGGAGGCGGATGACCGGCTGCCGCCGGGGCACAAGCTCTACGCGCTGCGCACCCTGCCCCTGGGCGAGATTCGCGCCATCGGCTTCGACATGGATCACACCCTGGCCCGGTACCGTTCCCCGGACATCGATGAACTGGCCTTCAAGAAGGCAGCGCGGCTGCTGGTGCGGGATCACCAGTACTCGCCCTGGCTCCTGGAACAGGACTACGATCCGGCCTTCGCCGTGCGGGGCCTGGTGCTGGACGGACTGCGCGGCAACCTGCTGAAGCTCAACCGCGAACGGCAGGTGGTGCGGGCCTGCCACGGCAGCCGCACCCTCTCAAGGCAGGAACTGGAAGCGGTCTATGGCCGCCGCCGTCTTGCCACGGCCGCCAAGGGTTTCCGCAGCATCGACACCTTTTTCGAGCTGCCCGAGAGCCACCTCTACGCCCGCATGGTGGATGGCCTGGACCAGGGCCTCCTGAAGGCCGGGAACTACCTCGACCTGTTCCATGACGTGCGCTGGGCCATCGACATGGTGCACCGCAACGGCGAGATGAAGGCGGAGATCCTTGAGCATCGGGACTACTTCATCCCGCGGTCGCCCCAGCTGGCCCTGGCCCTGGACCGCCTCAAGCGGGAGGGCAAGCAGCTCTTCCTCCTCACCAACAGCGCCTGGTCCTTCACAGATGGCGTGATGGGCCACCTCCTGGATGGCCAGGATGAGGCCCGGCCCCACTGGACGGATTATTTCGACCTGGTGGTGGTGGCCAGCCGGAAGCCCGCGTTCTTCCTGGAAACGCCGGCCGCGGTGCCCATCGGCACCCATCCCCACGCCTTCAGCGGCGGCCACACGGCCTGGCTGGAGGCGCAGCTCGGGGCCGGCGGTGAGCAGATCCTCTACGTGGGCGATCACATCTACGGCGACGTGCTCCGCTCCAAGAAGAATGCCTCCTGGCGCACGCTGCTGCTGGTGCCGGAGCTGGAGCGGGAACTGGCCCTGCTGGAGGCCAAGGGCGCCGACCTGCGGGAGCTGTTCCGGCTGGAAACGGCCCGCCGCCGGGCCCAGCGGCGGGCCTCGGTCCTCCATGACCAATGGAAGCGTAACCGCGCGCGCCGGCACGTGCTGGGCCCCCGCCTCAGCACCGAGGCCATGGCCGCCCTGGACCATGAGGCCACGCAGCTGGCCCTTAGCACCGAAGCACTTCAAGGCCGGGTGGCCCTCCTCGGCCTGGAGGCCAAGGGCCTGTTGAGCGTCGTGGAGGCCGCCTTCAATCCCACCTGGGGGCCCATCTTCCGGGACCGGGACGAGCAGACCCGCTTCGCGGACCAGATCCAGCAGTTCGCCTGCGCCTACACGGGCCGGGTGGAAAACCTCTACATGGTGGACCCCCAGGCCACGGTCTACGCCCCGGTGCCGACCCTGCCCCATGAGCGGCGGGAGATGATCAGAGGCTGACCTTCGTCCGGGCCTTGGCCGCGGCGATGACCTGCTTGATGGCCGCCACGACCAGGTCCTGGTCGGCCTCGGTCAGACCGGGCCAGAGGGGCAGACTGAGGAGCCGCTCGCCACTCCACTCCGCATGGGGCAGGCCGTCCTTGGGCAGATGCGCGGGGTTCGCCGCGTAGTAGTCCCGGTACCAGGGATGGACGTGGGCTGGCCGGTAGTGGATGCCGGTGCCGATGTTCTCCTCCTTGAGGGCCGCCACGAAGGCGTCGCGGTCCAGGCCCACCTTCTCGGGATGGACGCGCAGCACGAAGAGGTGGAA
>JBBQHW010000045.1:0-22756 GCA_038324335.1 Holophagales bacterium
GGATTCCCGGGAGACCCTGGAGACCGTGCTGGTGCGCCTGACCCTGAACCAGGGCAAGCTCAAGCGCATCCAGCTGCTGCCCGTCACCCTCGACGACGAGGGCCCCCTCTACGGCGTGCCGCGGCTGGCCAGCACCAAGCGCACCGCCGAGATCATCGCCCTCCTGCAGAAACTCTCAGCCCCCTACGGCACCAAAATCGTCAACAAGGGCTGGTACGCGGAAGTGGGGCTTAAGGAGTAGCCACAGATGAACTCAGATGAAATCAAGTGCTTTGCATCTGTGTTCATCCGTGTTCATCCGTGGTTTCAAAATCAGTTTCTGTTCAGCGATCCGCCAACAGCCAGGCGGTGGCCAGTACGAGCCGCCCCATGCGCTTCACCTGCTCGGGATCCAGCTTCTCCAGGGTGTCGCCGGGCTTATGGTAGTCGGGGAAGTAGTCCCCGAAGAAGCGCACGAAGGGCAGGCCCAGGCGGGCGAAATCCCGGTAGTCACTGCCGCCGCTGCGGCCATCGGTCCAGTCCAGGTGCAGGGACATGCCCGTGCCCCGGCCCGCCCGCAGCAGGATGGGGCCCAGGTCCCGGTGGGTCGAGGCCAGGCCTGGTTCCGTGAAGTGGGCCGGGTCCAGTCCCTCCAGAAAGGCCTTGCCCTCTGACAGGCCCGCTTCCGCCACCAGTGTCTGCAGCTCTGCGGGGGTCCAGGGATGCCCGATCATGTCGAGGTTCAGGTAGGCCTTGGTGGCGGCCAGGGGCCAGCGGGGCTGGCGGGTGTAGTGGCCGGAGCCGAACTTGCCCTCCTCTTCGCCGGTCCAGAAGGCGATGAGCACCGTGCGGCGGGGTAGCACCGGACTCGTGGCGAGGGCGCGGGCGATCTCCAGCAGCGCTGACACGCCGGAGCCGTTGTCGTCGGCGCCGGGGTGCAGCACGCCGTTGGGCCGGCCCAGATGATCCATGTGGGCGCCCAGCAGGATGGCCTCCTGGCGCAGGGCCGGGTCGGCGCCCTCCAGTTGGCCGATGACGTTGAAGCCGCGGATGTCCCGCTCTCGGCCTTTGATGACCAGCGTCGCGTGGCCGGTGCGTTCAGCCTCGAGCAGGCTGTGCAGCTCCGGCGTGAGGGCCATGCGGGCCAGGGGCGGCTCACCGGACCCGCGCACGCCCGGCGCCGCGAGGAAGGTGGGCAGGAGGGGCTCCTTGCCCTCGGCGATGCGTCGCTCCAGGCCCGCCTCCAGGGCGATGGCCGCCTTGGCGCCCAGCTGTTCCAGCAGGGCCAGGCGGCTGTCGTAGCGCTCCGCGGGCCGTGCTGAGGCGTACTTCTCCACCAGGTTCGGCGCCCGCCAGGCCTGGCCGGGCGGGCAGCCCGCCAGGAAGACCACGACCTTGCCTTGGACATCGAGGCCGCGGAAGTCATCGTGCCCCAGGGTGGGCTCCTGGATGCCGTGGCCCACGAAGATCATGGCCCCCGCCAGCATACCGGGGGCCACCGCGGGCAGCACGGCGTCCCGACCCGCGGTGCCGGTGAGGGTGCGCGGGCCCAGCTGGAGGCGGAGGCTGCCTCGCCCAGGCAGCACTTCGCGCAGGGGCACCCGCTGCCGGTACGAAGCGCCCAGGGGCGAAATCCCGAGGCCCTTCAGCTGCGCCTCGAGGTAGCGCACAGTGGCGTCGAGCCCCGCTGTGCCCAGGCCTCGCCCATCGCGGGCAGGGGCCGTGAGAAAGGCCAGGTGGCGCGTGATGCGGGCTGCGTCCAACCCCTCCACCAGCCTTGCCAGGGGGGCCGGGAGGGGCTCCGGGCGGGTGACGCGGAGGAAGTCACCAGCTGCTTGCTGGGCCGCCTCCTGGGCCGCGACCGCACCGGCGAGGAGGAAGAGGCAGGCCAGTGGGCGCAGCCCCCTCGGCTTCACACCGGACCCCAATGGAACAGCAGGGTGGGGGGGATCAGCAGCAGGAAGGCCAGCACCACGAGAATGAGCATGAGGGGCAGGAACCACTTGGCCCAGCGTTCCCAGGGGATCTTGGAGGCCCCCAGCACGCCCATGGTGACGGCGCTGGTGGGAAGGATCGGGTTGATGAGCTCGGACAGGGCGAAGCTGTAGACGCAGGTCTGGCGCGTAATGCCCACGAGATCCGAAAGGGGCGCCAGCACCGGCATGGTGAGCGCCGCCTGGGAGGTGCCCGAGTGGATGAAGAAGTTGATGCCGCACTGCAGCAGGAACATCAACTGGGCGGTCATGGCCTTGGGCAGCACCTGGATGGCGGCGGCGCCGTAGAGCAGCAGGGTGTCCAGGATCCGCGCGTCGTTGGCGATGACCAGCAGGGCCCGGGCGCAGGCCACGATGAAGACCACGCCCACCATGTCCTTGGCGCCGGCGATGAAGTGCTTCGCGATGTCGCTGGGGCCCATGCGGCTGATGAGGCCGATGAGGATGCCCATGCCCAGGAACAGCGCGGCGATGGGTTCCAGGTACCAGTGGTGTTTCAGCACGCCGTAGACCAGGAGGACCAGGGCGGCCAGAAAGGTCAGGAGGGCCAGGCGATGCGAGGTGTTCCAGTCGTCGCTGGCATGGGTGGCACCGGAGGCCTCCCGGGCCAGGTCGATGTCCCGCACGGGGCTCAGCTCGGGATTCTTCTTCACCTTGGCGGCGTAGACCATCACGTAGGCGATGACCACGGCGGTGGCCACCACCCAGGCGGCCATGCGGTAGGCCAGGCCCGAATAGATGGGCACGCCCGCGATGCCCTGGGCCACGCCCACGGTGAAGGGATTGAAGAAGGCGCAGGCGAAGCCCGCGGCAGCGCCCAGGAAGGGGATGGCGAGGCCCACGATGGAGTCGTAGCCCAGGGCCCGGGCCAGGACCACGAAGATCATCACCAGGGGAATGAGCTCCTCGGCCATGCCGAACACGGCCCCGGCCAGGGAGAACACCGTCATGAGCACCGGGATGAAGAGCACCTCCAGAAAGGGGTGGCGGCGCACGTGCACCGTGAGCCGCTTGATGCCCTGCTCCACGGCCCCGGTCTCCTGGAAGATGCCGAAACTGCCACCGATGATGAGCAGGAAGGAAATCAGCCCCGCCCCGTCCAGGAAGCCTTTGATGGGCGCCAGGAAGAGGGTGCCGAGGCCCAGGTAGGTCTTGGGCAGCTGGTGGTAGGTGCCGTTCACGGGCACCTTGATGTGGCTGCCGTCCGGCAGCAGTTTCTCCACGCGCAGGAACTCGCCCGACGGCACCAGCCAGGAGAGGATCAGCACAAGCACGATGAGGACGCCCACCACCACGAGGGTGTGGGGCATGCGGAAGCGGGGGCCGGCTGGGGCTGGGGCAGATTCTGAATTCATGGTGCCTTTCCGTTGCGTGGGTGGTTGTTAGGCATCAGCAAGAAGGATCTGGGTGAATGGTTTGGATACAAAATTGAATTCGATCGCTAATGATCCACCACGGAGACAAAGAGCATAGGCACAGGGGAGGCGCCGGGTTCGGATGCCCCAAAAAGGATCCGCGCCAGGCGCCTCCCCTGGCTTCCGGCGCAGCCGGAGGCGGCCTTCGGCCTGCCTATCACGGAGGGCACACAGAGGCCTCCGTGCCACCTCCGTGACCACCGTGTCTCCGTGGTGATATTTGCATTTTGAATGTGATGACGCATGAACCCCTACTCGAACAACCCCTTGGCCAGCACCTTGCCCGCCTTCATGAGGAGCTGCCCCTTGGCGATGACCGTGCGGACTTCCAGATCCTTCGGATCCACCAGCACGAGGTCGGCGTCCAGACCCGGCGCGAGGCGCCCCTTGGCCTTCAGCTTGAGGATGCGGGCGGGGTTGGAGGTGATGACCCGCAGGGCGGTCTCCAGGGGGATGCCCTCTTCCAGCACCGCCTGTCGCACAGCTGGGAAGAGCGAGGTGACCCGGCCCACAGAGACTTCGAGCAGGCGGCCCGAATCATCCCAGTCCGGCAGGCTGCCCTGACCGTCCGAAGTGAAGGTGATGTGGCCCGGATCCACCCCTGCCTCCAGCATGCGGCGCAAAGCCTTGGCGCAGGGGATCTCGCCATCCTTCAGGTACGAGGCCAGGGTCGACGTGGTGAAGTCCACGAAGCCGCCGGCCTTGGCGTAGGCGATGCCCTCTTCGAACAGGTGCGGGTTGCGGTTGATGTGGGTGGGCAGCATCTGATGAGCCATGAGCTCGGTCTCGGCGATGACCCGGCGCAGGAACTCCAGACCCCTTGGCCCATCCCCCAGGTGCACGTTCACGACTCCCGCCTTGCCCGAGAGCAGGCCACCGCGCCGGGCCATGGCCACCACCTGCACGAAGGCCTCGAAGGTGGGCTGGCTGGAGCGGTGATCCGAAAGCGCCACTTCCCCCGCGCCGATCACCTTGTCGATGAAAAGCAGATCCTCCTCGAGGGTGGGCATGAGGGTGCGCAGGGGCAGGCCGTAGGAACCGGAGTAGAGGAAGGTGCTGATGCCCTCTTCTTCGAGGCCCTTGGCCTTGGCCAGCAGGCCCGCCATATTCCGAGTAAGGCCGTCGGTGCCCAGGCAGCCCACCACCGTCGTGACACCCCCACGGATGGCATCCGTGAGTGGCAATCCTGGCGTGCGGGTGGCGAAGCCGCCCTCCCCGCCGCCGCCCATGATGTGCACGTGGGCGTCGATGAAGCCGGGCAGCACCTTGAGGTTTCGCGCGTCGATGACCTCGCAGTACTTGCCGGGGATGCGGATGTCCGGCTCCATGCGGAGGAGCTTCCCGCCGCCTATAAGAAGGTCGCAGCAACCGACCGATTCCGGGGCGTAGACGTCGGCATTCTTGATGAGGAGCAGCATGGGAACTCCGGCCGGGCCATGGGGCCCGGAGCGAATTCAGAAGAGGCGGGACACAGGCAGATCAAGACCGGGCTTGGCCAGTTCCCGGAAGCCAGGATAGCCATAGAGACCGTACAGCAGGCAGGGGTCGAGGATCTGGATGGCCCGGCGGGCCAGGTCCTGGTCCAGGGGCACGATGAGGGTGCCGGCCGGCAGCTCGAGTTCCGTCAGCGGCTCTCGCGCCGCGAGCTGCCGGTCCTTGTAGCGCTGGTAGAGGTCGTCGTAGGGCTCCTCCAGGCGGAGGAACTTGACGCGTTCGACCTTCACGCGGCGGGGCGCGGCGAGGGTCTCCCAGCGCAGGCCCTGGGCTTCCAGCACGGGGATGAAGCGCGCCGCGGCAGCAGCCTCGATGGCGTAGGCTCTCGGCGTAGGCACGCTGCCCTTCACCACGAGGTCGTTCATGGCGTTGGCGGTGGGCACTTCGAGCACGCGGCCCGTGGCGATCTCCACCACCTTCACGGTGCTGACCTTGCCGCCGAGGTTTACCCAGAAGACATTGGTGGCGATGAAGGGCGGCAGCGGCTCGCGCCGGGCCCGCTCCGCCAGCTTGCGGATGCGCTCGCGCCAGGCCGGGTTGCCGAGCAGGTGCCGGTAGAGGATGCGGTAGCCGTCCACCCGTTGGCCCAGGTCGGCATCGGGATCCTTGGCCTCGTGGTGAACACCCGCCTCGATGATGAATGATAGGGCCCCGAGGGTGCCCAGGCTGTTGCGACCATCGTCCACCTCGACCGTGGAAGGCCGGGTCTCTTGGTCCGGCGGCGGCCCGCCCACGCTGTAGCGGGCGTAGGCATGGCCCGCCTGTCCCTCCAGGGGCGCGGCGGCGGCCACGGCCTCCAGCGCGGCCTCCTTCAAGTACTCCGGAATGAGGGGATGGTTGGCAGCATCCATGGTGATGAGGGGCCAGGGCGCCCAGCCCTTGGCGCGATAGCCGGCGCCATCTCTGCCGAATTCGTGACCGTCCACGGCCACGTGGGGGCGGATCCGGCGGGCCACGCGATGCAGGGCCTGGGTTTCCGGCTGGGCCAGGAGCAGGTGGTCGCGGTTCAGGTCGGCGCCGGCGCCGTTGACGCGGCGGTGGGCCTCCGCGCCATCGGGGTTGAGCATGGGCAGCAGGTAGAGGTCCACGTCCAGGGGCAGCCGCTCGGGATGTTCCGCGAGGTCCCGGATGAGCGTGAGCTGGGCGTCCTTGCCCGCCACCTCGTCCCCGTGCTGCTGGGCGTAGTAGAGCACCCGGAAGCGCGCCTTGGTGCCGCCGCGGTTGAGGCGCACCAGGAAGACCTTCCGCCCCTGCGTGCTGCGGCCTTCCTCCGTGACGGTGATGAACCCGGGCCGGGCCACGGCCTCGAGAAAGGTCACCATCTCCGCGTAGGACACCGTGCGGTGCATGGTGCGGTGGTCCGCGGGGAACGGCGCTGGCACCTCCGCGGCGAGACCCGGCAGGACCAAGGTCAGGAGAAGGGCCGCCGCGCCCAGGAGCCGAGGGGCCAGTGCCCTCAGAGGAATAGCAGACAATCCGCCCAGGCGTGGCCCTCTTTGAATTGAGTGCATGAAGGAGCCACCACGGAGTTCTTCTTCATCTGAGTTTATCTGTGTGCATCTGTGGCCAGAAAGGCTTTTGCCACGGATGAACACGGATGAACACGGATCAAGCGCGATCCTGCCTTGGCTCCCCGGTTTCATGGCTGGCTCACCTTTCGGGTGTTCAGGTCGATGGACTGGCCGGGCCGCAGTACATGGATGCGGAGATTCTGGAAAGAATCGCCCTTGAGGCTCATCTCCGCCGGATCGAAGACCATGACCGAACGCTTGCCCAGCACCGAGGCCTTGCCGCCCTTCACCACCAGGGCCGTGGCCTCGTCGATGCCGAGGCCCAGATAATCCGGGTGTTCCATGATGACGCTGAAGAGGCGGTTCTCCCGGCCCCGGCGCAGGAAGTGCTGATCGACGATGACGCGCTCCGGCAGGAAGCCCATGCCCTCGCGGGTCTTGTAGGCGCCGGGGCCGAATTCGGAGAGGGCCTCCTTGCCGTTCCGGTCGTCGCCCGTGAGCATGATTTTGGACATGATGGCGGCGCCGGCGCTGGTGCCACCGATGGCGGCCCCGGCCTCGTAGCGCTCGCGGACGACCTGCTGCAGCGGTGTGCCCACGATCTGGTCGCCCACCCGGTTCTGGTCGCCGCCCGAGAACCAGAAGCCGGTGCAACCCTTGGCCCGTTCCAGCAGCTGGGGATCGGCGGTGTCCTCGCGCTTGCGCACGTCCAGGGGCACCCAGAGCAGGCCCGCCTTGTCCAGGTCCTCCTTCCATCCCTTGAGGGCACCGTCGGGATCGCTGGTGGAGGTGGGAATGATGCCCACCTTCCCGCCCTTGCCACCGGCAGCGAGGAGGAAGGCATCCATGATCTCCCGCGGCATGCCGCCCCCGCCCACGATGACCAGGGTGCCCTTGGGGGGCGACGCGAGAAGAATCAGGGTGGTAGCGATGGAGAAGGCGAAGCCAAGCAGGATTTTCTTCATGCATCCACTCCTGGAACAGCGGCGGGGCGAGTGTGCGCACGCCCCGCCGCTGGAACTCATTCTGGAGGGTCTAGAACAGGAACTTGGCTCCGAGGCGGAAGTTCCGCGGCTGTTCCTGGTCCAGGACCTTGTTGTAGAAGCTGCTGCCGATGCGCTCACCCCTGGAGTTCACGGCGTCGCAGTTGAGCACGTTGAAGACGTCCCCGAACAGCTCGAAGGCTTTCTTGTTGCCCAAGTCGAAGCGATGGGAGACGCGGACGTCCAGCAGGCGGCGGGCATCATAGCTGCTGGTGCCGAGTGGCTCGACGTAGATGTTGAAGCGTTCGCGATTGCCGAGACGGGAGGTCTGCACGTAGCGCGTATAGTGGAGGCCGCTCAGGTAGGTGTAGTTGGCAGCCAGACGCGTACCCCAGGGCAGCTTGTAGGAGGTGCGTACCTTGGCTTCCTTGTCGTTGAACCCCGGCAGGTGGCCTTCGTTGTTGTACTGCGTGCCCGTCCATTCCCGGCCGGAGGAATAACCGTTGGACTTCTGGAGGTTGCCCTTGTTGTCCGCATGGGTGTAGCTGAAGTTGACGTCCCAGTTGGCGGTGAAGCGGCCGTCAAGGGCGATGGTGGTGGCGGTGTAGGTCCGCTTGGCGTTGGGATCGTTGGTGATGTAGTAGCTATGCGGAATCAGGCCCATTCCCGCGTTCACGCCGGGCCGGTTGAAGGTCAGGGTCTGGCCCGTGAGGGGGTTGGTAACAGAAGTCGTGGAGGCTAGGAGGGGCAGCCGGTCAAATCGGGCCAGCAGGTCCTTGCCATTCCGGCGCATGTAGTTGGCGGAAATGGTCCAGTTTTTGGAGAGACGCTTCTCCACGGAGAGCTGCAACTCGTCGAAGTAGGGGTGCTTCACGTTCGGGTCGAGGGTGCTCTGTTGGGACACATTGTCGCGGAAGTTGCCGGCCGTGAAGGAGGGGAGGGGGATCTGGGAGAGCGGGTTCGCCAGGTTGGTGAGCAGGTCATCCGCCCCCCACCAATACCGGTTCTCGACGGGGTAGGCGCCAGGAATGGCGCGGTCGTAGTAGGCCACGGAGAGGCCATCGTAGTAGCGCCCGAAATGACCCTTCAAGGCCCAAGTCTTGGCGGCGTCCGGCGTCCAAGTGAATCCAAAACGGGGCGCCACGGTATTGGACTTCCACTGGTCCCCGCCCTTGAACTGCTCGAAGCGCAGGCCCGGCCGCAGGGTCAGCTGGCTGCCGATGGTCCAGGTGTCCTGCAGGTAGAGGGCGTTGCGCTCCAGCTTGGAGCTGAACTTGTAGCCGCCACCGACCTGCACATAGTCGGTGTAGACACCGTCGGTATCGAAATAGGCGTTCAGGGAGATCCCGCCCGGGTACCGAACCATTTCATCGTCCTTGGAGCGGTCGATGTCCAGGCCGAGCTTAAGGGCATGGGAACTGGCTCCGGTCTGGATATACCAGTCCAGGGCGCCCTGCAGGCCCAGGCGGCTGCGGGTGTCCTCGCTCACCTGGTAGGCATTGTTCATGGTGTCGAAGCCGAGGAAGGCGTTGTACGAGGGAATGCCTGTCACCGCTGCCACGCCGGTATCGACATAGAGGGAGTAGCCCTCGCCGTTATATGCCTTCCGGTTGTCCACACCGTTGTAGCCCGTGGCCCGAAGGGTCAGGACCAGGTTGCTGTTGAGGGTCTGCAGCCATTCCAGGCCATAGGTGAGGTTCGGGCCATCCTGCTTGTTGGTGGCATCGCCGGCCGTGGTGCGCACAGCGCCGCGATGGTCCGTGACCACCGTGTCCCAGTCGGTGAACAGCGACAGGGTGGCGGTGGGGATGGCCTGCCAGGTCAGGTTGGCCATGGCCCGGGGAGTCGAGCGCTTCTCGGAAACAGGGCTGCCGACCGGGGTCCTCTCGACGGAAATGGATTCGACGGAGATGAAGTACCACAGTTTGTCCTTGATGATGGGCCCGCCCACATTCAAGGACATGTCGGTGGCAGTGTCGCCGATCTTGCGGGCGGTCAGGGTGGGATCGGCCGGGTCGGTCACGTATTTGACCGCGCCCCAACTGTCCTTCTGGTAGTAGCCCGCCAGCGAGCCGGAAACCTCGTTCCCACCCTTCTTGATGATGCCGTTGAAGTAGGCGCCGGAGAAGCCGCCGAATTCCGCACCAGCACCCACACCGCCAATCTGGACCTCCTCGAACCAGTCCGGATTCACCTGGACCCAGGCCTGTCCGGTGGAGGGGTCGCCCACGTTGATGCCATTGATGAGGTAGGCATTGGCGTTGTCGCGGTCGCCACCGAAGCCGGAGGCCGAGACCCGCGTACCCGAGCCGACGTTCAGATTGATTCCAGGCGTCAGTGCGGCGATGGCGGCGATGTCCCGCTTGATGGGCAGGTTCTCGATGTCCTCGGACCGGTAGTTGCGGGTGAGGGTGGAAGCCATCTCCTCGGTTCCCGAGGCGGCCACCACTTCAACCACGGCGGTCGCTTCCGGCGCCATCCTGACATCGACCGTGGTGGTCTTGCCCAGCTCGGCCACCTCGTTCACCTTCCGCGTGGGGAAGCCCTTGGCCTCCACCGTGATCGCATAACGGCCGGGGGGGAGCATGGGGATGCGGTAGCGCCCATTGTCTGCGGTGGTGGTCGTGCGGCTGCCGCCGATGAGCGAGTCGGAGGTCACCCGGATCAGGGCCCCCTGCAGCGGCTTGCCGGTGTTGTCAGTGACCGTGCCGGACAGGGCCGACGTGGTGGTGCCCTGCGCGACCAGGGCCACGGGACACGCCACGAGCGCCAGAACGAGCGCACTGAACCTGGAATTACCAGAGCTTCTAGTCATCACGCCTCCAAAGGGTTTGGTTTGATGACCAAAAAGTAATGCTTTTGCTAAAGGGGAGTCAAGTTTTTTTTCATCCAATTCCAAACTCATAGAAACCCCTCCTGCACGGTGCAAAGGGCCATGGCGGGGGCACTTGACGCGGTCCCCTGCCCAATTGAATTCGAGTCTCAGGTGTGGAGCGACTTCCAGGGCGTCACCCGCTCGACCTCGCGGAGCTTGTTGAGGGCCCGCTGGGGGGCCTGGCTGGCGATGGAGGTGGCGATGGCGTGGGCCAGGATGTTGAAGGTGGTGAGGCTGTGGGTGTAGAGCAGGTTCTCGCCGGGAATGGGTAGGAGCAGCGTGGCCACCTTGGCCAGGGGGGAGGTGATGCTGTCCGTGAACACCAGGACGGGGATGCCCCGCTTCCGGGCGTAGGCGGCGGCGTCCAGGGTCTCCTGGGAATAGGGCGTGATGCTGATGGCGATCAGGAGATCCTTCGGCCCCAGCAGGCCCACCTGGGTGGCGAAGTCCGCCGGGTTGCCCTCCATCACCGGCAGGTCGATGTTGATGAGCAGGTACGCGAGTTGGCGGGTCATGAGGGCGGAGACGCCATCGCCGATGGCCAGGCGGATGCGGCTGGCCTTCAGCTGCTTCACCACCTTCTGGAGGAGGTCCTCGTTCACGGCCTGGAGCAGGATCTCGATGTTCCTCACGTCCCGCCGGGCCACTTCCAGCAGGGTGGCCGCCGCCTGCACGGGGGCCTGCAGGAACTGCTCGTCCCGCCCGTAGTGCTTCTTCGCCGCGCCGACGAGGGCCTTCCGCATCTCCAGGTAGCCCGTGTACTCCAGCTTCTTGGCGAAGCGCACCACGGTGGCCACGCAGGTGCGGGATTTCTCCGCCAGTTCCTCCACGCCCCAGAGGGCCGCCTCGTTCATGTTGGCGATGAGGCAGTCGGCGATCTGCCGCTGGCTGGGGGACAAGCCCCGGGCGCTGTGGAGGCGGTTGAGGAGGGGACTCTTTGACGGTGCCATGGGTCGAGAATAGCAAGGTCAGGAAGGCGCCTGGATTTCCTGGGCGCCCACGAAACTCGCCATCCTCTCCAGAGCCTCGTCCAGGGCACGTTTGCGGGCCCGTGTGGCCTTGACGCCCGGCTCCCACCAGAGGCCCTTGACCTCCAGCAGGTCCCGGACCCGGTGCAGCTTGGGATCGAGCCGGCCCACCAGCCGGTCCCCCTCGAGGATGGGCAGCACGAAGTAGCCGTATTGGCGTTTGGGCTCGGGCACGAAGGCCTCGAAGCGATAGTCGAAGCCGAAGCGGCGCAGGGCCCGGGAGCGGTCCCGGAGGATCGGATCGAAGGGGCAGAGCAGGCGGGTACGCACAGGTGGTTCCGGCAGTTTCGCCAGCCTGGCCTCCCAGTCCGCCAGGGCGAAGGCCGGGCGCAGCTCGCCGTCGACGCTCTCCACCTGCACCGGGACGATGCGCCTGGCCTTTTCCGCCGTGGCGCACCAGGCCCTGGCCTCCGGGGCCTCGAGGCTGGCCCAGTAGTCGGCCAGTTCCTTGGGGGTGAAGACCCAGAGTCGCTCGGCGGCGGTGGCGCAGGCCCATTCGAGGTGGCCCTCGGGATCCGGGCAGGGCAGGGCGTGCTGCTCCGGCAGCACGCGCTCGGTGAGGTCGTAGAGCTTCTGGAAGCCCTCCCGCCGCGGGATCATGAGCTCGCCGCTGCGCCAGAGGAAATCCAGGGCCGCCTTCTGCGGCTTCCAGCCCCACCAGGGGCCGCGCTTCTCCGGATGCTCGAAGTCCGAGGACTTCAACGGGCCCTCGCGCTCGATGCGGGTCTTCACGTCCCGCACCACCTGGGCGCCGTCGGTGTCGCGGAAGTGGTACTGCCACCAGGCGTGGGCGTGGATGCGCGCCCGGTCGCGCTCGAAGCGGGGTTTCCAGTGGTGGAAGAAGGCCGTGGGGATGGCCGAGGCATCGTGGGTGAAGCCCTCGAAGAGGCTCCGCTTGTCCTCCAGCAACTTCTTCAGGAGCTCCGGCCGGTAGGCGTCCAGGCGGCTGAACAGGGTGAGGTCGTGGGCCCGGGCCAGCACGTTGATGGTGTCTACCTGGACGAAGCCCAATCTCTCAATGAGCTTCTGGAGCGAGGCTGCCGTGACGCGCCGCGCCGGATCCTCCAGCAGCCCCTGCGCGCCGAGGAAGAGGCGACGGGCGGCGCCGGCAGTGATGGTTGGGATTGAATCAGCCACGGATGAACTCAGATGAACTCAGATGATGTCGTATCCGTGTTCATCCGTGTTCATCCGTGTTCATCTGTGGCAGAAATTCAGATTTTCGCCGCCAGCTCAGCGCCCTGGCGGATGGCGCGCTGGGCGTCCAGCTCGGCGGCGAGATCGGCGCCGCCGATGAGGTGCACCACCTTGCCGGCGGCTTCCAGGGGGGCGACGAGGCTGCGCTCGGAGACCTGCCCCGCGCAGAGGATGACGCTGTCCACGGCCAGGCACTGGCCGTCGGCGTCCTTGCCGTCACGGATCCAGAGCCCTTCGTCGTCGATGCGCTCGTAGTGGATGCCCCCCCGCATCTTCACCTTCATGGCCTTGAGGGCGGAACGGTGGATCCAGCCCGTGCTCTTGCCTAGGTCGGCCCCCATGCGGTCGGTCTTGCGCTGCAGCAGGAACACCTGCCGCGCGGGTTCCGGCGGCCGGGGCGCGGGCAGCAGGCCGCCCCGCAGGCCCTGGGACACGTCCACGCCCCACTCGCTCAGGTACGACTCCAGCTGGGGCGCAGTACCGGAATGCACCAGGAATTCGGCCACGTCGAAGCCGATGCCCCCCGCGCCGATGACAGCCACAGTGTGGCCGGCCACCTTCCGGCCCGACAGCAGGTCCGGGTAGCTGATGACCTTGGGATGGTCGATGCCCGGGAGGTCCGGCGTGCGGGGGTGGACGCCCGAGGCGAGGATCACCTCGTCGAAGGTGGCGAGGGTTGCGGCGGTGGCCCGCTCGTTCAGGCGCACGGTCACGCCCGCGGTGGCCAGGCGCCGTTCGAAGTAGCGCAGGGTCTCGAAGAACTCCTCCTTGCCGGGCACGCGCTTGGCGAGGTTGAGCTGGCCGCCCAGCTCGGTTGCCGCCTCGAAGAGGGTGACGAGATGGCCCCGCTCCGCCGCGTGACAGGCGAAGCTCAGGCCCGCGGCGCCGCCGCCCACCACGGCGAGGCGCTTCTGGAGGATGGCGGGTTCGAAGACGAGTTCAGTCTCGAAGCAGGCCCGGGGATTCACCAGGCAGGTGGCGCGTTTCCGCTTGAAGACCTGATCCAGGCAGGCCTGGTTGCAGGCGATGCAGGTGTTGATGTCCAGGGGCCGGCCTTCCATGGCCTTCTTGACGAAGTCGGGATCCGCCAGCAGGGGCCGGGCCATGCTCACCATGTCGGCGCAGCCGTGGGCCAGCAGCTCCTCGGCCACCACCGGCGTGTTGATGCGGTTGGTGGTGATGAGGGGGATGCCCACGGCGCCCATGAGCCGCTTCGTCACCCAGGCGTAGGCGCCGCGGGGCACCATGGCGCCGATGGTGGGCACCCGGGCCTCATGCCAGCCGATGCCGGTATTGAGGATGGTGGCGCCCGCGGCCTCCAGGGCCTGGGCCAGCTGCACCACCTCTTCCCAGGTGCTGCCCTCGGGCACCAGGTCCAGCATCGAGAGCCGGAAGATGACGATGAACTCAGGCCCCACGGCGGCGCGTACGGCCTTCGTGACCTCCACCGGGAAGCGCATGCGGTTCTCGTAGCTGCCGCCCCAGGCATCCGTGCGCCGGTTGGTGCGGGCGACGATGAACTCGTTGATGAGGTAGCCTTCGCTGCCCATGATCTCCACGCCGTCGTACCCGGCCCGCTGGGCCAGCTCGGCGCAGCGGGCGTAGTCGCGGATGGTGGCGCGCACGGCCCGGTCGCTCATGGCCTTGGGTTTGAAGGGCGTGATGGGGCTCTTCACGGCCGAGGGCGCCACGCTGAGGGGGTGGTAGCTGTAGCGCCCGCCATGGAGGATCTGCAGGGCAATCTTGCCGCCGGCGGCGTGGACGGCACCGGTCACTTTCCGGTGCTTGCCCACCTGCCACGGCCAGGAAAGCTGCGACCCGAAGGGCGTGAGCCGGCCCTGGAGGTTCGGCGCGATGCCACCCGTGACGATGAGGCCCACGCCGCCCCGGGCCCGCTCCGCATAGAAGGCGGCCAGCTTGGTGAAACCGCCCTTGGCCTCCTCCAGGTTCGTGTGCATGGAGCCCATGAGCACGCGGTTGCGGAGCGTGGTGAACCCGAGGTCGAGGGGGGCCAGCAGGTGGGGGTAGGGCACGGGGGCTCCAGAGGGGCTGCGGCCAGTGTAGGACGAGCGCAGACTCACGAATACCGAGGCATGATCGCATTGTCCGCTATCGGGCGTGGCGGAACCCTCGCCGGATGGTCATCCCGGCGGCCCTCATCGCCGGTCAGGCCCTGAGGGAGTACGGAGTACAAGGTCATGCTGCGCGGCCCTGTCAGGGCTCCTCGATCCGCTCCACCACGATCACCATGCGGGTGACGACGGCGGCCAGGGCGCCAACGGCGGCGAAGATCGGCAGCAGAGCCGCGCCCACCAGACCCAGGGTGAACGGGATCTCGATGAGCGTCTTCCCATCCTCGTTTTTCAGGATGATCCGCCGGATGTTGCCCTGGTGGATCAGGTCCTTGATGGTGTCCAGCACCTTGCCGCCGTCGAGCTTGAAAGTTTCGGTGCGGGTGCGGTCCTGCTTGTCATTGCTCATGGAGCCTCCTGGCGTGTTTCCAGACTACGGGGCCTTGCGCAACTGTGAAGGAGGGTACCGGTGAACAGCCCGGAGGGATCGGTTAAAGCACTGGTTTATTGAGGTACTGGGTGAAGAAAGGAATACTCGCCAGTGATTCCAGCGATTGCGCCTCATCACCGTGCATCATCGGCTGAAGGCAGTTCTGCTTCTCCTCTGCGACACTCGCCACTTTGAATGGACGGCTCAGCCCAGAGCGGGCACGCGCCAGAGGGCCAGTTCCTCGCCCAGGGCGGGCACGGGCAGCAGGTCATTCTCCACGGCGCCGTCGTCGCTCTCGGGTTCACAGAGGTAGGCCGCGATGGCGCCCAGGGGCTGGTCCGTGGGCACCAGGGCCCAGCCCGGTGGCGCGGCCCGGGGTCCGCGGCGCCAGGACACGCTGAGTTCGCCCACGGCCGCTGCCTCCAAGATGCCGCGGCCCTCCTGGGAACCCAGGCCCTCGACCACGGGCACCTCCACCTCGAAGGTGCCCACGGCTTCGCGCAGCGTGAGGCCGTGCAGACGCAGGTGGGTGGCCATGGGCGCCGGCACCAGGTAGGCCGCGGGGCGGTCCACCACGGTGGTGCCCACGAAGCGGCCCAGGTAGGGCAGCGTCACGCTCGTGGGCGCGCCCTCCAGCGTGCGCGGCGTGCGGGTGAGGATTTCCACGGGTGCGTCAAAGCGCTCCAGGCCATAGCGGATGGCGATGCGCTCCCGGGGGACACGGCTCGCGGCCACGATCTGCACCACCTCGTCCCGGTGCGCGGCCACGTGCTTCAGGGTCTCTAGCATGAAGGCATAGGCGGTGCGCACGCGCTCGGCGAAGCTGATGTAGGAATAGCACTCCAGCAGCAGATCCATGCGGCTGGTGAGGCCCCGGTAGTTGCTGCCGAAGCGCGGATGGTGCGGATAGGTCATCCAGCCTTCGCGCACGGGGGCAACCGGCTGGGCGTCAAGGTCCGCATCCATGGCGCGCTCGTCTTCCACGAAGTTGCCGTACCAGCCAGCGTCCAGGCCGTGGTTGGCCTTCAGGGCCGCGGTGACCGGCGGCAGCAGCTGCTCGCGCATGTATTCGATGGGCTCGCTCCGGCCGCTCGCCACCGTGTGGGGAATGTCGTAGGTCATGGAGAACCGGTGCACCGAGCCGTTGGTGGCGTGGTTGTCGATGGTGAGGTCCGGCTCCCAGAGCTGGCAGACCCGGGTTTGCAGCAGCCGCATTTCCGCGCCTTGCATGCGCAGGTAGTCGCGGTTCAGGTTGATCTTGGCGGCGTTCACGCGGGTGCCCACGCCGCTGTCCGGGCCCAGCTGGCCCGTGAGCTTGGGCAGGTGCAGGCGGCGGTTGCCCGGGTCGATGGCATCGTTGCCGTCGGGGTTGAAGAGCGGCACCACCACCAGCGTAAGATCGGCCAGCAGCGCCCCCGCGTCGAGGCCCGGCTTGTTCTCTAGCAGGTCCCGCACCAGCATCAGGCAGCCCTCCTTGCCTTCCACCTCGCCCGCGTGGATGCCGCTGATGACCAGCACCACGGGCCGGCCCAGGCTGCGGGCCTCCTCAGGGGTCTTCACGCCGTGAGCCGACAGCACCAGCAGGGGCAGTTCGCGGCCCTCTGGGCTCACGCCAAAGGACGTAACGTGCAGGCGCTTGTCGCCCTTGGCCTGGAGCCCGGCCACGAAGGCCATCACGTCTGCGTGGCGGCTGGTCTCCTCGTAGCGGGTGGCTTCGGCGCGAGTGAGCAGGGGCATGGGAACTCCTTCCCGATCGGGGAATACGGTGCTGGATCAGAGGCGCTTCAGCACTTCCTGGCCCATGTGGGAGATGCGGTAGCGGCCGATGGGCCGCTCGCGGATGAGGTCGTGGCGCTCAAGATAGGCCAGGTCGGCGTCCGTGGCCCCGGCCTTCACCAGGTGGTCCCGGGGCACGTCCGGGTGCCTAGCCACCACCTGGAGCACGGGGAGCTGGCGGGCGGTGATGGGTTCAGCCATGGCGGCTCCTGGGGGCGCTAATAAGAGATCTGCCGGCGGTAGCTGGGGCGGTGGATGTCCGTGATCTGGACCGTGAGGCTGCACTTCATCTGGGCCAGGGTGCGGGGGCAGGCGCGGGTGAGCAGCGGCAGCAGGGCCTCGCTGAGCTGGGCCTTCACCGCGTCGGTGCGGCCCCCGAGGATCTGCACGGTCAAGGTCACGAAGGCCTGGTCCGCCGCGCCGTCGCCGATGGCGAAGATCTCGTGGCGCAGGAAGCGGCTCTTGATGTCCGCCCCCTGGAAGAGTCCCGTGGCCACCAGCGTCGCGTTGACCTCCCGCAGCAGGCCCGCCCAGTCGGGCGGGTCCAGCAGGTTGTCCGACGCTTCAAGGATGCAATGGGGCATGAGCTGTACCTGTTCCGGTGCAAAAAAGACGGTACCGGATGCTACCGCCGATGGTCCGGCTTGCGCTGGACCGTCTTCTTGGCCCCCGTGTCCCAGTAGCTGGCCTCCGGCGCGAAGCAGATGTTCTCCAGGTCGGTCACGCGCTCCTGCAGGCAGGCCTGGGCGTCCGCGATGGCCTGGTTGTAGATGGCCGGGCCCAGTTCCTTCAGGCAGAAGGTGAGGAAGGCGCCGGCCCCCAGCTCGCCCACGCTCTCGCCGTACTCCTCCGCCACGAAGCGCTGGATGGCGCCTTGCAGGCGCTTTTCGGTGGCTGGGGAGAGTTTGATGTCCATGGGTGCCTCGCAGGGTCGATGCTGCCTAAGAGTGCCAAACAAAACCCCCACAGGGCCGCGCGAGGGGCGCCGGGCGAGCGAGGCGAGGAACGCGAGTCGATTCGTAGCCGGTACTACGCGCGACCGAGGCTCCGGCGCTGCGAGCCCAACGCGAGCAGGAGCGGCGCACTGCGCCGCGATAGCTGGAGGTGACGCAGCATCGCCCTCCGCCTGACGGGCCCTGCCTCGCAGGGCCCTCCCGCTCGCAAGCTCGCGGAGGCGGAGCCTCCCCGCCGCCCCTCGCCCGGAGGGATGAAGCCAGGCAGGCGCCCCGCGGCGTCAGGCCCCTTGAACAACGAACCACGTTGCCCTGCGGGCCCTTCCCTCTCAGTATCGCCTTCGGCGATACACGAGACAAACTGACACTTGCGGTGCATCCTGCCTGGCTTCATCGCGGCCTCGTCGGGGTTTTGTTTGGCACTCTAAGTGTGGCTGTGGTTGACCAGGGGGCGAAACGATGAACCAGGCACCTTCGGGGCCGCGGGGTGGATGGAGCCCGCTCCTCTAGGGGAGTAGAGTCAGCCATGCCCCAGCGTGTGCTCCTCACCGGCGCCACCGGTTTCATCGGTCGGAACCTCCATGCTCCCTTGGAGGCAGCCGGCCATGAGGTCCGCTGCCTCACGCGCAAGCCCGAGGAGGCCCGGAGCCTCTGGCCTGATCGACGCTGGGTCCACGGCGACATCGGCGAACCCGCCTCCCTGCCCGCGGCATTGGAGGGCTGCGACATCGCCTACTACCTGGTCCACGGCATGGGTTCCCACGGATCGGGCTGGGCCGAAGCAGAACTGCGCTGGGCCCGGGATTTCGCCCAGGCCGCGGGGGTGGCGGGGGTCGGCCGGATCATCTACCTGGGCGGCGTGGCACCCCAGGGCCCACCCTCCGAGCACCTGCTCTCCCGGTTGAACACAGGCAAAGCGCTCCGGGCCGGGCCGGTACCCGCCCTGGAACTCCGGGCCGGCATGATCATCGGCGCCGGCAGCGCCTCCTGGACCATCGTGCGAGATCTGGCGGCCCGCCTCCCCGCCATGGTGCTTCCCGCGTGGCTCGCGCATCGGAGCGAACCCGTGGCCCTGGAAGGGGTCCTCGCGGCGCTGCTGGCGGGTGCCCGCCTGGAGCTGCCGGCCAGCACCTGGTGGGACATTCCGGGGCCGGAAGCGCTGTCGGGCCGGGAGATCCTGCTGCGGCTGGCGGCGGTCATGGGTCGGCGACCCCTGCTGCTGAAGATCCCGCTCATTACCCCGCGGCTCTCGTCCCACTGGATCCGGCTGGTGACGCGCGCGGATTACGCGGTCGCGCGGGAGCTGGTCGAAGGCCTGACCTCGGACCTGGTCGCGTCGCGGCCCGGCTATTGGGAGGCGGCCGGGCTGCCGCCGCCCATGGGGCTCGAGGAGGCCGCCCGGCGCGCCCTGGCCGCCGAGGCCGGAACCCTCTCGCGGGCTGGCCGGCTGGCGGAAACCCTGGCGGGCTGGCTCACGCCACGGAGCCATCCCGCGCAAGTTCGGTAGTGGGCGCCGGGCAGCTTTTCACGGTCATTGGCGATACATTCGGTGCTGGCCAGGGTGGCTTGATCTTGCCCCGCAGCTGGTCGCCCTCAGCGGACCCCTTTCCCCGGAGCTCCCGTGCCGTCCCTCCCTCGCAGCCATTCCCCCCTGGGACCTGACGGCCGGCTGCTTTTCGCCGCGCGGGTGGCGCGGATGTTCTCGTACGGGTTCCTCTCGGTCGTGCTGGTGCTCTACCTCGCGGACCTTGGCTTCAGCGAGGGGCGCATCGGCCTGCTGCTCACCCTCACCCTGGTGGGCGATGCCCTCATCTCGCTCGGAATCACCCTGCAGGCGGATCGCCTGGGCCGGAAACGGATGCTCCTGCTGGGCGCGGCCCTCATGGTGGCCGCGGGAATCCCCTTCGCGCTCAGCGGCGACTTCACGGTGCTGGTGCTGGCCGCCACCTTCGGCGTCATCAGCCCATCGGGCAACGAGGTGGGCCCCTTCCTGGCCATCGAGCAGGCGGCCCTCTCCCAGGTGCTGCCCGAGGACCGCCGCACGGGGGTCTTCGCCTGGTACAACCTGGTGGGCTCCTTCGCCACGGCCTTCGGCGCCCTGGCCGGGGGCTGGACCGCCCAGGGCCTCCAGGCCTCCGGCCTGGCCCCGGTGGCCAGCTACCGCGTGCTGGTCTTCGCCTACGCCGGGGTGGGCCTGATCCTCGCGGTCCTCTTCACCGGGCTGTCCGGGGCCGTGGAGGCGCCGCCCGTGGCGGCCCAGGCGAGCGCTTTGGGACTGCACGCCTCCAAGGGCGTGGTGCTGCGCCTGTCGGCACTGTTCTCCCTGGATGCCTTCGCCGGCGGCTTTGTGATCCAGAGCATCGTGGCCTACTGGTTCCACCAGAAGTTCGGCGTGGCGCCGGGGGCGCTGGGCTCGATCTTCTTCGGGGCCAACCTCCTGGCGGGCCTGTCCAGCCTCTACGCCGTGCGGCTCGCCCGGCGCATCGGCTTGATTCGCACCATGGTCTACACCCACATCCCCTCGAACGTGCTGCTGATCCTGGTGCCTCTCATGCCCAACCTGCCCCTGGCGATCCTGATGCTGCTGCTGCGCTTCAGCATCTCCCAGATGGACGTGCCCACGCGCCAGGCCTACACCATGCAGGTGGTGGCCCCGGACGAGCGCTCCGCCGCCGCGGGCATCACGGGCGTAGCCCGCAGCACGGGCGCCGCCCTCTCCCCCATGCTGGCGGGCCCACTCCTGGCCATCCCCGCCCTGGCCAGCCTGCCCTTCCTCCTCGCCGGCAGCCTCAAGATCCTCTACGACCTGCTCCTGTACCGGAGCTTCAAATCCGCGGAAGCCGGGTCGGAGCCGAAGGGCTGAACGGGCCCATCGGTTCTGACCATGGCGTCAGCCCTCCTTGGGATTCCCCCCGGGCGGCTCCTCCTCCGCTTCGGTGGTTGGCTTGGCAAAGCGCTGGGCGCGGAGGTGGAAATCGTCCGTGAAGGTGCGGCGGACCGGGGGGAGCGGGGCGGCCTCGGCCTTCTCGCGGGCCTTGCGCACGCGCCAGAGGGCCCAGGCGGCGGGCAGCAGCAGGAGGATGGGGTATTCCAGCAGCAGGCGCTGGGGCGTCAGCAGGTACTGGGTGGGGCGCAGGCCATCCGAGTACCAGGCGTGGAGGATCCAGACCTCGTCGTCGGCCTTCAGTTCCGCGGCCTCGGCCTTGAGCAGGCGCAGCACCTGCTCGTCCTCACCCTCTTTTACGGTCACGTAGTCGGTGATGTGGTTGTCGGGATCCCGGTCCACGCTCTTCACCTGCAGGCGGACGATGCTGGGCTTCTGCAGGTGGCAGAAGGGGTTCATGGCCAGCAGGAAGACCTGCACCAGCAGGATCCACAACACCGCGCCCACCAGGGACCAGAGGGCGACGAGGGCCGACCAGCGGACCAGGGGACGGGAAAGGGCGGCCATGGGGCGAGTATCGCTGAATCGTGACCCAGGTGGGCAGCCGCCGGTGAGAATCTCCAGTTATCCTGTGGGACTGTCGACAAGACTGGGTCCCCTATGTCTGGCCCTACTCATGCCTGCTTCTGATTCGCCCCAGCTACCATCAGAACCACCGCTTTCGCTGGAGGTGGAGGGCCTGCCACTGGAGGCCTTTCCACTGGGCAGCGGCGAGTCGGCCCTGAAGGCTTCCGAGGCCCTGTACCGCGAGCTGCTGGAGCGGCAGGGCGAGGGCTTCGCCATGGTGGACGCGGAGGAGCGGTTCGTGGTGGCCAACCCCGTGGCCGAGGCGATTTTTGGCGTCGCTCCGGGGCAGCTGCTGGGGCGGACCCTGTTGGACTTCCTGCCCCCGGATCAGCAGGACTTGGTCCGCCGCGAGACCAGCCTCCGAGCCCAGGGCGCCCACAACACCTACGAGCTTCAGATCCGGCGGACCGACGGGGCCCTGCGTACCCTGCTGGTCACCGCCACGCCCCGACCCCTGGGGGAGGGCGAGCCCCTCCACTCCATCGGGGTCTTCCGCGACATCACCGAGCGCAAGGAGTTCGAGGAGCGGCTCCTGGCCAGCGAGGCCCGGCTGCGACGCGCCGAGGGCGTGGCTCGGTTCGGCAACTGGGAACTGGATCTCGTCCAGCGGCGCTTCCGGGCCTCGGAGGGGGCGAAGGCGATCTACGGTCTGCGGGGCGAGCACTGGTCGCCGGCCGAGGTGCAGGGCCTGGTCCTGCCCAGGGACCGGGCGCGGCTGGATGCGGCCATGAACGGTCTGATCGAGCACAACCGCCCCTACGATGTCGAATACTGCATCCAGTGGCCCGGCGACGGCCAGGTGCGGCATATCCACTCCATCGCGGAGTTCGACCGGAAGCGGAAGGTCATCTTCGGCGTCATCAAGGACATCACCGTGCGCAGACAGGCTGAAGCGGCCCTGCGCTCCAGCAAGGAACAGTACGACAACCTGGTGGCCAGCATCCCCGTGGGTGTCTACGTCATCCGCAGCCGGCCGGACGAATCCATCGCCTTCGACTATGTCAGCCCCCAGATGGGGGCCCTGCTCGGCCTGGACCCCGAGCGGCTGAAGGCGGACATCCAGCTGGCCTTCCAGTCGGTCCACCCCGATGACTCCACAGCCTTCGTGCAGCTCAACCTTGACGGGCTCCGCCAGCGAGTGCCCTTCGACTGGATAGGCCGGATCCTCGTGGGGGGCGCCGTCCGGTGGTTCCACATTGAATCCGTTCCCAGGACCGAGGCGGGAGGCGATGTGCTGTGGCACGGCATGGTCACGGACATCACTGAACGCAAACAGGCCGAGGAGGCCCTGCGGGCGAGTGAGGCGCAACTGCGCATCATCTTCGAGGCCACGGGGGCGGGCATCATCCTGGTGTCGCCCAAGGGGGAGATCGACTACGCCAACCGGCATATGGCCCACATGTTCGGGCTGACGAACGAGGCCCTGCTCGGCTCCGAGTATGTCAGCCACCTCCACGAGTCAGAACGGCACCTGGGCGATGAGCGGATGCGCCAGCTGGTCGCCGGCGAGATCTCGATGGTCTCCGTGGAACGCCGCT
>JBBQHW010000046.1:0-22569 GCA_038324335.1 Holophagales bacterium
GATGCCGTTGTCGGTCATCCAGGCGGCCTGCCAGGTGAGCAGGCGGCTGGCCTCGATCTTCTTGGCCATGTCCGCCAGCATGAAGCTGATGGCCTGGTTGGCGAAGATGGGCTGGCCGAACTGGATGCGGGTCTTGGCGTACTCCAGCGCGATCTCATAGGCAGCCCTGGCCACGCCTACGCCCCCGGCGGCCACCGCAGCCCGGGTCTGGTCCAGGGTCTTCATGGCGATGACGAAACCCATGCCCTCCTTGCCCAGAAGGTTCTCCGCGGGCACTTCGGCATCATTGAAGTAGAGCTCTACCTGGTTGCTGGCGCGCTGGCCCATCTTGTCCATGGCCTTGCCCACCACCAGGCCCGGCGTGTCCCGGGGCACGATGATGCAGCTGGTGCCGCGGGCGCCCTTGGTGGGATCGGTGCTCGCAAAGAGGGCGTACCAATCCGCGTAACCACCGTTGGTGCAGTAGCACTTGGTGCCGTTGATGACGTACTTATTGCCCTGCTTCACGGCGCGGCAGCTCATGCCCCCGGCGTCAGAACCGGCATTGGGCTCGGAAAGGGAGAAGGCCGCGAACTTGGGCTCCTCCGCGAGCATGCCCAGCCACTTCTTCTTCTGCTCCGTGCTGCCGGCCACCAGCAGCGGCGTCATGGCGAGACCGTTGGCCATGATGGAGGTGTAGAGCCCGGCGCAACCCCAGGCCAGCTCCTCGCAGACGATGGCCCCTTCCACCTGTTTTTCACCGGGGCCGCCGAATTCCTCGGGCACCAAGGCCTGCAGGAAACCCTGCTCCCAGGCGGCCTGGTAGACATCCACGGCCCATTCGCCAGTCTCGTCGTACTTGCGGGCCACCGGGCGCATGATCTTCTCAGCGAAAGTGTGGGCGCGCTGTTTGAGGGCCAGTTGTTCTGGGGAAAGCGTGAAACCAAGCATGAAGGCCTCGGGAAGAAAGGGGTGGGCTGGCTGGATAGGATTCGAAATTCCAGTCTATCGCCGGGCGGCCCTCGTCCCAAAGGCCAGTGTGCTTGACGTCAGGTAGGATGACGTAGGTCACATGCGGATCTCGGGGTAAACTTAGGGGTTGGAGTAGCCATGACCATCCAGTTGAGTGACCTCGGCAAGGCCGTAATGGAAACCGAATACGCAGTGCGGGGGCCCATCGTGGCCCGGGCCGCGGAATTGGAGAAACAGGGCCGCGAGATCATCTACTGCAACATTGGAAACCCCCAGTCCCTGGGCCAGCAGGCCCTCACCTGGAACCGGCAGATCCTGGCCCTCTGCGAGTACCCGGCTCTTATGGAGTCAGCCCCTGGGGTCTTTCCCAAGGACGTGATCGAGGCCGCCAAGGCCATCCTCACCGGTACGAAACACGGTCTCGGCGCCTACAGCGAGAGCCGCGGCGTGCGGTTCATCCGAGAAGCCGTGGCCGAGTTCATCCTGGAGCGCGACCACCTCGGCGTGGATCCCGATGCCATCTTCCTGACCGATGGCGCGAGCAAGGGCGTGCAGACCATCCTGCGGCTTCTCATCAGCGGACCCGCCGACGGGATCATGGTCCCCATCCCCCAGTACCCGCTCTATTCCGCCACCATCACGCTCTACGAAGGGCGCATGGTGCCCTACTTCCTGGATGAGGCCAACGGCTGGAAGCTGAGCCTCCCGATGCTCGAGGCCTCGCTGGCCAAGGCGAAGGCCGAGGGTACGCACGTGAAGGCCATCTGCGTGATCAATCCCGGCAACCCCACGGGTGCGGTGCTGGACGAGGCCAACATCGCCATGATCGTGGCATTCGCGAAGGCCCACGGGCTCTCGATCCTGGCCGACGAGGTCTACCAGGAGAACATCTACCTGGCGGGCGATGCCTTCGTCTCCTTCGCCAAGGTGCTGAGCCAGGCCGATGCCGAGGATGTCTCGCTGTTCAGCTTCCACTCCTGTTCCAAGGGGTTCCTGGGCGAGTGCGGCGTGCGAGGTGGCTACTTCGAGTACCGGAACGTGCCGGCCGACGTGGCTGCCCAGATCCTCAAGCTCCAGAGCGTGAGCCTCTGCGCCAATCTCGCGGGCCAGGCGGCCACCTATGCCATGGTCCGCCCGCCGCAGCCCGGCCAGCCTTCCTACGCACAGTACACGGCGGAAAAGAGCGCCATTCTCGACACCCTTAAGCAGCGGGCCATTCTGCTGGCCGAGGGCCTGAACCGCATCGAAGGCATCCGCTGCAACGTCATCGCCGGGGCCATGTACGCCTTTCCCAGCATCACGCTGCCCCCCGGCCGCACGGACTCTGACTACGCCATGGCCCTGCTGGAAGCGACCGGCATCTGTGTGGTGCCGGGTTCCGGTTTCGGCCAGGCCGAGGGCACCGCCCACTTCCGCACCACCATCCTGCCGCCCACCGACAAGCTCCAGCGGGTGGTGCGAGACCTTGGTGAATTCCATCGGAACTACCGCTAACCCTTCAAGGAGTCCCCATGCGTCCCGAGCATCCCATCGTCCTCATCACCGGCGCGTCCAGCGGCTTTGGCGCCGCCATGGCGCGGCTGCTGGCCTCCCAGGGGTGCCACCTGGCCCTGGGCGCCCGCCGTGTGGAGCGTGTGCAGGCGCTCGCCGACGACCTGGTGAAGGCCCATGGCATCAAGGCCTTTGCCGGGGCCGTGGATACCCGTGACACCGCCAGCGTGAACACTTTCGTGGAAGCCGCAGCCACGGCCCTCGGCGGGTTGAACGTGCTGGTGGCCAACGCGGGCCTGGCCAGCGGCACCTACAAGATGTGGGAGACGCCCGACGAGGATCTGGAAGCCATGATGCGCACCAACGTCGAAGGCGTGGTGAAGACCATCCGCGCGGGCCTCCCGCATCTCCGCAAGGCGGGCTGGGGCCACGTGTTCTTCATCGGCTCCACCGCCGGCCATCAGCCCTACGAGGGCGGCAGCGTCTACTGCGCGTCGAAGTTCGGCGTGAAGGCCATGGCCCAGAGCCTGCGCCTGGAACTGAACGGCGAGCAGATCCGGGTCACCTCCGTGGATCCCGGCATGGCCGAGACCGAGTTCTCCAACGTGCGCATGAAGGACGACGCCAAGGCCAAGGCCGTCTACCAGGGCGTGCAGCCCCTCACCGCCAACGACGTGGCCGAGTGCGTTCGCTGGTGCCTCATGCTGCCCGACCACGTGAACATCGACGAGATGCTCGTCAAATGCGTCGACCAGGCGAGCGTGTTCAAGCTGCATCGCCGCACCTAGAAAGGAATCGGCTTCTTCCGGGAAAAAAGGGAAAGCAGGAACACAGAGGCCACAGAGTTCCCACAGAAGACACAGAGAACGACTAAGTGGTCGTTCCAATGCATGTATGAGGCGGCCTCTTCGGCTTGCTGGTCGAGGAAGGTGAAGAGGTTCGCGCACCTATTGGGGCTTGCGCGCGTTTCGAGGATTTTAGGCTGAGTCTGACCTGTAGGCAGGTGGCGCCTTCCTCTGTGGTCCTCTGTGCTCCTCTGTGTCTTCTGTGTTCCGCTTTTAATTCCTCAATCCCGGCTCAGCCTCAACGCCAACGGTAGCGCCGCGAGCATGGCCAGGGCGCCCAGGGCCCAGCCCAGGCGGTAGCCGTAGTGACCGATGGTCCAGCCGAGGCTGAAGCTGCCGAGGCCGATGCCGGCGTCGAAGGCGAAGAGCAGGGCGCCAAAGGCGGCGCCGCGCCGCTGCGGATCCACCGACTCCATCAGCCGCGCGTTGAGCAGCGTGTGCAGCATGCTGTAGCCCGCGCCGTAGAGCAGGGCGGCGACGATGTGCCGGGTCATTCCGCCCGGCAGGGCGGCCAGCAGGACCAGGCCCGCCGTGGCGCCCACCAGCATGCCCGGCAGCTTGCGGATCGGGCGCTGGCCGAAGCCGCGACGCAGCATGGCCAGGCGCATGAACACCATGCCCACGGCCATGAAGGAGAGGAAGGCCGAGGGCAGGGCCATCCCCAGGGCGAGGCCCTCCTGGGCTGTGTAGCTGCCCAGGGCGCCGTAGCCCAGGGCCGTGCAGAACAGGATCAGGCAGGGTGCGATGACGATGGCAGCGGGCCACTTGAAGCCCTCCGCCCGGCCATGGAGATGATCCTTGGGCAGGGTGGTGCCCAGGCCACCCAGCAGAAGGAACAGGACCGCCAGGTACCAACCGATGGGGGCGAAGCCCCAGTGCTGGAAGATCCACAGGCCTAGCACGGGGCCCACGATGACGCCGCCGGGGCTGGCCAGGCCATAGAGGCTGAGGCCATCGGCGTGGCGATCCGGGGGCAGCACGTGGGAGAGCGAGGCCATGGTGGCTGTGAGCAGGCCGGACCAGACGATGCCGTGGGGAACGGCCAGGAGGTAGAAGCCGAAGCGAACGGTGAGTAGCGAGTAGGCGCCCAGGAAGAGGGCAAAGAGCAGGGCCGAGGCCACCACCAGGCGACGGTGGCCCAGGCGGTCGCCCAGGGGACCCGTGAACAGGGCGCCCAGGGCGCTGCCCGCGGTGAAGAGGCTCATGAAGCGGCCGCTCTCCGCCAGGCTGGCCCCGAGTTCCCGCAGCCGCAGCGGCACCGTGGGGAAGAGCTGGAAGGCCGCAAAAAACGTCACGAAGGTCAGGGCCCACACCAGGGCGAACTGGCGCGTGACGAGCCGCGTGCGTGGGGTTGAAAGATCCTGCATGGTTCAAGAATGCCAGAGGCGGGCCGTTATCATCGCGCGGTAGCGAGGAGATCCTGCTGGGGCCTGCCGGCCACGCGGCGGGCGACGGGGAGGGCCAGGACCAGCAGGAGGACGCCGGTACCCCAGCCCCAACGGAAGCCGCCGCGCTCCATGACCCAGCCCAGTGCCAGGGCCCCCAGGGCCGTGCCCACGTCGAAGGCGAAGAAGAGGGTGCCCATGGTCGCACCCCGCCGTTCGGGCCGGCTGGTCTCGATGATGTGCATGAAAACGAGGGTGTGCACCATCCCATAGCCGGCGCCGTAGACGAGTCCCGCCGTGAGGTGGCGGCTCGTGCCGCCGGGCAGGAAGGTGAGCAGCAGGGAGCCCAGCGCCGCCAGGGCCAGCATCCAAGGCAGCAGGGCCACGGGGCGCCGGCCCATGCCCGTGAGGCCCAGCACGGCCCGCATGCCCATCATGCCGATGGCGAAGCAGGTGAGCAGGGTCGAGGGCCAGGCCATGCCCAGGGCCTTCGCCTCCTGGGCACTGTAGGGCGGCATTGGGCCGAAGCTGAGACCCAGGAACAACAGCAGCGACACCGGCCCCCAGACGGACCGTTGCGGCAACTGGAAGATCGCCGCCGGGGCGACTTCCCGGGTCGTTTCCCGGGCCGGCTCCCGCGGCAGGGAACCGATGAGCACATGCAGCACCGCGAACACCAGGGCCAGGATGACCAGCATCCAGGCGAAACCCATGTGCGGGAGCAGCCAGAGCCCCGCCAGGGGCCCGAGGGCGACGCCACCCGGGCCCGCGAGGCCGAAGAGGGAGAGCCCCTGGGCGCGATGCTCCGGCGCGAGGATGCCGCCCACCTTGGCCATGGAGCCCGTGCGCAGGGCCGACCACAGCACGCCGTGAATGGGCGCGAGCACGTAGAACACCCAGCGCACCGTCAGCAGGGCGTAGGCACCAAGGATGACCACCAGGGCGAGGGAGGCCACCCGTAGCACCCGCCGCTGGCCCAGGCGATCGCCCAGGGGGCCCGTGAACAGGGACCCGAAGCCGGAGCCCAGCATGAAGGCGGTCTGGAAACGGCCGCTCTCCGCCAGACTGGCGCCCAGGTCCCGCAGGTGCAGGGGCACCACGGGAAACAGCTGGTAGCCTGCCGCGAAGACCAGGAAGTAGAAGGTCCACAGCAGCACGAAGGGCGCCGTGAGAAAGCCCGCCCGATCTGATCCATCACCTGCATCCGCCATGCTTCCAGCATCGCATATGCTGGGTAACCATCCCGAGGTCCCCATGCAGTCGGATTCGTTCCATTCGGAAGTTGAGCGCATCAAGCAAGGTGGCGCGGCTAAAGCCCACGAGAAGAACGCCGAGGCGGGCAAACTCTTCGTCCGGGAGCGCCTCCGCCTGCTGGTGGACGAGGGTAGCTTCGTGGAGGACGGCCTCTTTGCCAACGCGTTACACAAGGATCTGCCCGCGGACGGTGTCATCACCGGCACGGCCACGGTGGCGGGCCGCCCGGTGGCGCTCATGGCCAACGACAGCACCATCAAGGCCGGCAGCTGGGGCGCCCGCACGGTGGAGAAGATCATCCGCATCCAGGAAGTGGCCCTGCGCCTGAAGGTGCCCATGCTCTACCTGGTGGACAGCGCCGGGGCCCGCATCACGGACCAGCTCGACATGTTCCCGGGCCGCCGCCATGCCGGCACCATCTTCCACATGGAGGTGGCGCTGTCGGGTCTGGTGCCCCAGGTCTGCCTGCTCTTCGGGCCCTCCGCCGCAGGCGGCGCCTACATCCCCGCCTTCTGCGACGTGGTCATCATGGTGGACGGCAACGCCAGCATGTACCTGGGCTCCCCGCGCATGGCGGAGATGGTCATCGGGGAGAAGATCAGCCTCGAGGATCTCGGCGGCGCCCGCATGCACTGCTCCGTGAGCGGCTGCGGCGACTTCCTCTGCCAGACGGAGCCTGAGGCCATCGAACTCTGCCAGCAGTACCTGTCCTACTTCCCCCAACACTGTGAAGACGCGCTTCCCGTCATTCCGCCGAAGGCGGTATCGCCCAAGGCGAAAGCCTTGGGCGCCCTGGTCCCCACCGACATCATGGCCCCCTTCCAAATGAAGGATTTCATCGAGGGCTTGGTGGACGAAGGCAGCTTCCTGGAGGTGAAGAAGCTCTTCGCCGGGGAGATCATCACGGGCCTGGCGCGGCTGCAGGGCCAGCCCGTGGGGGTTCTCGCGAACCAGCCCCGGGTGAAGGGCGGCGTGCTCTTTGTGGACAGCGCCGACAAGGCCACGCGCTTCATCACCCTCTGCGATGCCTTCGGCCTGCCCCTGGTCTTCCTCAGCGACGTGCCGGGCTTCATGATCGGCAGCGCCGTGGAGAAACAGGGCATCATCCGCCACGGCGCCAAGATGATCAGCGCCATGGCCGGTTGCAGCACGCCCCGCTTCTGCGTCATCGTCCGGAAGGCCTACGGCGCAGGCCTCTACGCCATGAGCGGCCCCGGCTTCGATCCGGACGCCACGCTGGCGCTGCCCACGGCCAGCATTGCCGTCATGGGCGCCGAGGCCGCGGTGAACGCCGTCTTCGCCAACAAGATCGCCGACAAACCCGAGGGGGAACGCGCCGCCTACGTGCAGCAGCTCCGGGACGAGTACAACGCGGATATTGACCTGAAGAAGCTGGGCGCCGACCTGCACTTGGACGCCCTCGTGGCGCCCGAGGACCTGCGTGGCGAACTCATTACCCGCCTCGCCCGGGCCCGTCGCCGAGAGGTCTGGCCGACCAAACGACGCGCCGTCACACCTGTTTAATAAATGGCCCGAGTCTTGCCATAGACCTCATAATGTGTCCAGATCCAATCACGGAGGAACCATGCGCGTCCTGAGAGCCCTTCCCGCGATGCTGATCCTGGTCCTCGCTGCCTGTGGCATCAACAACGTCAACATCACGATCTCCCCCGACAAGGCCACCATGGTCGTCGGCAGCCAGATGCAGTTTTCCGCGAGCGTGGGCAACGCCGGCAACAAGGGCGTGAGCTGGTCGGCCACGGCGGGCAGCGTCGATAGCACGGGCTTCTACACCGCGCCCGCCTCGCCCGGCATTTGCCATGTCATCGCCACCAGCCAGGCGGACCCCAGCCGGACTGCCACAGCCGTCATCACCGTCGTGGCCCCCGTGGTGATCACGCCCGCCGAAATCACCCTGGCACCCGGCGGCACCCAGACCTTCTCGGCCGTCATGCCCGCCACCGGGGACACCAACGTGACCTGGTCCATCACGGAGGGCCTGGCCGGTGGCACCATCGACGCTACTGGCCACTACATTGCTGCGGCCAGTGCGGCCGATACCACTGTTTTCCACATCGTTGCCACCAGCGTGGCCGATCCCTCCAAGTCCGCCACCGCCCTGGTGACCATCCAGACGCCCGTGGTCGTCGCGCCTAATACGGCGAACGTCCAAGTCAGCACCACCCAGCAATTCACGGCCACGATCCGGGGGACTGCTTCCGGCACGACCGTCACTTGGAAGGTGCTGGAAGGCGCCGCCGGCGGCTCCATCGATCCCTCTGGGCTCTATACGGCACCCGCCATCAGCGGCAGCACCTACCACGTGGTGGCCACCGCCGTGGCGGATTCCACCAAGACCGGCCAGGCTGCCGTCTTCATCACCCCCTGATCTGACAGGGCCAGCAGAGCCTGAAGCATCCAGTTCGGAGGTGCGCATGTTCCGTCGCGTGGAGGACTTCAAGACCATCTGGGAACAGGAGGCGGAGAAGACCCTGGCGGTCCTCTCCGCCATTCCCGATGCCGCCGCGCACCAGGCCGTGGACGCCCAGCACCGGGATCTCCGGCGCCTGGCCTGGCACCTGGTGGAGACCGTCCTGGAACTGCCGCAGAACCTGGGCCTGAAGGTGAAGGGGCCCGTGGGGCTCGGCTCCGACGGCTTCATCGCCACCGCGCCTCCGCCCACCATGGCTGAGATTGCCGCGACCTACCGGGTCGTGAGCGATTCCCTGCTGGATCACATGGGCAGCTGGAGCAACACGGAACTGGGGCGGAACTTCGCCCTCTACGGCGAGACCTGGACCGGCGCCTTCGCGCTCTACGTGCTCGTGAGCCACCAGGCCCACCACCGGGGCCAGATGACCGTCCTCATGCGCCAGGCGGGCCTGCGGGTAACCAGCCTCTACGGCCCCACCAAGGAGGGCTGGGCCGAGTTCGGCCTGGAGGCGCCCAAGGTCTGATTTTTTGCGGCTTAAAGATTTAAGACCACCACCACGGCGCCAAGAAGCCAAGTAAAGGCCAAGAAGTTTTTCTTGGCGCCTGGGCGTCTTGGCGGTAAATCCTTTAATCCCTTCGCTGATCCCGATACCTGCACGGCTATCGGAGTGGCCAAACCCCGGAGGTTCCCATGCCGTACCGCGCCCTGCTGATTTGTGTCGCCACGCTGTGGATTCAGGCTGCACCACCCGTGTTCGTGAAGGCAGGCAAGGGCCCCGGCATCCTGTTCATCCATGGCTTCGGCGGCAACAAGGAGGTCTGGTCCGGTGTGGCCGGTGAGCTCGCCCGGGATCACACCGTGCTCAGTGTGGATCTGCCCGGCAGTGGCGGCAGCCCCGGCCCGGTGGTGGTGGAGGGGCGCGCGGACTTCGGCGCGTTGGCCAAGGAACTGGCGGCTCTCGTGCGTCGGGAGGGCCTGACGCCCTGCCTGGTGGTGGGGCATTCCATGGGGGGCCCCATCGCGGCACGCACGGTGCTCGAAGATCCCGCCGCCTTCCGGGGCCTGGTCCTGGTGGACAGCTTCCTGGGAGCCATCCCCGAGGCCTACCTGGAGCCCACCGCCGTGGCCCTGGCTGGGAACGAGAACCAGACCCTGACGGTCTTCTTCAACCTCATGACCACCGGCCCGGCCCAGACCCGGCGGACCGTGGCCGAGGCAGTGCAGGTGCCCGTGCCCGCCCTGCAGGCCTACCTGCGGGCCATGACCCGGGATGCCCTGGGCGGCCGCCAGGCCCAGCTGCGCCTGCCCGTGCTGCAGCTGGCCTCCGGCCCGCGGGAGTCGGATCCCGTCAAAGAAGCCGCGACCCTGGCCCAGTACGGCTTCAAGGACCTGCCCGCCTTCCGCAGCATCCACTTCCCCGCGGCCAAGCACTGGATCATGTGGGATGCGCCCGAGGCCTTCCTGATCGCGCTGCGGGCCTTCGAGGCGGGGCTGGGGCGCTGAGCCACAGCACCCATTGCGTAAGCTGAGGGAGCCGTCATGAAGCGATCACTGCGCCTGTTCACGCTGGCCTGCGTTCTGGCGCTCAGCGCCTGCACCCACCTGCCCGAAGGCATCAGCCCCGTCCAGGGTTTCGAGCTGAAGCGCTACCTCGGCGAGTGGCACGAGGTCGCCCGCCTGGACCATCGCTTCGAGCGGGGTCTCACACAGGTCACGGCCACCTACAGCCTGCGGGAGGATGGCAGTGTCAAAGTGCTCAACCGCGGCTGGGATGCCGCCAAGGGACAGTGGAAGGTCGCCGAGGGCCGGGCGGTCTTCATTGGCGCGGCTACCGAAGGGCGCCTCAAGGTGTCCTTCTTCGGGCCCTTCTATGGCGCCTACACCGTCATCGACCTGGATCCCGATCGCTATTCGATGATCTGCGGGCCGGACCGTTCCTACTTCTGGATTCTCTCCCGGGAACCGAAGCTGGATCCGCCGACCTTGGCGCGGCTGCTCGGCCGCGCCAAGGCCCTGGGCTTCGCCACCGACCAGCTGATCTACCCCTGAAGCTGCAGCCCCCACGAGGAGAGTCCAAGGGATGAACCCGTCCGCAATCCAGGTTGAGCGACTAAACTGGAGGGCCGCTCGGGCTGCATGGGCGGGTATCCATTACATGACCTGATCCAGCGATGAAGGCGGGCGAGTGGCAACCGAACCAGTGTGGTGGTCGCATTATCCGGAGGGCGTGGGGCGGGACGCCCAGCCCTTCCCCTTCGATAACCTGGGCCAGCTGGTGCGGGCCGCGGCGGCGCGCTATGGCCACAAGCCGGCCGAGACGCTGGTCCTGCCCAACGGCATGGAGGCCTCGCTCAGCTTCCAGGAGGTCGATCACCTTTCGGAAGCCTTCGCGGCCTACCTGCGGCAGGGCCTTCAGCTCCAGCCCGGCACCCGGGTGGCGATCCTGCTGCCCAATGCCCTGGCCTATCCGGTCTGCGCCTTCGGCGTGCTCAAGGCCGGCTGCGTGGTAGTCAACACCAATCCGCTCTACACGCCCCGGGAGCTTGAGCAGCAGCTGCTGGACAGCGGCGCCGAGGTGCTGGTGGTGCTGGATCACTTCGGCGACAAGCTGCTCTCCGTGGTGCCCCATACGCAGGTGAAGACCATCGTGGTGGCCTGCATCGCCGATTTCTTTCCACTGCTGTCGCGGCTGCTCATCCGCACCAAGCTGAAGCTCTCGGGACAAATCCCCCCCATGGGCCAGCCCTTCACGCGCCTGCCCCGGGCCATCCACCAGGGCCTGCTGTACCTGGCCAAGGAGCACCTCCTGCCCGTGGCGCTGGCACGGCCCGAACCCACCCGCGACAGCCTCGCGCTGCTCCAGTACACCGGCGGCACCACGGGCCTCAGCAAGGGCGCCATGCTGAGCCACGGCAACCTGCTGGCCAACCTGGAGCAGCTGGGCGAGATCACGAAGGTGTACTGCTTCACCTACGGCGAAGAGACCGTGCTGACGGTGCTGCCGATGTACCACGTGATCGCCTTCACCATCAACCTGCTGTTCGGCTTCCACACTGGCAGCCACAGCATCCTGGTGCCCAATCCCCGGCCTCTAAAGAACCTTCGTCCGGCCTTCCAGCACCACGAGATCACCTGGATGACCGCGGTGAACACCCTGCTCAAGGCGCTCCCGCACGAGGACTGGTTCAAGCCCGAGCTGACGCGGAAGCTGCTGGGCGTCTTCGCGGGCGGCATGCAGACGCACCCTTCCGTGCTTCAACACTGGGAGGGCTTCACGGGCTGCCTGGTGATCGAGGGCTTCGGCCTCAGCGAGACCAGCCCCCTGGTCACCTACAACACCGCGGTCCGCGACGGCAATCGCCTGCGCCGCACCATGCCCCAGGTGGGGGGCGTGGGGCTGCCCCTGCCCGGTACGGACCTGCGCATCGTGGATGACGAGGGCCATGCGGTGGCCACCGGCGAGCCAGGTGAGATCGTGGTGCGCGGTCCGCAGGTCATGCAGGGCTATTGGCACCAGGCCGAGGAGACGGCCCGGACCATGCGCGACGGTTGGTTCCACACCGGGGACATCGGCTGCCTGGATGCCGATGGCTACCTCACCATCACGGACCGGAAGAAGGACATGATCATCGTGAGCGGCTTCAACGTCTTCCCCAACGAGGTGGAGGCCTGCATCGCCATGCATCCGGATGTGGCTGACGTGGCGGTGGTGGGCATTCCCCACGAGGACACAGGCGAGTCCGTACGGGCCTTCGTGGTGTTGCGGAAGGACCTCACGGTGGAGGAGATCCGCGCCCATTGCAAGACCCTGCTGGTGAACTACAAGGTGCCCACCAGCTTCCGCTTCCTCGCCGAGATCCCCAAGAACGCCGTGGGCAAGGCCCTGCGCCGCGAACTCCGCGCCGTGGTGGCCATCGAAGGCTAGCCTAGCTTCCGCCTGATTTTCTCCGCGAGTGCCCTTGCTTCGGGATGCCCGAAACCGGCTGTGGCAGCGCCATAGACCAGCGCGCATAGGGCCACCAGGGGCAGCAGTCGCAGCGCCAAGGCCAGGCGCGTGAAGCTGTGGGGCGCGTCCAGCGCCAACACTCGGGCGCCGCCCCAGGCCAGCAGGCCCATGAGCAGGCAGGCGGCCAGGGCGCGAGCGGTGGCGTCCAGCAAGGGGCGCACGGTCAGGCCCGGCAGGCGGGGCCGCAGGCGCAGGAGCAGGCCCAGCATTCCTGCGAAGCTGGCCAGGCCATTGGCCAGGGCCAGACCGCCGGTACCCAGGGGCTTCAAAAGGGCGAAACTGAGGGCCACGTTCAGCAGCAGGGTGCCGCCCGCAAGGGCCGCGGGGCCGCGGTAGTCCTTCAGGGCGTACAGGGCTTGGTTGCCCAGGCGCTGGGCCGCCACGAAGACCAGGCCCACGGAGCCAAAGACCAGCGTGAAGGCCGTCCAGTCCGCGGCGGCCGGGGTATAGGCGCCGGTGCGGAAGAGCAGGGTGCAGATGGGCCGCGCCAGCACCGCCAGGCCCACGGAGGCGGGCAGCACCAGCAGGGCCGAGGCCGAAATCGACTGGGTGAGGCTGCGGTTCAGGGCGGGCCAGTCGCGGGCCTCGGCCTGGCGCGCCAGGGTGGGCAGCCCCGCGGTGGCGAGGCTCATGGCGAAGAGGCCCAGCACCATCTCGCCCATCATGCCGCTGTTGTAGAGGACGATCTGGGCGCCGTTGGGGAGGCTCGAAGCCAGCATGGTGCTGATGAGGGCGTTGATGGGATAGATGCCCGCGGCCAGCAGGCCGGGGCCCATGCGCCGGAGGGCCTTGCGCACCCAGGGGTCCCGCAGGTGCAGGCCGAAGGCGAGGCCGAAGCCCTCCTGCCGCACCGCCGGCAGCACCACCAGCAGCTGAAGGAGGCCGCCGGCCAGCACGGCGAGGGCACAGACGACAGCCACTGTCTCAAGCGGGACGGCGCCCTTCCGTTCCAGCACGCGCAGGGTGGTCCACCCGAAACCGATGAAGGCCAGGTTCCAGAACACCGAGACCGAGGCCGCGAGGGCGAAGCGGTGGCGCAGGTTCAGCAGGCCCGCGAAGCCCGCCGTGAGGCTCACCAGGGCCAGGTAGGGGAACATGAGGCGGCCCAGCCTGGCGGTGAGCGCGCCCTGGGCCTCGGGTCGTCCCAGCATGAGCAGGCCCGCCAGGGGGCCCATAAACAGCAGCACCAGGGCCACGCCCACCAGCAGGATCAGCAGCAGGGTGCCCAGGAACCGCGCCGCCACGGCCTTCAGGGCCGCCTCGCCCTCGGCGGCCTCGGCTTCGGCCAGGGTGGGCAGGAAGGCGGCGGTCATGGTGCCTTCGGCGGTGAAGCGGCGCAGCAGGTTGGGCAGGCGAAAGGCCACGGCATAGGCGTCCGCCGCCGCGCCTGCGCCCAGCACGTGACTCAGAAAGAAAGTCTGTGCCAGCCCCGTGAGCCGGCTCAGCAGGGTCATGAAGCCCACCACGCTCGCGGAGCGGAGCAGGCTGGGGGTGGTGCGTCGAGCCTCAGGCATGCGCTGAGGATAGCCTGAACCGGTGGGACCGATTTCGTGGGAAGGCGGGCGCCTATCATAGAGGGGCAGAGGAACCTGGCCACAGGGAAATGCGAAAAAGACAAGACTGGAGCCGCCTGCCGGAAGCGAACCCGATGCGGGTCGCGGCTCAGGCCTGCAGTGCAGGCCTGAGAGCGGGGCCCCGCACGGGTGAGCATAGCGTAGAAGCTAGGCCCAAGGCATGGTCAGCGGGTCGCGGCATAGGCCTGCAGTGCAGGCCTGAGAGCGGGGCCCCGCACGGGTGAGCATAGCGTAGAAGCTTGGCCCGAGGCATGGTCAGCGGGTCGCGGCTCAGGCAGGCAGTGCAGGCCGGTGCGCGGGGCCCCGCACTGGTGAGCATCTCGAAGAAGCTAGGCCCATGGCAAGGTCAGAGGGTCGCGGCATAGGCCTGCAGAGCAGGCCTGAGAGCGGGGCCCCGCACGGGTGAGCATAGCGTAGAAGCTAGGCCCAAGGCATGGTCAGCGGGTCGCGGCTCAGGCTGCCTCCGCAACCAGTGGCTGTTCAGCGAATGATTGGAGCCGCCTGCCGGAATCGAACCGGCGACCTCCAGATTACAAAACAAGTTAAGAATGATAGATTAAAGATCAGAAAGAATAAAACAGCCCTAAATACAGTGTTTATGTTTTTAATGTGTCCTGATAGCTCTAAATATGTCCGCTGAGTGATTGATAGGTTATTGACAGGGTGATTGACCAGACTCACACTCTGGGCAGAAACGGGAATGTAGTCATGGCGGGGAGTAAACAAACCCCGGAAACCCATGAAACCCCGTGGAAGGTGCCCATGCCCGTTCTCGCCACGAAGCTAACCGACCGAGATATCGAACGGTTACAGCCTGGGAAAACCCCGCTGCGACTAGGTGTAGGGGGAAACGCGCCTGGTCTCATGGTCGTGGTGAACCTGTCCGGACGCCGGACCTTTTATCAGACCTTCCGCCTGGACGGGAAGTTTGTCTGGTTCCAGCTTGGCGACTGGAACGGTGAAGAGGGTGCCGACGTGGAATGGGCACGAATTGAAAGCGCCCGAATCCGGAAGCTGGTCAAGGATGGGCAGGACCCGCGTGCCGTCCGGGAGGAAAACAACCGGGCACGGGTAGCGGCAGACAACCGGCCCCGCTGGGAAGACCTCATGGACCTCTATATGGAGCGATCCAAGTTGAAGCACAAGCCCCGGACCATCGGGTGGGCCTTGGACTTGATCGAGACTCACCTAGACGGCACCTTCCGCGAGCGGCACCTATCCGACCCCGTGCTCTATCCTCCCGAGGTGAAACAGCGGAAACGGCAGAAGGCCAAGCCAGCCCTAAGCGCCAAGCACCTGGCCGGGCGCTTCGTGGCGGACATCACCATGGATGACATGATCCAGCTTCACGATGCTGTAAAACTGGCCGTCCACACCGAGCACAAGTCCTACGAGGGTGGGGTTACTGCCGACCGCTGCATCGCCCTCATTCGGAGCGCCTTCGGGAACGCCAAGATCAAGAGGTGGAGGACTGATAATCCAGCCGTGGGACTCGGCATCGCCAAGAGTGGGAATGATAGGACCCTCTTCCTGGACGGGGAGCAACTCCAGGCCCTTGGTGACGCGCTGACCCGTGCTGAGGCCAAGGGATCGCCCTGCTGGCAGGCTACGGCCATGTTGAGGCTGTTACTGGCGACCGGCCTTCGTCTCTCCGAGGTGCTGACCCTCAAATGGTCAGAGGTGGATATCAAGCGCGGCATCCTCCGGAAGAAAGACCATAAATCCTCAAAGAAGAAAGGCGACCTGGTGCAGCCCTTGAGCGCCGAAGCGTGGGCCATCCTCCAGGACATCGCCGAACGCTGCACAAGGCCCATGGCAGAAGGCAAGCGCCCCAAGTTGAGCACCTGGGTCCTGCCGAGCGACCTAGACCAGAGCAAGCACTTCAACGGTGCACAGAAGGCGTGGCAGGCGATCCGCAAGGATGCTGGCCTTGATGGGAATTGGCTCCACGATCTACGGAAGACCTTTGCGAGCTGGGCCAAGTTGACCGGCGTGGAATTGGATACAGCCTCCAAGCTGCTGAACCATTCCAATATCGCCATCACCTCGAAAATCTACGCTCAAGCAAGCCTAGACACGAAGCGGACCGCCTCTGACACCATCGCCGCCGGTATCGGGAACGCCTTGCGGGGTGCGAAGTGAAGGGCCGGACAGGCTGTGGAAAGGCCATAGGCTAAGTATTGAATGGGTTTGTTTTTACAGCTCACTGTGTGCGTCGAGTTGCCCCTTGACATGACCTCTCCCCGGAGGAATCCTCAACCCCGTTAAGGACCGATGGGAACGCTACTAGCCGACCTTCACGAAATAGTCACCGCCATAGGTTACGCATCCCACCCGATGCTGACCAAGTAGGAGATCCACCCATGAGCCCATAAAAACGTTCCCCCCTGTTCCGATCCAGCTTGGACGGTCGGCACGGGACAGGGGGGGGAGCAAGCCCTTGTGGAACTCGCCTCGCCTATTGTAGGCCGGGGAGTCAAGCCCACATGGAAAACCACACCCTGGAGCACCCATGAACCTGAAAGACTCCCCCTTGAACCTTAACGCCGCGCCCGAAGGGGCCGTCTACGTCACCAAGCGGCAGGCATCGGACATGACCGGCATGTCAACGGCATGGTTTGGTCGAAAAATGCGAGCCGGTGAACTCCGCTATTTCCGAATCAGTGAAAGGAAGTGTCTCTTCCTTCGGGATGACATTCTGGCCCTGGTCACCGTCACCGAAAAAGGCGCGTGACCATGGCACCCAAGAGAAACGCCGTCACTGACCTGGTGCCCACGTCCGACCTGCCTGAGAACATGAGGCCCAAGGACGCCGCCGCCTTCCTAACCGTATCTGTGGCCCAGCTCGCCGTATGGCGTGCCGATGGCACGGGTCCGGAATGGTTCCGGTTGGGAGCCCGCAGCATCGTCTATCGCTCCGAGGGCCTCCGGGCTTTCGTGTCGGGAAACCTCAGGAAAGGGGCCTAACCATGGCGACCCCTGAGACCACCACGCCGTCGCCCTGGCCCTCATGCTTCCCGCCGGGATAACCCAGGCCCTTGGCCTCCGATCCTTGCGTCAACTTGCCGAGCCGTCATTCGACCCGGACGACCCGTGCCGCTTGCTTCTTGAATTGCTGGAATCACCTCTAACCTGACTATTTATCAAGTGATTTTTACGCCTAAGTTTTGCGATCAAAGACGATCGAAAACAGACGGAATCTTCAATCACTCACCCAACAATCACCCGGCGCAAATAGGGGTTTTTCCCATGCCCAAACCATCCATTGATTTTAAGAAAGTGAACGAAGCCGCCCTGGACGATTTAGACACCTTGGTCCGCCTGGTGGACCCCGGTGCCTTGGTCTCTGGCGATGAATGGTGCTGGATTGATCCCCAGCGGGAATCGAAAAAGCGCGGGGACTCCAAGATCAACCGGAAGACAGGCTGGTGGTCCGACTTTGTTTCTGGTGAAGGTTCCAAGTCGGAATGTTCTGTTATTGGGTGGTGGGCACACTGCCAGGGGCTGGAATATAAGGATGCTGGCCTGGACCTGGCTACCAGATATGGCCTGGAAACCACCGAAACCCTCACCAAGAAAAAGCTCGTAGACAAGGACGGAAGCCCCTTCCGGCCCGTGCCAGCCGATGCTCCGGAGCCAAACTGGAAACAGCTTGGGAATCCCCAGCGCTGGGCCTACCTGGACGCGGAAGGCCATCTCCTGAGGTTTCACCTCCGCTACGACCGCAAGGACGGCACCAAGGACTTCCGGCCCCTCACCTATCGTTTGCTGCCCAGCGAGGCCAAAGAGTGGAGGACCAAGGGCCTGGACGATCCACAGCCGCTCTATGGTCTGGATCGCCTAGCACAGCGCCCGGACGCGCCCGTGGTTCTGGTGGAAGGTGAGAAGACTGCCGACGCCGTCGCCCTTATCTTCCCGGACCGCGTGTGTATCACCTCCGGCGGGTGCAAGTCCGCCACCCATGCCGACTGGACGCCGATCAAGGGCCGCGACCTGGTGATCGTTCCAGACAATGACGAGGTAGGCCACAAATACGCCAAGGACGCCGCAAAGCGTGCCCTTGCTGCCGGTGCCAAGTCCGCCCGCATCGTCCGCCTGCCCGCTGGCCTTCCCGAAGGCTGGGACCTTGCAGACCAGGTGCCCGAATCCATGGACGCATGGGATCTGGAGGCATCGCTACTGGACGCCGAAGACCTCACCACAGCGCCCGCCGAGGCAGACGAGCACGAAGACGCCGAGGGCCTGCCCGTGATCCGCGTCCGACCTCCCGAGCACGCCGTGGCTGCCCAAGCACAAGAGGCCCTTGCCAAACAGGGAACCGTTTTCCAGCGCCGTGGCGGTCTGGTTCATGTCCACCGTGCTGAGGGCACCGCCAAGCGCGGGCGCAAGGTGCCACCCGGCACACCTTCGATTCGACCATGCACCGCCGGATGGCTCCGGGAGCAACTCTCAAAGGCTGCCAGCTTCCAGCGTGCCGACGCAGAGGGCCAGACACGGAAGTCTTTGGTGCCGGATTGGCTGCCCAGGATGATTGTTGAATCCAGCTCGCACCCTGGCCTTGCAGAACTCACAGCCGTGGTAGAAACCCCTGTTTACCTTCCCGGCGGACGCATCCTCACCTCGCCGGGACTAGACGAGGAAACCGGGGTTTTCTTCGCTCCGCTGGGATCTGGCCCAACCATCCCGGACCGCCCAACCATGACCGAGGCCCAAGCTGCCCGCGACCGCCTCTTTCATGTGGTGACGGACTTCCCGTGGGCTGGGGACACCGAAGACGAGAAGGCCAAGCATCGCGCCGCATGGCTGGGTTTTGTGCTGTCCGCCGCTGCCCGCTATGCGATCCAAGGGCCGGTGCCCTTCGTGCTGATAGAGGCCAATGGACAGGCTGCCGGGAAGGGCCTACTTGCCCAGGTGACCGGGCGCATCGTCACAGCCCGCGACCTGCCCGTCGCCACAGCGCCCAAGGATGGGGTGGAACTCCGGAAGATGGCCCTGCCAATTATCAGCGAGGGCACCCGAATCCAGATGCTTGACGAGGTTGGGGACTTCGCGGGGAGCCGGGAGTTTAACGGCCTGGTGACGAGCACCATTTACCGCGACCGCGTGCTCGGCACCTCTACCTTGATCGAGGCTCCGCAAAATACGGTTTGGGTGCTGTGCGGGAATAACGTCCAGCTCGCGTCCGACTCTACCCGCCGCTGCCTCGCCATACGCCTGGAGCCCATGACGGACCGCCCGGAGGACCGTGAGGACTTCCAGCATCCCGACTTGCTGGCCTACGTTGCCGAGCGTGCCTCTTCGCTCAATGCAGACGCCTTGACTATCCTCAAAGCGTTTCACTGTGCGGGAAGTCCCGTCTCCAAGCTCAAGCCCTGGGGATCATTCGAGGCATGGGCACGCCTGGTCCGGGATGCCGTCTATTGGGTCACAGATGGGGTGGATCTAGATACCCGCGCCACCTTGGCGAGCACTGCCGACACCTCCCGGATGGCCCTGGGCCAGCTTATCGCCAGCCTGAATGAATGTTTTTCGAGCCTCTTCACTGCCGACCAGGTGCTCAAGCGGACCCTACCCGGAAAGGACGACTATCACGCCGGACTTGCCGAGGCCCTGGAAGCCCTGAATATAAACATCAAGGGCCTGAGCACCCGCAGCGTCGGACGCATCCTGGCCAGAGCACGCCGGACCGTTTCTGGTGGTCTCTTCCTTGAACAATCGAACGGCCACGCTAACGGTTCCGCGCTGTGGCGTGTCGAACTGGTGAGCAAGGCGGACGCCGCATGAACACCCTGTCCGGCACCATAGAAACTCTATTTGATCGTCGGACAATCCGCCGAATCCTTGACGATGTGCGAGGAAACAGCACCGCGGCATGTTCCATAATCAAGCCAAAAGTCGTAACCATCAATGGTTTCAATCAGGCCCAGGGTTACATACTGTGCGTTATCAAAACTATGATAGTTGGGGACTCAAGTTTTGAACCCCGTAAAACGTCAACCCAAAAAACCAGATCAGGCGTGATGCCTGGACACCTGCCACGGCCCGCGAGGGGACCGAGACAAGCACCGATGACCCCGTGACCCCCGAAGACCTGCTACCCATCCTCCAGGCCGCCGTGGGCACCGATGCCGGGAACGTGGCATACCTGGCCCTGCTGGAAGCACTCGAGGGCCAGCGGATTTATTTCTGCAAGCGTGTGCGCCGCCGCTTGCTTGAAGAGGCGATCTATCAGATGCGTGGGAAGTCCACCACAGCCATATCCGCCCGCCTCGGGGTGAGCGTCCGCACCATTCAGCGAATCAACAAGCGCGAGCACCGGAGACTTGGGCCGAAGAAGGCCGCGTGAGTTTGCGACACTTCCTGGCAAAAACGTCACGCGGAAAGACCCAACCTTTAGGAAAGGAGATCCACCCATGATGTCACTCGCAGAACTAAACGCCGCGGCAAAAAAGCTTGCAGACTTGTTCTCCACGATCGAGTCCGCGGCCAAGGCCGAACAGAAGGCCATCGACACCGCGCAGAAGGACACCAGCCGGAGTCGCGCCTGGATTCTTGAAACGGTCGCTGGCATCCGCAAGGATTCCAAGCTGCCCGGCCTGATGGATGAATTTCGCGCGCGGTATGACGAACTCCAGGAATACCGGCCCGTTCTGACGAGTCCGTTTCTCGTGTTAAGCAAAGAGGCCGTCCTCTACGCCTCCCGCGATCCCCGCGCTGAAGCCACGGTCCGCGCCCTTTGGGAAAGCCAAGAGGCCATCGTCAGAACGAACCTCCGATCCGAGCTGGGAGTCATGCCCAAGCCCATGCAGAAAATTTGGGCACAGGAAGCCGCCGCCCGCCGGGATTGGGGCCGGGTATGGGTCGCCGCCCTAGTGCTGGGGGATGACCTCCCGTTCAGTCTGGGTAGCTTGCCTCTCGCCGCGCTGGAAGCCGCCGACGAAGCGTATTTCCTGGCAGACGTCGCCCTGCGAAGTGCTGGGATTTTGGTGGACGAACTCAAGGGAAAGCAGACCAGTTCAAGCCTGATCGCCCTTGGCTTGATGACCCAGCAACACGACCAACTCAAGGCCCAGCGCCAAGCCGGATTCGTATTCACCTATGACGAACGCGAGGAGCTGGGCTTGAACGGGCCGAGCACCCTGAAGCCCGCCGCGCTGGACATCATCTTCCCCGACCGTGGGACCGGAGCCGGGTTCAAGCCTGGGAAGCCGTTTGACGCGACCGCCGTCCATGCCTGATGAACCCAGCAACCCGCCTCGCCAGCCCGCTTTTCAGCCCCGCAAGGGTGCTGCGGGCTGGCGTCTTTTCTTGCCCTGAGAGGATGACCCACCATGGCCGTCCGCAGTCTGAAGACCCAAGCTGACATTCGCCGAGCCCTGGCCCATACATACCGGGAGCTGGAAGCGGATCGCCTGGAGCCGGGAAAGGCACGGGTGCTGATCTATTGCGCCTTGAGCCTGTCCAGCGTGATGTCCGAGCATGACCTTGAGGAACGCATCCAAGCACTTGAGGCCGCAAAGGGGGATCTGTGAGCCGTGATCTGAAGTCCCGTTTGACCAAGCTGGAAAACCATCGCCCCATGGCAGAGCTGGCCCCGTTCATCCCACGTCATGGCGTGCCGGTGCTGCGCTCTCAAGAGGAAGCCGCCGCCTGGCGTGCTCAGAGCCCTCTTACCCGCTGGCCTGGGGTGCTCGTTCTTCAGGAACCCCGCACGGTGACGGCATGAAGGCCACAGCCCGCCGTCTCTTGGCCCTGGAAGCCCACCACAGCCCCCCCAAGCCTAGCACCGTGGTCTCCATCCCGTGGCGTGACTGGCCAGAGAGCGAAAAGGCTTGGGAGGCCGTCCGCACCGCGCACCCGGAGGGGAGACTTTTCATCCCGTCTGTGATGAGCGAGGCCGAATGGGAATCCACGGTTCCCGCCGCGCAGGCCCTCCGATGAGCCGCGCCCTGGAATCCCGTCTTCGGCGCATTGAACGAAGCATCGGGAAAGTCAGTTCGTCCCCAGCCGCCATTGAAGCCTGGATCAACCACGCCATGGATGATCCCGCCTTCCTGGTAGAGGAAATCCGCCTTCATCCGGGCCGCCCTGGTTCCCACCTGGCTTCCGTGAATGCCGAGCTGCTGGAGTTGGTCCCATTCCTCGCCGCTGGGGGAATGATGCCCAACTCATGCCGAGGTCTCCGATGAGCCGCCTGCTACGTCGTCGCCTTGAACGCATGGAAGCCGCCTCGCTGGATCGCATCGCGCCCGTGGGCATGGCCGTGTTCATCCCGACGCATCACACCGGCACAGCCGAGGGCATGGCGGAGCTGGCCTCATGGCGGAAGGTCCACCCCGGACCCGCTGTGATCTGCCAGGTGATCGACGGTCGCGAGGCATCCTGACCCGCTGCTCTTTTCCCGCACCCATAAAGGGAGCACCTGGGGCCATTCGTGGCCCCTTTGCTTTGCCCAAATGCTGAAAAATGCTGAGGTCTGACCCCTGCACCAGGTTGTGTATAAAAGCGTCTGTAAGTCCGGTTTGAGGGCCTGAAGTAGAAGGTGGCCACCGAGTCCGGTAGGTTGATCGCGTTCAAAACCACCAACCATGGAGGACGCGATGGCCGAAGGGAAGTTTGGGCCCGGAAG
>JBBQHW010000047.1:0-22367 GCA_038324335.1 Holophagales bacterium
CCGAACCGCCGACCCTGCTGTGTTCCAGGCCCTGGAACTGGAGGTGCAGCGCCAGCGCCATCACTTGGAGCTCATCGCGTCGGAAAACTACGCCTCCCGCGCCGTCATGCAGACCATGGGCTCGCACTTCACCAACAAGTACGCCGAGGGCTATCCTGGCAAGCGCTACTACGGCGGCTGCAGCAACGTCGACACCATCGAGAACCTGGCCCGCGACCGTGCCAAGCAGATTTTCGGCGCCGAGCACGCCAACGTGCAACCCCACAGCGGCGCCCAGGCCAACATGGCCGTCTACCTCGCCGCCCTGAAACCCGGTGACACCGTCATGGGCCTCGACCTGGCCCATGGTGGGCATTTGACCCATGGCCACCCCCTCAACAGCTCCGGCATCCTCTACAAGTTCATCCCCTACCATGTGCGCCAGGAAGACGAGCGGGTGGACATGGACGAGGTGCGCGCCCTGGCCCTGCAGCACCGCCCCAAAATGATCGTCGTGGGCGCGTCGGCCTACAGCCGCACCTGGAACTTCCCCCTCTTCCGGGAAATCTGCGACGAAGTGGGCGCCCTGCTCATGGTGGACATGGCCCACATTGCCGGGCTGGTCGCCACCGGACATCACCCCAGTCCCGTGCCCCACGCGGATTATGTCACCACCACCACCCACAAGACCATGCGCGGCCCCCGGGGTGGCCTGATCCTTTGTAAGTCCCAGTATGCCAAGGATATCGATCGCGCCGTGTTCCCGGGCGTCCAGGGTGGACCCCTCATGCATGTGATCGCCGCCAAGGCTGTGGCCCTGCATGAAATCCAGCAACCCGATTTCAAGGCCTACAGTGGCCAGGTGATCAGGAACGCCCATGCCCTGGCCAAGGGTCTCCAGGAACGCGGGTGGCGCATCGTCAGTGGCGGTACCGACAACCACCTCTTCCTGGTGGACCTGCGGGACCACGGCCTGCTGGGCAACGAGGCCGAAGACTGCCTGCATCGCGCGGGCATGACCACCAACAAGAACGGGATCCCCTTCGATCCCAACCCGCCCCTCAAGCCCTCGGGCATCCGCCTGGGCAGCCCCGCCCTCACCACCCGCGGCATGAAGGAGGAGGAGATGGACCATATCGCCCGCTTCTTCGACCTGACCCTGCGCCACCGGGCCGACGAAAGCACCTTCGCCCGCGTCCGGCAGGAGGTCTTCCATTTGACGGATCAATTCCCGATTCCCGAATAGGTCACTCCTTTCCCATCACTGAGCCTGGCTCCAAAACGCTGCGCGTTTTGGAGAGAGGACCTGTTTTCAATTCCAAAATGCGTAGCCTTTTGGAGCAGGGGATACTTGCCAAATGGATGCCGATGGCCTTTTCGTATATGGAACGCTCCGGGAGGGTGGGTCGAACCATGCCTGGCTGCTGCGGACTCATCCGGAGGGCCTGACGGCGGCCTGGGTGGCCGGTCGGCTCTTCCACCTTCCCGCGGGCTACCCCGCCCTGGTGTCTGGCGCTGAACCCGCGACCTCGGCCCCCGGCCAAGGCTGGGTACGGGGCGATTTCGTGGGCTACGAAGACGAGACCGACCTCGACTCCGCGCTGGCAGACCTGGATCCCCTCGAAGGTGTGGAGGAGGGTCTGTTCACCCGCGAGCTCCTGCCCGTCACCCTCGAAGGCGGCCAGCATTACCAGGCCTGGGTCTACCTGTTCCATGTGGAACGCCTGCCCAGGTTAGAGCGTGAGGCGGTCGAGGTGCTGGACGGCGATTGGGCGCCCTACCTCTGACGCAAAACAGGGCGGACCTTGTCCGCCCTGTTTTGCGCATGCCGAAACGATCGGCGGGACTAAAGTCCTAACTTGGGCTGCTCGCCGGTCTCGTCAGGTCCCGGGTGGGCCACCTCAGGCTCGACTAGGTCATCCTCCTCGTCAAGGGCCATGGCGCTGGCATCGATCTTGGCCAGACCCACCACGCGATCCTCGGTGCTGGCCAGCTTGAGAAGGCCGACCCCCTGGGCGTTGCGGCCGGTCTTGCGAACCTCGTCGATGAGGAAGCGGATGACCATGCCCTCCTGGCTGATGAGCAGGCACCCTTCCCCGGGCTTGACCAGCTTGAAGCCCACCACGTGACCGTTGCGGACGCCGGCCCGGATGTTGATGACCCCCGTGCCACCCCGGCCCTGGAGCCGGTAGTCCTGGAGCAGGCTGCGCTTGCCATAGCCCTTTTCGCAGACGGTGAGCAGCATGCCGTGGTCCTCGGTGCTTTCGTCGGGCTCCACGCCTTCCGGCAGATCCGGCAGGGGGTCGGCCACTTCCATGTCGACGATGTGGTCGCCCTTTGCCAGCTTCATGCCGCGCACGCCGGTGGTGGCCCGCCCCGTGGCCCGGACATCCTCCTCCGGGAAGCGGATGGCCTTGCCCTGGGCCGTGGCCAGGAAGACCTGCTGGGCCCCCGTGGAGCGCCGCACGGCCACCAGGCTGTTGCCATCGTCGATGTTGAGGGCGATGAGGCCGTTCACCCGGATGTTGGCGTAGGCGGCCAGGCTGGACTTCTTCACGGTGCCGTCGCTGGTGGCGAAGATGAGGGTCTCGCCCTCGGGGAAGTCACGCAGCGCCATGAGCGTGACCACGTTCTCCCCATCCTTCAGGGAGATGAGGTTGCGGATGTGCTTGCCCCGGGTGGAGGCCGCCGCTTCGGGCAGATCATAGACCTTGAGGGCGTATACAATGCCCTTGTCCGTGAAGGCCATGAGGGTGTCGTGGGCCTTGGTCATGAAGAGCTGTTCGACGAAATCCTCGTCCTTGGTCTTCATGCCCACCTTGCCCCGGCCGCCCCGCCGCTGGCGGCGATAGGCATTGAGGTCGGTGCGCTTGATGTAGCCGGCCTTGGACATGGTGACGACCATGGGATCGTCCGGCACCACGTCTTCCATGCGGATCTCGCCGGAGTAGCCCACGATCTCGGTGCGGCGGTCGTTGCCGAACTGCTCAGCTACCTGCTGCAGCTCGTCCTTGATGACCTTCAAGAGCAGGCTCTCGTCGGCCAGGATGGCCTTGAGCTTCGCGATGACCTTTTCCAGCTCGGCCAGCTCGTCGAGGATCTTTTCCCGCTCCAGCCCCGTGAGGCGCTGGAGGCGCATGTCCAGGATGGCCTGGGCCTGGATGGCCGAAAGGCAGAGGCTGGGATCCTTCTTGATGGCCGCGGCCGTGGCGAAGGCTCCCGCCATGAGGCCCGCCTTGGCTTCTTCCGGGCTCTTGGCGGCCCGGATGAGCTTGATGACCGCATCCAGGTGGTCCAGGGCGATCTTGAGGCCCATCAAGACATGGTGCCGCTCCTCCGCCTTCCGCAGCTGGAACAGGGTGCGACGGGTCACCACCTCGCGGCGGAAGCCGATGAACTCCTGCAGGATCTCCCGGAGGGTGCAAACGCGCGGCTGGCCGTTCACGATGGCCAGCATGGTGATGGGGAAGCTGTTCTGGAGCTGGGTCTGCTGATAGAGCTGGTTCAGCACGATGTCGCTGGGCTCGTTCTTCTTCAGCTCCACCACCAGGCGGATGCCTTCGCGATCGCTTTCGTCGCGCAGGTCGCTGATGCCGTCCATCTTCTTGTCGCGCACCAGCTCGGCGATCTTCTCGATGAGGGTGGACTTGTTGACCTGGTAGGGCAGTTCCGTGAAGACCAGCTGTTCCCGATCCCCCGCCCGCTTGATCTGCTCCACGTGGGATTTGGCGCGCACCACACAGCGGCCCCGGCCCGTGCGATACGCATCCAGCACGCCTTCGGTGCCCAGCATGAGGCCACCGCCCGGGAAATCCGGTCCCTTGACGTGGGCCATGAGGCCTTCCAGGGGCATGCTCGGCTGATCGATGAGATCCACCAGGGCGCGGCAGCACTCCCGGAGGTTGTGGGGCGGGATGCTGGTGGCCATGCCCACGGCGATGCCCTGGGAGCCGTTCACCAGCAGGTTCGGGAAGCGCGCCGGCAGGACGATGGGCTCTTCCATGCTGCCGTCGTAGTTGGGGACGAAATCCACCGTGTCCTGGTCGATGTCCCCCATCATCTCGTTGGCCACCCGCGACAGGCGGGCCTCGGTGTAGCGCATGGCCGCCGCGGAATCGCCATCGATGGAGCCAAAGTTGCCCTGGCCATCCACCAGCACGTGGCGCATGGAAAAGGGCTGGGCCATGCGGACGAGCGTGTCGTAGATCGCCGAGTCGCCATGGGGATGGTACTTACCCATCACGTCGCCGACGGTGCGGGCGGATTTCTTGTAGGCCCGGTTCCAGTCGTTGCCCGACTCCTTCATGGCGAACAGCACCCGGCGGTGCACGGGCTTGAGGCCGTCGCGGACGTCGGGCAGGGCCCGGCCTACGATGACGCTCATGGCGTAGTCCAGGTAGGACTTCCGCATCTCTTTTTCGATTTCCAGGGGTTCGATTCGGTTCTGGTTCATGGTGTCCTACTGCTCTGAAATCGGCCTGGGGCCGAGTTCAGAGATATGGAAAAGAATGGGGAGTTTGAAAGTCATGGGATTGGTTCCACGTGGAACAGTCGTTAAGTTGTTTCTAACTCATGATTTGGCCTTCGGCCAAATCATGGGTACTAGATGTCGATATTCTCTGCCAGCAACGCATTGGTCTCGATGAAGCGGCGCCGAGGTTCCACGGCATCGCCCATGAGAATCGTGAAGATCTCGTCGGCCTCGACCGCGTCATCCACCCGGACCTGCAGGAGGGTGCGGCGTTCGGGATCCATGGTGGTCTCCCAGAGTTGCTCGGGGTTCATCTCGCCCAGGCCCTTGTAGCGCTGGATACCCAGGCCCCGCTTGCCCTCTTCCAGCACCATGGCCAGCATGGCCTCAGGCTCGGTGAAGACCAGTTCCTTGCCGAGCTTGGGGGCGCCCTCCTCGGCCTCTTCGTCGCCGTCCTTCTCCTTGGCTGTTTCCTTCACGTCCTTCAGGCGGCGCAGGCGCAGCTCGCCCCCACCGAAGGCCACCAGTTCGACGTGCAGGGCCGCCAGACGGCGGAATTCCCCCCAGTGGGCCACCTGGGTGTCGATCCAGAGGGTGATGGGGCGGTTCAGGTGCATGCGCACCACCCGGAGGCGGTGGCTGGCCGGGATGACGACCGCGGGATCCTCGCCCTCGGCGGCCAACGCCACGGCCTCCGTGGTCTCGACCTCGCAGGTGCCCAGCTTCTGCCTGGTGATGGCGGCGGCCAGCTGCTCCAACCCCTCGCGCTCGACAAACCGGTCAGCGTCCAGCAGGCCCTCGGCCAGCAGGGCGTCCACCAGGGGCCGACCGTAGCCGCGGCGGTCCAGCTTGCCGTAGAGCTGCTTCACCTCGCCCCACTTCTTCATTTCGCGCACCAGGGTGGCGCCCTTGTGCTCGCTGCCGTCCGGCAGGGTGAGGCTCCAGCCGTCCAGAGCCTTGTGGAACAGGAACTCCTCGAGGGCCCGCTCGTCTTTCAGGTACTTTTCCGTCTTGCCCTTCTTCACTTTGTAGAGGGGGGGCTGGGCGATGTAGAGGTGGCCGCGCTCCACCAGCTCCGGCATCTGCCGGTAGAAGAAGGTGAGCAGCAGGGTGCGGATGTGCGACCCGTCCACGTCGGCGTCGGTCATGAGCACGACCTTGTGGTAGCGGAGGTTCTCGACCTTGAACTCCTCCTTGCCGATGCCGGTGCCCAGGGCCTGAATGAGCACCCGGAGTTCGTTGTGGCTGAGGATCTTGTCGAAGCGCGCCTTCTCCACGTTCAGCACCTTGCCCTTGAGGGGCAGGATGGCCTGCGTGGCGCGGTGGCGGCCCTGCTTGGCACTGCCGCCGGCGGAATCGCCCTCCACCAGGAAGATCTCACTGAGGGCCGGATCCTTCTCCTGGCAGTCCGCCAGCTTGCCCGGCAGGCCGCCGCCGTCCAGGGCGCCCTTGCGCCGGGTCAACTCGCGGGCCTTGCGGGCCGCCTCGCGGGCCCTGGCGGCCTCGATGGCCTTTTCCAGGATGGCCTTGGCCTCCCGGGGGTTCTCCTCGAAAAAGCTGGAGAGCTTTTCGTAGACGATGGTCTGGACAATGCCCTTGACCTCGCTGGAGACCAGGCGGTCCTTGGTCTGGCTGGAAAACTTGGGATCGGGCACCTTGGCGCTCAGGACTGCCGTCAGGCCCTCGCGAACGTCCTCGCCGGACAGGGTCACCTTGGCGCTCTTCAGCAGGTTGTTCTTCTCCGCATAGGTGTTGATGACTCGCGTCATGGCGGCCCGGAAGCCCTCCAGGTGGGCGCCGCCATCCCGGTTGCGGATGTTGTTCGTGAAGCAGTAGAGCGTCTCCTGGTACGAGTCGTTCCACTGGAGGGCCACTTCCACGGTGGTGTCCTGCTTCTCGTCCTTGATGAGGATCGGGGGCTTGTGCAGGACCACCTTGTTGCGGTTCAAGTGCTCCACGAAGGCGCTGATGCCGCCGGCATTCACGAAATCATGGGTGTCCCCGGTGCGCTCATCAGTGATCCGGATGTGGACGCCCTGGTTGAGGTAGCTCAGTTCCCGCAGGCGCTGGCTCAGGATCTCGAAGCTGAAGTCGAGGACGTTGTTGAACACTTCGGGATCCGGCTGGAAGCGTACCCGCGTGCCGCGCCGGGCCGTGGGGCCGACCTTCTTCAGGGGGGCGTCCGCCTTGCCCTGGGTGAAGGTCATGGCGTGTTCTTCGCCATCCTTCCAGACCGTGAGCCAGAGCTTGGAAGACAGGGCGTTCACGCAGGATACCCCCACGCCGTGCAGGCCGCCGGAGACCTTGTAGGCGTTCTTGCCGTCGGTGCTGGTGTTGTCGAATTTCCCACCCGCGTGCAGCACGGTCATGATCACTTCCGCGGCGCTGCGGCCCTCTTCCTTGTGGATGTCCACCGGGATGCCGCGACCGTTGTCTTCGACCGTGCAGCTGCCGTTGCCATGCAAGATGACGTCCACGCGGCTGCAGAAGCCCGCCAGGGCTTCGTCCACGGAGTTGTCCACCACTTCGTAGACCATGTGGTGCAGGCCGCTGCCATCGTCCGTATCACCGATGTACATGCCAGGCCGTTTGCGGACGGCCTCGAGGTCGCGCAGAACCGTGATGTTGTCGGCGGTGTAGCTGTCGGTTTCCAGGGGGGTGTGGACGTGCTTGCTAAGGACTTCTTCGGACATCAAGACTCACTTTGTTGGGTTCTGTGGATTGCGGTACGGGTCAAGCGGTGGCGCTGTTGGCGAAGCGCACGGGCATCAGGACGTAGCGGAAGCTGAAGTCTTCGAGGCTGGGCGACATAAAGACGCCCTGGCCCACCTCGTCCTTGAACTGGTAGACCACCTCGTCGCCCGGCAGACGCTCCAGCAGTTCGGTGAGGTAGTCGATGTTGAAGGCCAGTTCAAAGGGTTGTTCCTCGCCCGTGAAGGGCAGCGTGGCCTGGTTGACGCCCTCGTCCGGGTGCTGGAAGACCGTGCGCAGGTTGGGGAATTCATAGAACAGCCGCACGTTCTTGTTGTAGTCGTCCTTCTTCAGCCCCACGAAGCGCAGGGTCCGGAGGAAGGCCTCGCGATCCATGATCACGCGCTTGGGCAGCTCGGCCGGAAGCACTTTTTCGTAGGCGGGGTAGTTGCCGGTGACCAGGCGGGTGCTGAACTTCAGGCCGGGCTGATCGAGGAACAGGGTGGTGCCGTCCCAGCAAAGCTCGACTTCGCCTTCGTCACCCAGCAGGGTGGGAATCAGGTCCAGGGCCCGCTTGGGCACGATCAGGCGAACCTCTTCGTCCAGCCTGGTCTCGCAGGGAACCTCTGCCACCGCCAGGCGGAACCCGTCCGTGGAAACCACCCGAACGTGGTGCTTCGACAGGTGCACCAGCACGGCGGACAGTGTTGGTTTCGTGGCGTCCTTGCTCACGGCGATGGAGCCCAACTGAATGGCGCGCTTGAATCTCAGCACGGGAATCTTCACCACGGGCAGCTGTTTGCCTGGCGCGGGCAGTTCGGGGAAGCCTTCGCCGGGCTGAATGTTGTGCTCGGAGTTCATGCCCTTGGCGCGCAACCACAGGCGGCCGCCGGCATCCGGGCATTCCAGGCTCAGAATGCCTTCGGGGAACACGCGGACAGTCTCGATGAATTTCTTGCCGGGGATGGCCATGGTCCATTGACCCTGTCCCTCGCCTGGCACCGTCGCTTCGAAGGCGAGTTCCATGTCGGTGGCCTTGAGCACGACCTCCTTCGAGCGCACATCGACAAGGATGTGCTGAAGGATCGGAAGGGTGACCCGGCGGTCCAGGGCGTGCTTCAAAATGCCCAGGGTACGATCCAGTCGATCCTTGGAAACCTGTAATTGAAGAGTCATGAATCACCCTTGATGATGCTGAGGAGCGGGGCAACCTGTGGAAAGACGAGTCAAAGTCCTATCCTACCGGAGTTTCCCTGCTTGGGACAGGCTGTGGAGAGCCCCAGGAAGCATGTTCAATGCGGGGCGGGAATGGGTTCCTGGAACCCTCGCGGGGGTTGCTGTGGACTGGGGCAGAGGCGAGCCTGTGGACATCTTTAGAAGTCTATTTAAATCAGTGAATGCTATTAAGAAGAGCCTGGACCAACCTGTGGAATTCGGGATCGCGCTTCATGCGATCACGCACGGAGTCAACGGCGTTCATGACGGTGGAATGATGCATGGAAAAGGATCGCCCGATGTCGGCAAAGGGTTGTGACGCAATTTCCCGCGCGAGATACATGGCCACTTGTCGGGGAACGAGGATCACCTGCTGTCGCGACCGCTTCTTCATGAGGTCGACATAGGAAACGTTGAAGGTTTCCGCTGTCATTCGATAGATGCGCTCGGGCGGAATGGCCGCGGTGGGCTCTTCCCCGCTCTGACCCTGGAACGCCGCGTGGGCTATCTCCAGCGTGGGGGGCACGCCGATGAGACTGGCCTGGAAGATGACCCGGGTGAGGAACCCCTCCAGATCCCGGACGCTCCCCTTGGCCTTGTGGGCGATGAAGGTCAGCACATCCTCGGGGATGGGGGGAACGCCGTTGAAATCGGCGTCCTCCAGCTTTTTCTTCAGGATGGCGATGCGGGTCTCGAAATCGGGCGGCTGGATGTCGGCCGTGAGGCCCCACTTGAAGCGCGTGATGAGCCGTTCGTGGCAACCCTCCAGCCGTTGCGGCGGCTTGTCGGAGGTGATGACGATCTGCCGCCCATGCTGGAGCAGGTGCTCCAGGATGTGGAAGATCTCCTCCTGGGTGCGCTCCATTTTGCCGAGGGTCTGCACGTCATCGAGCAGCAGCACGTCGTTCTGCTGGTACTTCTTGCGCATGGGCTCGGTGTTCTTCGCCCGGATGGCCACGGTGAGCTCGTTGAAGAAGTTGTCCACCTTGATGTACACCACCCGGAGCCCGGGATTGCGCTCCAGCAGCCCCTTGCCGATGCCCACCATGAGGTGGGTCTTGCCCAGCCCGGCGCCGCCGTAGATGAACAGTGGGTTCATGCTGAGGGGGGTGGCGGCCTTGCCGTAGCTGTCCACCACGGCCTTCGCCGCGGCGAAGGCCAATTGGCTGCCCGGTCCCACCACGAAGCGATCGAGGGTGTAACGGTTGAACAGGTGCGGGAAGGAGACGCTGGACTCCGCCGCCCCCGGAGTCGCATGGGTGGCCTTTTTCGAGGGAACCATGGCCACGGGTGCCGGAGTGCCGTTGACCTGGAACTCGAGGCGCAAGTCCGCCAGGCCACCCTGGGCCAGGGCATCGTTGAACTCCTCGGGCAGCTGCTGCTCGATCCAGAGCTTCGCGGCGGCACTGGGCACCTGGATCCAGAGCGCGCCGGCCTCGAGTTTCAGCGGCTCGCAGGGCGCGATCCACTCCTTGAAACTGGCCTCGGGAAGCTGCTTGGACAGGCTGAGGCGAAGCGTGTCCCAGAGGGCGGCGGGATCGGTGGATCGCATGGTTTCAGTGGCCTCGGGGGGCGAAGCGCGGGCACACGCCGTTGGCGGAGGGTGCGGCGCACGCTCAGTCCACGCCAGGCTCGCGGGGGGGGAAATCAATCTAGCACCTCGTGACGGGGATGGAACGATGGAAATGCCCTTGAGCGCGCAGGCGCTCGCTGATACCCTCGAAGGTTCGTCCTCCTCCCCGGGAGGAGACCCCCCGAGGTGGAACCATGAAGCGCACCTTTCAGCCCAACAACCGCCGCCGCGCGAAGACCCACGGCTTCCTGAGCCGGATGAAGACCAAGAACGGCCGCCTGGTGCTCAAGCGCCGTCGCGCCAAGGGCCGCCACGTCCTGGCGTTGTAGGTAGCGGGCCGGGCACCGCCCCGTGAATTTCAAGGGCCGCTTCCGCACGGTCCGCCACAAGGACCACGCGGTTCCCGCGCCCCCGCCCCGGCCCTTGCTGGGGCCGTTGTCGTGGCTGGATATCCGAGCCTGGCGGAGTCCCGCGCCAGGCGGACCCATGCTGCTGGTCACGTCGCCACGCAAGACCGGGCCCGCCGTGCAGCGCAACCGGTTTCGCCGCCAGGTGCGAATGGCCTTCCTGGCTGGTCTGGAGCCAGTGCTGGCAGGGTCCTCCTGGGTGGTCTGGGTGCGCCCGGGTCGCACCGCACCGCCCCTGGCCACGCTCACCTTTCAGGAAATTGAAAACCAGCTGCGACTGGCCCTGTGCCGCCTTCCCGCCTCGGATACCCCATGAACAAGCGCAATGTCCTCCTCTTCGTGATTGGCAGCATGATCCTGCTGGGCGGCCAGTTCTGGTTGACCGCGCGGTACTCCAAGCCCCTGCCGAAGGCCGAACTCCAGCAACCCGCTCCCGCCGCGCCCAAGGCGCCGGAAGCAGCCGCCACTGCGCCCAAGCCCCTCGCTGCGTCACCGTTGGCCCAAGGTGACGCGAAGACCGCCGATCCAGCCGCCACCCACACGCTGGCCTCCCAGGAGCTCTCCCTGACCTGGCAGGTGGCCACGGGCGCCCTCAAGCAGGCGACCTGGCGCCAGGACGACACCCCCTTCTTTCCCGAGACCTTTGCGGGGCTGGGCGCCCTGAAGGGGGCCGGCTTCGAGACCGTACGCGACGAGCCGAGTAGCACGGGCACCGCCGTGATCTTCGAGAACGCGGCCGGGGACCGCCTCAGCTACTTCGTCCCCACCCGGGGCCACATCCTGAAAGTGGAAGCCGTCTCTGCCCGCGCCACCGCCCTTCAGTTGATCGCGAATCCGGCCACCGATGAACCCGTGAAGCACCTGGGCCGGGTCTTCTCGCTGACCGAAAAGGGCATCGAGGCCGTGGCCTGGACCGAGACGCTGCACGACCCCTTCTTCAGCTTCCTGGGCTCCAAGCGCAAGGAGCTGCCGCCCACGGCGGAGCGCCTGGGCCTGGATGCCGGCCTCGACAAGGGTTCCAAGGAACAGCGGAATCATTATTTCGCCGCCCTCTGGAAGCTGCCGCGCCCGGCCAGTCGGGACGCCTCGGGCTATGACCTGTTGCCCCAGGCTGGCCGCATGGAGGCCGCCCTCTACCTGGGGCCCAAACAGGCTCAGCCCCTCGTGGCCTTCGAAAAGCCCTACACCCAGATCATCGACTACGGTTTCTTCGGCGCAGTATCCCAGCTGCTGTTCTGGATCCTGAAAAAAGTGCACGCCGTCGTGGGCAACTGGGGCTGGTCCATCGTGATCTTTACGCTGATCATCCGGCTGGTGACTTGGCACCTGAACACCAAGCAGACCATCTCCATGCTGCGCATGAAGGACTTCGAACCCCACCAGAAGGCCCTCCAGGCCAAGTACGACAAGTTCGGCGGCGACATGACCAAGAAGGCCGAGATGCAGAAAGAGCTCATGGCCCTCTACAAGAAGAACGGCCACAACCCCATGGGCGGCTGCCTGCCCATGCTGCTCCAGATGCCCATTTTCCTGGCCCTTTGGGGCATGCTCAACAATGTCTTCGAGCTGCGGCACGCACCGTTCTTTGGCTGGATCATGGACCTTTCCGCCAAGGATCCCTACGCCATCTACCCCGTGCTCATGGGCCTTTCGATGTTCGCTCAGCAGTACATGACGCCCGCCGTGGGTGACCCCGCGCAGCGCAAGATGATGCTGGTGCTGATGCCCGCGATGATGACCTTCTTCTTCTATCAGAGCCCCGCCGGGCTTACGATCTACTACTTCATGTTCAACCTGGTTGGCCTGGCCCAGACCTGGTGGGTCATGCGGACCTACAATCCCGAACCCATCACCGCCTAGGAGTTCGCCATGCGCAAGGTCGGCGCCAGCCTGGAATCCGTTCCCGAGCTCATCGCCCGCTGGGGCGCGCACCTGGGGCTGACGCTGGAGGCCCGGTTCGCCCCCTCCGGCGACGAGGAGGCCTTTCCCAACCGCGTGGCCATTGCGGGTCCCGATGCGTCCCACCTGGGTGCCAACCGGGGCCTGGCCCTGGATGCTCTCCAGTTCCTGATCCACGAGGCTCAGGGCGAGCGGGAGGACCAGAAGCTGGCCTACCTGGACGTCAAGGGCGCCCGCCTCTTCCGCATGCAGGAAGTCATGGCCATGGGCCAGTTCGCCGCCCAGAGGGCCCGCGAACTGGGCAGCCACACGCTGGCGGCCCTCAGCGCCCGCGAGCGCCGCTGGGTGCACCTGGTGGTGAGCCGGGAGCAGGGCCTGGGCACCGAGAGTGAGGGCACCGGCACCTTCAAGCCCGTGAAGGTGTTTCGGAAGTAGGGGTTCCTCCGGGGCCCAGACTGGCTCCGGGCTGCGCCCGGAGAGAAGCAAAGAGGGACTCTTCTGGTGATGCGGCCCAATACCCCCATTTGTGCCCCGGCGACACCCCTCCTGCCTTCGGCCATCGCACTGGTGCGCGTGTCGGGACCGGGCCTGACGGAAACCCTGGCGCCCCTGGTGCTGCTGCCCGAGCCGCGGGTAGCCTCCCTGCGCACTTTGCTGTGGGACGGGTTTCGGGAGCGGGCCCTGGTGCTCTTCTTCCCGAGCCCCAACAGCTACACCGGCGAGGATGTGGTCGAACTGCAGGTCCACGGCAATCCTCTCCTGGTGCATCGCCTGTTGGCTCACCTGACGACCCTGGGCATCCGGCTTGCCGAACCCGGGGAGTTCACCCGCCGGGCCCTTCTCAACGGCAAGCAGGATCTATTGGAGGCCGAGGCCCTGCGGGACCTGGTGGCCGCGGAGACGGACACCCAGCTCCGCCTGGCCCAGGCCCGGGCCGGCGCCCAGCCCCCCTGGATCGCCGAGGCCCGCCACGCCCTGGCCCCCTGGATGGCCCGGGCCGAGGCCGCCGTGGACTACGGGGAGGATGAAGGAATAGTGTTGAACCTAAAGGACTTGGCGACAGAGCTCGAACCGCTCCGCGCCCGGTTCCACGTGGAACAAACCCGGGCCCGGGCGGCCCGGCACTTGCGGGACGGCCTGCGCCTGGCCCTGGTGGGGCGGCCCAACGCCGGCAAAAGCACCCTGTTCAACGCCCTCGCCGACGAAGACCGGGCCATCGTCACCCCGGTCCCGGGCACCACCCGGGACGTGCTGGAGGTGCGCTGCGAATGGCGGGGCCTACCCCTGCGGCTCTTCGATACCGCGGGCCTGCGCGACACCAAGGATCCGATCGAGCGCCTAGGCGTGGCCCGGGTGGCCCCCGTGCTCGAGGCGGCTGACCTGGTGCTTCATCTCTGGCCGGCCCCAGACTCTGGGCTCGATCCCGTCATCGAGACAGCCCTGGCGCCCTTCGCCAACAAGGTTTTGGTGGTGCGCACCTTCGCCGATCAGGCCGAGATCCCCGGGGTGGCCATCGCCGCGCACCAAGGGGATCTGGATGCCCTGGAGGCCGCCCTGAAAGAACGCCTGCTCGGAGGGTTGGGACCCGAGGCCTGCCTCGGGGCCCTCGCCACGGACCGCCAGGCCGCGTTGCTGGATGATCTGGCTGAGCAGTTGGACCTGCTGGTGGGCCTGGGGCCAGGTAGCCCACTGGAGCTGCCGGCCTCCTTGCTCCAGGGGGCCTGGGGCCTGCTGGCGCGGCTGACTGGTGAGGATCGGGTGGAGAGCGCGCTGGACGCGTTGTTCAGCGGCTTCTGCCTGGGGAAGTAGGCGGGGCTTGGGTCGGCCTGGGCTCGGTTAGACTGGCCGGGGAGCTGTGGATGAAGCCTGGTTATGAAGCGGTGATTGGACTGGAAGTGCACGTCCAGCTGAGGACGCGCTCCAAGCTGTTTTGCGCCTGCCCCAACACCTATGGCGCCGCCCCGAATTCCCATACCTGCCCGGTGTGTCTGGGACTGCCCGGAACCCTGCCCACCCTGAACGGTGAGGCAGTCCGCATGGCCATCACCCTGGGCCTGGCGGTGGAGGCGCGAATTCAGCCGACCAGCACCTTCTACCGCAAACAGTACTTCTACCCGGACCTGCCCAAGGGTTACCAGATCACCCAGGGACCCATGGCCATCGTCGAAGATGGCCACCTGGACATCCCGGGCGATCCCGGGGTCCGGGGTACCGAGGCGCCGGTGCGGATCCGGCTGGAGCGGGCCCATCTGGAGGAGGATGCCGGGAAGAGCCATCACGACCTCGACGGTCGGCTGAGTCACGTGGACCTGAACCGGGCCGGCGTGCCCCTGTTGGAGATCGTGGGGGCCCCGGACCTGCGCAGCGCCAGGGAGGCCTCGGACTACCTCAAGGCCCTGCATCGGCTGGTGGTGGCCATGGGTATCTGTGACGGGAACATGGAGGAGGGCAGCTTCCGCTGCGACGCCAACCTGAGCCTCCGGCGCCCAGGTGAGTCAGACCTCGGTACCCGGGTCGAGGTGAAGAATCTGAATTCCTTCCGCTATGTGCGCCAGGCCCTGGACCACGAGATGGACCGCCAGGCCGCCCTGCTCGAAAGGGGCCAGGCGGTCCTCATGGAAACCCGAGGCTGGGATGCCTCGGCCGGGGAGACCCGGGCCCAGCGCACCAAGGAGGCGGCCATGGATTACCGTTACTTCCCGGAACCCGACCTGCCCCCCTTGACCATCGATACCGCCGAGATCGAGGCCGCCCGGGCTGCCCTCCCCGAACGGCCCGACCAGCGAATCCAGCGCTGGCGGGAAGCCTATGGGTTGGGCCAGGACGAGGCTGAGGCCCTGGCCCAGAGCCCCAGCTTCACGAACTATTTCGAAACCCTCGCGCAAGCCTGTGGCTCTGGACGAAGTGCCGCGACCTGGATGCTGGGGGAGATCAGCCGCACCCTTAATGAACGCGGCATCGGGATCGAAACCTTTCCATTGGCCCCCCGCACCATGGCTCAATTATTGTCCCTGGTTGAGTTGAATAAACTTACGTTGGGGACAGCCAAGGACCAGGTCTACCCGGCCATGCTCGCGGGCGAAGGGAGTGCCGAGGCCATCGTGACGCAGCGGGGCTTGGCCCAGGTCAGCGACCGGGCGGCCGTGGCCACCCTGGTGAACCAGGTTCTGGCGGCCCATCCGGGTCAGGTGGCCCAGGTCCGGGCCGGCAAGGAGAGCCTCAAGGGCTTTCTGGTGGGCCAGGTTCTCAAGGCGGGCCAGGGCCGGTTGAACGCAAAACTGGTGAACGAGGTGCTGGCCGAGGCGCTGGCCAAACCCTGAGCCTCGCCCCATGCTGATCCCATGCCCAACGAAATCCCCACGGCCCTTGAGGCCTACCATCCCGGTGTGGTGCACTTATGTCAGGAGTGTGGTTGTTCGGTCGTCGACGCCGTGTTGACGCCGGGCGAGCCCTTCCGGTGTTCGAATTGCCGGGGCCTCGTCCCCGCCCCGGAGGATGAGCTCACCCGGGCCGCCCTGGAGGATGGCGGGACCTACGATGTGCCCGACGACCGACCCACGGTGTGGCGGCTCGTGACCGTGATCGCCTTCGCCGTGGTGGCGCTGGCCATCGTGTTCTGGAAGCGCTGACACTATTCTGTTGGCCGGAGCAACAGACGATGCCGAAGCCTTGGGGACCCACCACCACCGCCATCCACGCCGGGAAGCACTTCAACACCACCCGAGCCGTGACCACGCCCATCTTCCAGACCTCGGTCTTTCAATTGCTGGAGAACCGCGAGGGGGCTGAGTTTTCGGCCAGCGTCGAACCGCCGACCTTCTACACGCGCTGGGGCAATCCCAACACCAGCGAAGTCGAAGCCGTGCTGGCCGAGTTGGAGCATGCGGAGCGCGCCCTGGTGACAGCCTCCGGCATGGCGGCCTTTGCGCTGGTCTTCGAGGCCTTCCTCAAGAATGGCGATCATCTGGTGGCCCCCGCCGCCATCTACCTGGGCACCGAGCAACTCATCCGCCGCTGGGAGACGGAACGGGGCCTCAAGGTCACCTGGATCCAGAACACGCTGGACCGCGACGAATGGGAAGCCGCCATCCAGCCAAGGACCCGGATGCTCTGGGTGGAAACCCCTTCGAATCCCACCTTGGCCGTGACGGATCTGGCGGCGGTGGCCGCCATCGGGAGGGAACACGGCGTGCGGACCGTGGCCGACAACACCTTCCCCAGCCCCATCCATACCCGGCCGTTAACCCTGGGCATCACCCTCAGTGTGGCCTCGGCCACCAAGTACCTGGCGGGCCACTCGGACGTGGTGGCCGGGGTCATCGCGGGCTCCGAGGCCGACGTGGTGGCCTGTTGGCATATCAGCAAGCTCATGGGGCCCACCCTCGATCCCATGGGCGCCTGGCTGCTGCACCGGGGCCTCAAGACCCTGGCCCTGCGGGTGCGCCGAGCCTCCGACAACGCGAACGGCCTGGCCCAGTGGCTGCTCTGGCAGCCCCACGTAGCCCGGGTGGATTATCCGGGCCTGCCCACCCACCCCGGCCACGACGTCGCGGCTCGGCAGATGGAAATGGGCTTTGGCAGCATGATCGGCTTCGAACTGCGGGCGGGACTCCTGGCGGGTCAGCGGTTCTGCGAGGCGCTGGAAGTCATCACCCGCGGCGTCAGTCTCGGCGGCGTGGAAAGCCTCATCCAACACCCCGCAAGCATGAGCCATCTGAAGACGGCCCCCGAGGTGAAGGAAATGCTGGGCATCTCGGATGGCCTGCTGCGCTTCTCGGTAGGCATCGAGGACCAGCCCGATCTCATCGCCGACCTGGAAAAGGGCTTCCAGGCGGCGGCGGAGGCCTGGTGAAGCTCCGGATCAACGGCGAAAGCCGCGAGACGCCGGACCTGGGGACCGTGGCGGACCTGGCGGCCTGGCTGGAGTTGCCCGCCTTTGGTAGCGCCGTCGAATTGAACGGCCAGGTGATCCGCCGCGCCAACCACGCCGCCACGCCCCTCCAAGAGGACGATCGCCTGGAAGTCGTGCGGCTGGTGGGCGGCGGCTGAAGGGGTTTCGCGCTACCGCAGCACTTCCCAACGGCCACCCGGCCAGGAAGCCCCGGCGCGGATTCGCCAGGTGGGCGGCAGCGCCAGCCCCAGCGGGGTTCCGCCCACGGGCCGATCGCTCTGGAAACGGTGGAACTCATCGGCCAGACCCTGGTCGAGGAAGCCCTGGAGCAGGGTGCCCCCGCCCTCCACGAGCACCCGTCCCACGCCCCGGGCCGCGAGCTCATGCAACAGGTGGCGGAGGCTGCAACCCTGGGGTCCCGGGGGCAGGCGCAGGTCCTCCACGCCCCGGAGCGGTTCCGGATCGCCGGTGATGGCCCGGAGAGCCGGTTGGCCAGCCACGGGCAGCCAGACCCGGGCCCGGGCCGGCACCTGCCCCGCATGATCCATGACCACCCGGTGGAAGAGCCGGTGCGGCGCCGAGGGCGCGGGCCAGCGGTCCGTGAGCTGGGGGTCATCCACCTCGGCGGTGTGGCGGCCCACCACGATGGCCTCCGAGGCTCGGCGCAGGGCGTGGCCCAGGCGCTGGACCTCCGGGGGCGTGATCTGGGTGGTCTGACCCGCGGGGCCAAGGGCTCCGTCGGCGCCCAGGGCCAGCTTGAGGCTCACCCAGGGCAGGCCCGTGCGGATCAGCTTGAAGAAGGGCGCGTGGAAACGGGCGCAGGCCTCGCCCAGCACGCCTTCCTCCACCGCTAGGCCCTGGGCGCGGAGGATGGCGAGACCCCCGCCGTCCACCCGGGGGTTCGGATCCCGCACACCCACCACCACGCGGGTGACGCCCGCCTGGATGAGGGCCTGGGAACAGGGGGGTGTGCGGCCGTAGTGGCAGCAGGGTTCCAGCGTCACGAAGGCCGTGGCGCCACGTACGTCCTCCCCCCTGGCCTCGGCGTCGCGCAGGGCCATGATCTCGCCATGGGGATCGCCGACCCGCGTGTGGACGCCGCTGCCGAGCACCCTTCCCGCCCTTACGAGCACGCAGCCCACCGGCGGGTTGGGGCTGGCCAGGCCCACGCCCTTCAGTCCCTCCTGGAGCGCCAGGGCCATGAAGTGTTCGTCGCCTTCCAGGGTGGCTGAATCAGGCCACGGACCCCCGGTGGCCAGAGCCCAAGCCAAGGCAGGCGTAAGGGCTGCTTCAGACATCGAGCAGGCCATCCACGAAGGCCTCGGCGTCGAAGGGGATCAGGTCATCCAGGCCCTCCCCCACACCCACGAAGGCGATGGGCAGCCGCAGGCGGTCCAGGATGGACACCACCACGCCACCCTTGGCGCTGCCGTCCAGCTTGGCGAGCACCAGGTCCGTGACGCCTGCGGCCAGGACGAAGGCCTCGGCCTGGGCCAGACCGTTCTGACCCGTGGTGGCATCCAGCACCAGCAGCACGCGGTGGGGCGCACCCGGGAGGACCTTCTGGAGGCTGCGGCGGATCTTGTCCAGCTCCTTCATGAGGTGGCTCTTGGTGTGCAGCCGACCGGCAGTATCGATGAGCACCCAGGGCGTGCCCTTGGCCTTGGCGCTGGTGGCGCCGTCGAAGGAGATGGCGGCCGGATCGCCGCCCATGTGGTTGCGGATGACGGGCACCCCCGCCCGCTCGCCCCAGCGTTCCAACTGGTCGATGGCAGCGGCGCGGAAGGTGTCCCCGGCCACCACCAGCACGTCCTCGCCCCGGGTCTTCAAGTGGGCGGCCAGCTTGCCCAGGGTGGTGGTCTTCCCGACCCCGTTGACGCCCACCAGCAACACCACCTGGGTCACGTCGTCCGTGGCCCCGGCCACGAAGGGGCGGGAAGGATGTTGACGCAAACGCCTGAGCAGTTCTTCCTTCAGCACCGCCTTCGGGTCGATCTCGCCCCCGGTCTTCAGTTCGGTGCGGAGCCGCGCCATCAACTGGTCCACGGCCGTGACGCCGAGGTCCGCCTGGAGCAGGAGATCCTCCAGTTCTTCCAGTTGCGCCTCGTCCAGCTGCCGCAGGCCCAGCAGGTGGCCCAGGGGCGCCAGCACCAGCTCCTGCGTGCGTTTCAGGCCCTTCTTGAACTGGCTGATCAGGCCGTCAAACACACCCACGGACACCTCGCGAACCCCCAGTCTACCGAAGCGTCAGTTCAACCTCGAAGTGGGAATCCCTGGGGTGCCAATGCACGGCGGGGCCAGCACCCCGCTTCGTGGTGGTGGTAAGTGGTGTTCCACGTGGAACTACCGCTGTCCGATGCTCCAGATGGGGGGCAACTGTGGCGGTATGAGGACGGGGGTGACGGCGCCCAGGGCTTCCCAGCGCTTGGTGGTCCAGGCCCGGTCATCCCAACCGCCGCGGGTGCTGGCGAGGGCGCCCATGATCAGCACGAATTCCGCGGCCGGATTGAGAAAGTGGCGATCCACGCTGGGTTTGAGGGTTCGGGGGTCCAGGCCGATGAGCGCGAGGGTCGGCCAGGGGCGCGGGATCGGTTCCTGGACCCGGCCGAGCTCGTGAATATCGCACACCAGCTCCCGGGGGATCAGGAAGGGCGAGGGCGGCAGCGCGGGGCCCAAGGCCATAGGCGGGAGTTGTATGATCAGGGAGAAGGCTTCGGCCAGCATGGGTGACCCCTTCCGTGAAGGTACGGCAACCAGAACGCCAACGCCATTTTCTACGGGCGTTTCCTGGCGGGTTTCACCACCTCGGGCCTTTTCCAGCCCACCAACGCGAGCTCGAAGACCTCCTCCACGTGCTTCACGGGGTGGAAGCGCAACTGCTTGCGCAGCTCGGGATCGATCTCCTCGAGGTCCTTCTGGTTGGCGTGGGGAATCAGGATGTCCTTGATGCCCACCCGCAGGGCCGCCAGGGCTTTCTCCTTGAGGCCACCGATGGGCAGGGCCTCGCCGCGCAGGTCGATCTCGCCGGTCATGGCCAGCGTATTGCGCACGGGGACGCCCTTCAGCACCGACAGGAGCACCGTGGCGATGGCCAGGCCCGCGCTGGGGCCGTCCTTGGGGATGGCGCCCTCGGGGAAGTGGATGTGGAGATCCTGCTTCTGGAATATCTCTGGGTCGATCTGGAAGGCCTCGCCCCGGCTGCGGATGTAGCTGAGCGCCGCCTGGGCGCTCTCCTTCATGACGTCGCCCAGCTGCCCCGTGAGGATGAGCAGGCCCTTGCCAGGCATCCTCAACGCCTCCACAAAGAGCACGTCGCCCCCCACGGAGGTCCAGGCCAGGCCTGTCACCACGCCCACCCGCGGGGCCTTGAGGCGCTCGTCTTGGAGCAGCTTCACGGGGCCCAGCAGGTCGTGCAGGCTCACGTCATTGAGGGTGAGCTTCTTCTTCAGGCTGTTCTCGGCCACACGCCGGGCCACCTTGCGGCAGACGGCGCCAATCTCGCGCTCCAGCTGGCGCAGGCCGGCCTCCCGCGTGTAGCCCGTGATGATGGCCTTCAGCGCCTTTTTTGGAATAGACAGTTGTTGTCGAGTCACTCCGTGCTTTTCCAGCTGCTTGGGGATCAGGTGCTGCTCGGCGATGCCGATCTTCTCCTCCAGCGTGTAGCTACTGAGGTAGATGATCTCCATGCGGTCCTTGAAGGCCGGGTGGATGGGTTCCAGCTCGTTGGCATTGGCCAGGAAAAGCACCTGGCTGAGGTCCAGGGGCACGTTCAGGTAATGGTCGCGGAAGGTGTGGTTCTGCTCGGGGTCCAGCACCTCCAGCAGGGCCGCGCTGGGGTCGCCCCGCATGTCCCGGCCGATCTTGTCCACCTCGTCCAGCATGATGACGGGATTCATGCTCTTGATCTGGTGCAGGGCCTGCACGATGCGGCCGGGCATGGCGCCCACGTAGGTGCGCCGGTGGCCGCGGATCTCGCTTTCGTCGTGCACGCCGCCCAAGGAAATGCGCGCGTACTTGCGGCCCAGGGCCCGGGCGATGGACTTGCCGAGCGAGGTCTTGCCCACGCCCGGGGGGCCCACAAAGCAGAGGATAGTGCCGCGGAGGTCGGGCTTCAGCTTGCGCACGGCCAGGAACTCCAGCAGGCGGTCCTTGATCTTGGCGAGGCCGAAGTGATCCTCGTCCAACACCGTCTGGGCCTGCTTGAGATCGAGGTTGTCCTCGGTCTGGATGCCCCAGGGCAGCTCCGTCATCCATTCCAGGTAGGTGCGTGTCACCGAGGTCTCGCTGGAATCCGGGTGCATGCGTTCCAGCTTCTTGAGGTTGCGCTCGATCTCCACCAGGGGCTCTTCAGGCACCTTCAGCTTGGCCAGCCGCTCGCGGAAAGCCGTGATCTCCTCGGACAGCTCCGAGCCCTCGCCCAGTTCCTGCTGGATGGCCTTGAGCTGCTGGCGGAGGTAGTACTCCCGCTGGCTCTTGTCCATCTCGCCGCGGGCCTCCATGGTGATCTTCTGCTGCACTTCCAGGAGCTGGATTTCCCGGGTCAGCAACTCGTTCACGCGCTTGAGCCGCAGGCCCGGATGGGCGATTTCCAGCACCTCCTGGGTCTGGGCCAGCTTCAGGTCCAGGTTGGAGGCCACCAGGTCCGCCAGGCGGCCCGGGTTATCCAGGTTGCCGGCGATGACCAGCACCTCCTGGGGCAGGGTCTTGCCCAGGGCCACGGCCTTCTCCAGAGTCTGCTTGACGCTGCGCATGAGCGCGTCCATCTCCAGGTCGGGGGTGGGCATCTCCGGTTCGGTGAGGGGCTCCACCCGGGCCTTGAAGAGGTTCTCGGTCTCCGTGAAGTACTCCACGCGGACCCGCTGGAGGCCCTGCACCAGGGCCCGGATGCGGCCGTCCGGCAGCTTCAGCACCCGCATGATGAGGGCGGCCGTGCCGACCTGGTAGAGGTCTTCAGGCTTGGGGTTGTCGATCTCCACCTGCTTCTGGGAGAGCAACAGGATCATGCGGTTTTCCACCAGGGCCGTGTCCACGGCGCGGATGGACTTTTCGCGGCTGATGCTGAGGGGCAGGATCACGTAGGGATAGACCACCACGTCCCGCAGGGGCAGCACGGGCAACTCTTCCGGCAGCTTGGGCTGCTCATCGGGGGCGGGGGGCAGGAGGACATCATCGGCCACGGAAAAACCTCGGGCTCCAGTGTAGCGGTCATCAATAAAGTCCTGGCGCTAGATCCACAGCGCG
>JBBQHW010000048.1:0-22144 GCA_038324335.1 Holophagales bacterium
CTTCTTTTCGCCGTTCTCCTTCTTCTCCATGTCCTTCTTGTCGCCTGCGCCCACCTCGTCGCTTTCCAGCGGGAAGGGATGGGCCACGTCCTTGCGCAGGGCATAGGCGATGACGTCCACGTTGCGGTTGCCCGCATAGTCGAATTCGAGGTTGCTGATCTGGGGGGCGTAGTCGCGCCGGCTGAGGACGTAGAGGTACTTTCCGTCCAGATCCCAGGCGGGATCAGTGACCGTGAACAGCTCGCCCGTGAGGCGGTGCAGCTGCTGGTCCGCCAAACCCCAGACATGGAGGCTGCGGGTGCCGTTCAGGTTCGCCAGGGAGAAGGACAGGAATTGTCCATCCGGGGACCAGGCCAGATCGTTCACCCGGCCCAGGGGATCCCTGCCCGCCTTGACCAGCTTCTTGTCCGCCACGCCCACGACGTAGACGACGCCGTCCTTGTCCGTGAAGGCCAGGTGCTTGCCGTCGGGTGCCCAGTTCGGGGCGTACAACTGCACCGCCAGGCCTGACGTGAGGGCTTCGGCCTTGCCTTTGCCATCCTGATTCACGAGGTAGAGCTCATCCTCACCATCCAGGTCGGAGATGAAGGCGATCCGCTTGCCGTCCGGCGACCAGCGGGCGTCCTTGTCGTGGGCGCCGGAGCTGTTGGTCAGGTTGCGCACGGGGCCCTTCTCGACGGGCACGGTGAACACATCGCCCCGGGCCACGAAGAGGGCCCGCTCGCCCTTGGGTGACAGCGTGTAGCTTTCGATGTTCTTCTCGACGTTGATCCGGGTGGGCCGGGAAGCACCGCCATCGGTGGGCACGAAAATCGAGATGCCCCGGTCGCTGCCGTCCTGGACGTTGAACACGCGCAGTTCGCCGTTCAGCTCGTAGACGATGCGCGACTGGCGGTCGCTGGAGGGCCAGCGCACGTCCCAGGTCTTCTGGAAGGTGAGCTGTTTCACGGCGTCCGTGGCTGGATCGACCGAGAAGAGGTTCAGGGTGCCGTCACGATCCGAGGCGAAGTACACCTGGTCGCCGATCCACATGGGATCGCGCTCGGTGCGCTTGCTGGCGGCGATCTTCTTCTGCTGATGCGTGGCCAGGTCGAAGACGTAGAGATCCTGGGCCCAGCCGCCCTGGTAGCGCTTCCAGTGGCGGAAGTCGCGGAACATGGGCGCGTAGGCGATGCGCTTGCCATCCGGAGAATAGGAGCCGGGGCCCGCCGTGGGCATGGGCAGCTTCTTCGGCAGGCCGCCGCTGAGGGCCACGGTGTAGAGCGCGGTGCGGCTCAGCACGCCATCGGCGTCGGTACCGGCCCGGAACAGGACGCTGGAGCCATCCGGCGTCCAACCCACCACCTGGTGGTCGTAGCCGCCCCTCGGCGGCAATGGACCTGCGGCGGGATCGAAGGTGAGCTGGCGCGGGATGCCGCCGGTGCTGGGGATCACGTAGACCTGCTCGTCGCCGTCGTACTGGCCCGTGAAGGCGATCCACTGGCCATCGGGACTGAACCTGGCGAACACTTCCAGGCCGGGGTGGGCGGTCAGTCGTGTGGCCGTCCCCCCCGTGGCCGGTGCGGTCCACAGGTCGCCGCCATAGGTGAAGGGCACCTTGTCGCCGTGGATGGCAGGGAAACGGAGCAGCTTGGTCGGAACCGTCGCTCCAACCGGCGCGGGGAGCGCCTGCGCAGCGCTGCAAAGAGCGAGCGCGAGGGCCAGGCAACGAAAGAGAAGGACGGGTCCAGGCATGAGATCACCTCGGTCATGGGTGGGGGAATGTCGACCATTGTATGACGAGGTAGAGGCTGCCGTCGGGATTATCCTTCCGCTTCCTGGCGGCCCCGCCTCCGGATCCGCTAGCCTGGATGATCATGAAACCAATCTGGCTGTTGCTCCTGGCTTGCACTCTTGCTCTGCGGGGCGAAGAAGCGCCCCTCGAGGTGAATCCCAACCGGCCCACCTTTGCCAACCCAGCCAACACGACGCAACCCGGCGTCGCTGAGCTGGAATGGGGTCTGCAGCGCAGCACTTTCCGGGACGACAGCACCAGTTTCGGGACGCCCACCCTCCTGAAATTCGGGTTGATGAAGGACCTGGAACTGAGGCTGGGCTCGCCGGGCTTCCTGCGGTTGGCGCCCACCGGCGACGCGACTACCTCGGGCCTCGGCGACCTGAGCCTTGGCGTGCAGTGGTGCTACCTCCATGACGGCCTCTTCGGCATGGACCAGGCCCTCCAATTGACCCACACCTTCCCCACCGCCCCGGCCTCCCAGGGCCTCGGCAATGGCGCACCCATCGATGCCCTCACACTCATCTTCAGCAAGGATGCGGGCCCCTTCCACATCGACGTGAACCTGTTGGAAACCTGGATCGGCCTAACGCCCGACGCGGGCGGCGGCCGGGCCGCGCAGACCGCAGGCACCGTCTCCATCACCTGGAACCTCAACGATCAGTGGTCGCTCACCGGTGAGCTCTACGCCATCCAGGCCACGCCGGTGAACGACCACATCGTCTCCAACCTCTGGTGCGTGGCCTACAAGGTGTCCAAGCGGATGGTGCTGGATGCGGGCGTGGACGTGGGACTGAGCCACGGAGCTCCCAGGTACACGGTCTTCACGGGGCTCACTGTCGGTCTTGGTCGCTTTCGCAAATCATGAACAACGAGCCCGCGCCCCTCTCCGTCAAACGCCTGCTGGAGCAGGTGAAGACCCGCCTCGAACCGCCCTTCAGCTCGGTAAGCGTCGTGGGCGAAGTGTCGAATTTCCGCGGCTCCGGGAAGCATTGGTACTTCACGCTGAAGGAGGAGGGCGCCGCCCTCTCCTGCGCCGTGTGGGCCAGCCAACAGCGCCTGCTCCAGCACCGGCCTACCGATGGCCAGCGGGTGGTACTGAAGGGCAGCCTGAATCTTTACGTGGCGGGCGGCACGCTCTCCCTGGCCGTGACCCACTGCGAACCCGCGGGCGTGGGCGACCTGCAGGCGCGGCTGCGCGCGCTGGAGGCGGACCTCCGCGCCCAGGGGCTCTTCGATCGCCCCAAGCGCCCCCTGCCCCGCTTCCCGCGGAAACTGGGCGTGGTGGCCGCGATGGGCGGCGCGGCCCTGCGCGACGTGCTGGAAGTCATGGCGCAGCGGGCCCCCGGCATCGACGTGCTCATCGCGCCCGCGGCGGCCCAGGGCGAACGCTGCGTGCCCGAAACGCTGCTGGCCATCCGGGAGCTCCAGGATCCCCACTGGGGCTGCGAGGCCCTGCTCCTGGTTCGCGGTGGCGGCAGCCTGGAGGACCTGTGGGCCTTCAACGATCCTGACCTCGTCCGGGCCGTGGCGGAGTGCCAGATACCGGTGATCACTGGCGTCGGCCATGAGATCGACACCACCCTGGTGGACCTGGCGGCGGATCGTCGCGCCGCCACGCCCAGCCAGGCCGCCGAGCTGGCCACGCCGGATCGCGCGACCCTGGCGGCCGAGCTGCGGCGGCGCGTGGAAGCCCTGACCGCCAAGCTCCGCTGGCGGCTGCAGGGCCTGGAAACGACCCTGAACCTGCACGTGGAGCACGGCCTCCAGCGGGCGGAGCCGCTGGCACCCATGGCGGCCCGAATGCAGGGCCTGGCCCAGCGCCTGGCCCTGGCCCATCCCAGCCGGGGCTTGGATGCCACGGGGGGCCGTCTGGCCCTGCTACGCCAACGCCTCCGCCAGGCGGGGGGCCGGGCCGCCCGGGAAGCCGATCGCCCCCGGGTTCACGAGGCCCAGCGGCGCCTGGCCCCCGCCACCCAGCGGCTACTCCAATCCCGGGACCACCGCCTGGCGGTGCTGGCGGAACGGCTCCAGGGGCTGGATCCCACCGGACCCCTCCAGCGCGGCTTCGTCCTGGCGCTGGGGGCCGACGGGCGCCCAGTGTTGCACGCCGGGACTCTGCCCGCCGGCGCCGGCCTCTCTCTGCGCTGGGCCGACGGCGAACGGAAGGCCACGCTGGACTGACCGTCCAGTTTCAAGCCTCCCCGCCGCCTGCCCGATAGGGATCTGTACGGTTACCGGCTAGAAAGGACAACTTGCGAAACTGGTTGCTGCGGGCCCTGGCATTACTCGCCACGGTGATGCTAGGGACATCCCCACTGGACGCCGCCCCGACAAGGCTGGTGAAGGTGGCCGTCTTCCCCCACGCACCGGCCATCTCCATGGGCGAGGACGGCACAGCCAGGGGCTTCTACGCGGACATGCTCCAGGAAGTGGCCGCCCGGGAGAACTGGGAATTGCGCTTCGTGCCCGGTACTTGGCAGGACGGTCTCGACCGCGCCCGCTCCGGCGAAGTGGACCTCATCACCAGCGCGGCCTACACCGCGGAACGAGCGCGCTTCCTGGACTACTGCACGGAATCCTCCTTCACGGTCTGGAGCATCCTGTACGCCCACCCCAGGGCTGGCATCCGGACCGTGCTCGACGTCCGGGACCGCCGCATCGGTCTCATGCGTGGTGACGTGAACGGCGAGCATTTCCGGGAACTCTGCACTCAGTTCAGTCTGCCCGTCACCTTTGAACTGTTCGGCAGCTTCGTGGACGTGATGCGGGCCGTGGAATCAGGCGGCGTGGATGGTGGCGTGGCCACCAACATTTTCGGCTATTCGCAGGAATCTCGATTCCGAATCGAGCGCACTCCCGTGGTATTCAGCCCCTTCGACATCTATCTGGCCACCGGCCAGGGACACAACCGGGACCTGCTGGTCGCCCTCGATACCTACCTGGAGGAGGGGAAGCGGAATCCCAATTCGGGCTACCACCGGGCCCTCAACCGCTGGCTGACAGCGCAGGCCAGTGGGGGCTTGCCCCCCTGGGCCCTGCCCGCGGGCCTTGGCATCCTGGCGGCACTGGTCCTGGCTGTGCTGGTGGCCCTGGCCTTCCGGCGGCGGGTGGATCTCGCCACGAAGGAGATCCGGACCCTGAACGCCGGCCTCGAAAAGGAGCTGGCGGAAAAACGGCGCATGGAGGATCAGATCCTTCTCGTGGCCAGCGGCGTTTCCTCGTCCTATGGGAAAACCTTTCTCCAGGATCTCGTCAAGCACCTGGCTGAGGTCACCGGAGCGGACGTGGCCTTCATCGGTGAGATCCACCACGCAGAAGACGGGAACCGGGTCCGTACCATGGCGGTGCACCTGGATGGCGCCCCCGCAGACAACATGGACTATTCCCTGGTCGGCTCGCCTTGCGAGCGGGCCATCAAGGGTGATCTCTGTGTCATCGCCCAGGGCGTCCAGGGGCAGTTCCCCCACCTGGACTTCCTGCAGAGTTTCGGGGCCGAGGGCTATGTCGCCGCCCCCCTGGTGGACTCCCACGGCAAGGCCCAGGGCCTCCTGGCCTTGGTATACCGCTCGCCCATCGCCGCCCCGGGCGAAGCAGCTTCCCTCCTGCGCATCTTCTCCGCCCGGGCGGCCTCGGAGCTGGAGCGCCGCAGCAGCGAGGAGGCCCGGCAGCTGCTGGAACGGCAGATGCAGCACGCCCAGAAGCTGGAGAGCCTCGGGGTGCTGGCCGGCGGCATCGCCCACGATTTCAACAATCTGCTCACCGCCATGCTCGGCCACATGAACCTCGCCCAGCTGAAGCTGGCACCGGAGTCCCCCGCCCTGCCCCACCTGGAGGGCCTGGAGCGCATCATCCACCGGGCCGCGGATCTTACCCGGCAGATGCTGGCCTATTCCGGCAAGGGGCGCTTCGTGGTGCGGTCCTACGACTTGAACCAGGTGGTCCAGGAAGTGACCCACCTCCTGGAAGTCTCCATCTCCAAGAAGATCGCGCTCCGCTTCGACCTGGCTCCGGCCCTGCCCCTGGTGGAGGCCGATGCGGCCCAGATCCAGCAGGTCATCATGAACCTGGTGACCAACGCCGCGGACGCCATCGGCGATCGCGATGGCACCATTCGGCTCATCACCCGTTCACTCCAGCTCGACCGCGCCTACCTCGACCAGGTCTTCCAGGGTCAGGAACTCGCGCCGGGCAGCTACGTGACCCTGGAGGTGGGCGATTCCGGTTGCGGCATGTCGCCCGAAGTACTGGGGCGGATCTTCGAACCCTTCTTCACCACCAAGATCACGGGGCGTGGGCTGGGGCTTTCCGCCACCATCGGCATCCTCAAGGGACACCGGGCCGGCATGAGAATCTACAGCGAGCTGGGGCGTGGCACCACCTTCAAGCTGCTCTTCCCGGTCAGCGAGGCGGATCGCGAAGTGGAGGTGGCCCAGCTCGTGGCGCCGGCCCTGCGGCGCCAGGGCAAGGTGCTGCTGGTGGACGACGAGGAGATGATCCGGGAGGCCGTCACGGCGGTACTCGAGTCCCTGGGCCTGACCGTCCTCACGGCGGCCGACGGGCGCGAGGCGCTGGAGATCGTCCAGCGGCCGGACGTGAGTGTCGATGTCGTGCTCATGGACCTCACCATGCCCCACATGGACGGCCGGGAGGCCTTCCAGGCCATCCGCCGCATCCATCCCGACCTGCCCATCATCCTCAGCAGCGGCTACAACGAGCACGAATCCATCCAGGATTTCATGGGCAGGGGCCTCGCCGCCTTCCTGCAGAAGCCCTACACCCTGCAGACCCTCGAGCGGACCGTGCTCGAAGTGCTGGCCAGGCGGGCCTGAAACGGACTTGAAACAGGTCAGGACGGAGGCCGGAACTCCCTGAGCAGGAGGGCCTCCCCTTCGGCGGCGCGTGGTAATGTAAAAAAAATCTCTGGTGAGAAATGTCCAACTACCCCCAGCCGGCTCCCACCCCTCCCGCAGGGGGACGGAACCTGGAACCCGGAACGCCCGTGGGCCGATTCCAGGTGGAGTCCCTCCTGGGCGTCGGCGGCATGGGCGAGGTCTACCGCGCCTGGGATCCCACCCTCGAGCGCAGCGTCGCGTTGAAGGCCCTGCGTTCCTGCGCGGCGAGCGAAACGGGCGCCCCGGAGCGGTTCCGGCGTGAGGCCCTGGCCCTGGCCCAGCTCAACCATCCGAACGTCTGCCAGGTCCACGATTGGGTGGAGGGCCCGAGCGGCACCTTCATCGCCATGGAACTGGTGGAGGGCCGCACCCTGGACCTGGCGGCCCCGGAGCTGAAGGTCCGCGACAAGCTCCAGGTCCTCCGCTGCGTGGCCCTGGCCCTGGAAGCCGCCCACGCGAAGGGGCTCGTCCACCGGGATCTGAAGCCCGGCAACATCATGGTGGCCTTCGCGAAGGGCGACCCGGAGCCCCGGGTGAAGGTGCTCGATTTCGGTCTGGCGCGCCTGGCAGATCCCCAGGGTCCGGTGGAAAGCCAGATCACGCCCGCCGCCGTCCCGAACCTGGCCCTGCTCCAGGCGCTGGAGGCGGATGCTTCGGGTTCCCAGGAAACGGCCGTACCCAGGAATAAGCTCGACAGTGGGCAGACCTCAGGCGCGAACAGCTGGGAACGGCTCACGCAGGTTGGCACCTTCATGGGCAGCCCGAGTTACGCTTCCCCTGAACAGATCCAGGGCCAGGCGGCGGGTCCGTCCAGTGACGTATTCTCCCTGGGCATCGTGGCCTGGGAACTGCTCGCGGAGGAGCATCCCTTCCAGGGCGAAGGGCGGACCCGCATGCGCGCCATCCTCGACGGTTCGCGCCGCGAGCTGAAGGTGCGCGGACTGCCCTCGGGCACCTCGGAGCTGCTGCGCGCCATGCTGGAAGCGCATCCCTTCAAGCGACCCACCGCGGCCCGAGTGGTCGCCACCCTGGGCCACCTGTTGAAACCCCACAACCTGCTGCGCTGGACGGCGGTTTCGGTGCTGGGGGCCCTGATCCTCACCGCCTCGGTGAACTGGTTCCTAAGCCGCGGCATCATCGCCGATCTCTCGCGCCAGCACCCGGCCCGCCTCGTCGTGCTTCCCTTTCTCAACCAGACCGGCGATCTGAAGATGAACGCCGTCGCCCGCCTCATCCTTCCTGAGATGCTGGAGTCCTCGCTCCGGGATCATCCCAAGCTGGCGCCCCTCGACAGTGAGCGCGTGGCCGCGGCTCGCAGCAGCCTGCGGCTCGCGGCCGATGGCCCTACCAACCGCGCCGACGAGGCGCGCCTGGTGGCGGCCCTCGGCGCCCAACTCATCCTGCGCGGCACCTTGGCGAAGGCGGCCGGCGGCAGCCTGCTCATGACCTACGAGCTGAGCGATGCCAAGGGCGCCATTCGCCAGGCGGGAGAAGTCCGCGATAGCGGTGAGCGTTCAGCCGTTTCCCTGTCTCTGGCCCGCAGATTGGCCAGCGACCTCATCAAGGCCGTGGATCCCTTCACCTCGCGGTCCCGGGGCACCCTTCCCGATGTGCCCACCCAGGCGCTGGAGGACTATGCCCGGGGCGTTGACCTCATGGACCGGGGGGCCTTCAAGGATGCCGCCCCTGCCTTCAAGTCCGCGGTGCAGGCGGCCCCGGACTTCGCCCCGGCGGTCCTCGGCTATGCCCGCTGCCTCAGCCGGCTGGCCGATGTTTCCCCGGAACCGGTTTTCCAATGGGCGCGCTGGTCTGCCCGGGCCCAGGGCAATCGCCAATATGAAATGAAGGCCCTCCACAATCTCGCCATCCGCTACGGAGACCTGGGGCAATGGGAGGCTTCGGATCGCGCCAGCCGGGAGGCCCTGGCGCTGGCGAAGACGCTTGGTGCGGCGGATTTCGAAGCCGGAGTGCATACCACGCTGGGCGTGAACCTCCAGCGCCAGCATCGTCCGGCGGAGGCGGAAGCTGAATACCAGCAGTCCCTGGCCCTGTACCGTTCGGTGGGTGATCAGCACAGTGCGACGTGGGTGCTCAACAACCTCGCCGTGATCGAACGGGAGCGGGGCGACCTCAAGGGTGCGGAAGCCCGCTACCTCGGGGTCCTGGAGATCGTGAAAGGCTACGGGGACCATTGGGGGGAAGCCATCGTCCTCAACAACCTTGGTGACCTGGCCCTGGCCCAGGAGGGTAGCTCGGACCGGGCGGAGAGCTTCTTCCTCAAGGCCAAGGCGCTGCGGGAGGCCATCGGCGACCAGAACGGCCTGACCTACACCCTGATGGGCCTGGCTAGCGTCGCCCAGGCCCGGGGTGATCTGGACCGCGCCGAGGGGCTCATGCACCAGTTCCTGGAGCAGGCCCGCAAGACCCGCCTGCGCCCCATGGAAGCCCTGGCCCTCTACAACCTGGGCGAACTGCAGCGCACTGCGATCAAATACGAACTCGCCCGGGGCTTCTACCGCCAGTCCCTCGCCCTCCACCAGGAACTCAAGGACAGCGTCATGGAGGCCCACTGCCTGGCGGGCGAAGCCGAGTGTCTGGCGCGGGACCGGCACCCCGGCATGGCCCGCGCCCTCCTCGAGCGGAGCCGGCTGCTATCCACCGAAGAGACACCCTACATCCTCCGCGCCCAGGCCTGGCTGGCCCGGAGCGAAGGCCGCGCCGACGCCGCCAAGGGGCTCTTCGCGAAGGCCCTGGACACCGCCCGCACCCAGGCCCCGGAGATTGTTCGCGAACTCAGAGCGGCGGGGCGCTGAACGGTTCCGCCTCGCGTTTGGCCAATTGCCTTCATTCCCAAAAGATTCACCACGGAGACACGGAGTGCACTGAGGTAGCACGGAGGCCTCCGTGTTCCTCCGTCATGGGCCGGCCGAAGGCCGCTTCTGGCAAAGCCGGAAGCCACAGGAGGCGCCAGGCACGGATCCTCTTGGGGGTATCCGCGCCTGGCGCCTCCTGTGGGCCCATGCTCCGTGTCTCCGTTGTGACTTCTGGTTCTTCGACCCCAGGCTGGCAACGGTCAGCGGCTGAGGATCAGCAGCGTGAGGTCATCGGCGAGGGGCCGGTCCTGGATGAAGGCCGCCACGTCCGCGAGGATGGCCGCCTGCAGATCCTCCGCGGGACGACCCAGCAAAACCTCCAGGCGATCCTCCCCGTAGAAGCTCGCATCGGGGGCCTGCGCCTCGGACAGGCCATCCGTGTAGAAGATCAGACTGTCGCCCGGCTCGAGGGTTCCCTCGCAGAGTTCCAGGGCTTCCCGGAAGCGGCTGGCGCTCAGCCCCACGCCCATGCCCCGGGGCTGCAGGCGAGTCACGCCACCGTCCGCGCGGCGCAGGAAGGCGGGCGGGTGGCCCGCCCGCACGAACCGGTACCGACCCGTGCGGGGATGGAAGGTACCGTAGGCCAGGGTAAGGAACAGGTGGCGGCTGTGCCCCTGCCACCAGATGGTGTTCAGGCGATCGGCCACCTCGATGGGATCCAGGGCCTGCTTGTCCAGGGCCGACAGTACGCCCTTGGTTTCGGCCGCGTAGAAGGCCGCGCTGGTACCCTTCCCGCTGACGTCGGCGATGAGGAAGGCCAGCCCGCCATCCGCCAGGGGGAACAGGTCGTAGTAGTCGCCCGCCACTTCCCGCGCGGGCAGGATGGTGGCCCGCACCGAGGGCATGCGCAGGGCTTCCAGGTCCGGCAGCAGGCGCATCTGGACCTCCCGAGCCACCCGCAGCTCTTCTTCCATCCGCAGCCGCTCCTCCCGTTCAGTGGCGGCGGTCTGGAGGCGGGCGGCCATCTCGTTGAAGGCCGAGGATAGCTGGGCCACTTGGTCCCGGCCCCGCGGCCGGATGCGGGCGGAGAAATCGCCCTGGCTGAGCCGCTTCACGCCGCCATGGAGACCATTAACCGCCCGGCCCAGGGACCAGGCCAGCACCAGCCCAAGGATCATCGCCACCGCCTGGGCCGTAATGAGGCCAAACAGCACCAGGATGATGATGACGATGGCCTTGACGGTGCCCTCGGACAAGGCCTGCCGCTCGCCGGACCGGAAGCCCGCGAAGAGGGCATAGAGGTTCGTCTCCGGCGTGACGTTGAGCACCAACAGATGGCCCGTGGACCAGTCCGTGATCGTGAAGGCCAAGGGGGGCAGGTTGAAGGGGACGAACAACCCGCGGCCCTGGAGGGGCTGCCCCTTCGTCCAGTTGGCGATGGCTTCGCCTCGGCCCACCAGGATCGGCGCCTCCCTTTCCATGCCGGCTCGTCCGCCCGTCGTGACGCGGAATGTATCCTTCCCCCCGGTGCTCGCCTTGCGCGGCGCCAGTTGGAACACCACCTGTCCCCCCGCCATGGCCTGGGCGCTTTCGCCGAGGACACCGAGGTTGAGGGAGAGGATGCGGAAGCCGGCCGGCTCCTTTCGCACCGCCCGGAGATAGGTATCCTTTCGAGGTTCCGTCTGGCCGGCAGCATGGCTGTCCGCCCAGACCATCCCAAGGAAGGTCTCGGGCACGCCTTCCGGCAACTGCCGCACATGTTCCACCCAGGCCCCGCCATAGGTGCGCAGCGCCTGCATGGCCGCGGCGTCCGCATGGTCCTCGTTGGCCGCCTTCAGGGCGTCTTCCCAGGCCGCCAGCGTCTGCTGGGTAGAGCGGGTCACCTGGGCTCCGAGGCCCAGCCAGCTCATGGAGAGGAGCATCAGGGCCAGCGCCGCCACCGGCAGCACAGACATCAACGCCAGGATCACCCAGAGCCGCCGCGACACCCGAAACAGGAGCTTGTCCCAGATCCAGCGCAGCGCGCGGAATACCAGCACCAGCGCGCCCACCCAGGCGATGAACCCCGCGCAGCCGGAGCCCACGGGCGGCAGGGCCAGCGGCAGGCCGAGGGCCAGCAGCACCCAGGGCCAGTGGCGGCGGAACCGGAAGGCGGCCCACCCGCGACTGAACTGATCCTGCATCCAGCGGAACATGGGAATCCTAGGCCATCAGCATTCCGCCGTTGACGCTCAGCACCTGGCCCGTGATGTAGCTGGCCTCCTCACTGGCCAGGAAGCCCACCGTGGCGGCGATGTCGGCGCCGGTGCCCAGGCGGCCCAGGGGGATCTGCTTGGTGAACTCGGCCTTCACGTCGTCGGAGAGCCCCGCCGTCATGGCGGTCTCGATGTAGCCCGGCGTGACAGCGTTGGCCGTGACGTTGCGGCTGGCCACCTCGCGGGCCACGGACTTGGTGAGGCCGATGAGGCCCGCCTTGTCGGCCACATAGTTCGCCTGGCCCGGATTGCCCATCTGGCCCACCACGGAGGCGATGTTGATGATGCGGCCCCAGCGCTGCTTCATCATGGGCCTGGTGACCGCCTGGATGGCCGTCCAGGCGCCCTTGAGGTTGGTGTCGATCACCGTGTCCCAATCCTCTTCCTTCATCTGGATGAGCAGCTTGTCCCGGGTGATGCCCGCGTTGTTCACCAGGATGTGGAGGGCGCCATGGCGCTCCACCGTCGCAGCCACGGCGGCTTTCACCGAGGCGCTGTCCGCCAGGTCCACCTCGATGACGTCCGCCTTGCCACCGGCGAACTGGATTGCATCCGCCACGTCCTGAAGCTTTCTCAGCGTGCGGGCCGCACAGACCACCGTGGCGCCCTGGGCCGCGAGCTGCTTCGCGATGGCTTCGCCGATGCCCTGGCTGGCGCCGGTGACGAGGGCGACCTTGCCGTCGAGGCGGAACATGGAACCTCCAAGTGGATGAGGAGACAGAATAGCAAGGGCTGACGCCAAGGCTCGCGCCGGGACGCGGGACAGACGGAAAAGCCATAAGGAAGCGGAGGAAAGCAGCGTGGCGGAGGAGAGCAGAGGAAAGACTGGGGCTTTCTCCGCTTTCACCAGCTCCTCGGTTGTCCTCCGCTTCATTTCATCATTTAAGGGGTCATTGCCAATGGATCACTTCAGCGTTTTCAGCCAGGCCGCAAGGGGCGCCAGATCCGCCAGAGGCGTGCCGTCGCCATAGGCTGTCATGGCCGCGGGTCCTGCGAGGCCCGCCTTGTCGCGGGTTTCGCGCTTGAAGAGATGGTTGGCTTCGGGAATCTGGATGACGGTCCCCTTGAACTCGGCGGGCATCACCTCGGGTTTCCAGGTCTGGATGTCCCGGTCCCCCCAGGCCACGGCGAAGGGCACGGGCAGGCGCTGAGCGGAACCCCAGGGATCCAGGTCCAGCAGGTCCCGCACGAAGCCCCGGCTTTCGGGGCGCGCGAGGCCATGCGCCAGGCCGACGATCCCCGGCGCCACGCTGGGTGCAGCCTGAGGCAGATCCTGGTTCTTCCGGATGGCCTCCAGACCCGCGGCAAGGTAGGTCATATTCAACGCCGAGACGTCCGCCGGCGCCGAGGCTGCATCCAACTGGCCCTTCACCTGGGCGAGGATGAGCTTGCCCATGCTGAGACCCGGCATGGCCAAGAGCAGCGCGGCCTCGGCTTCGCCCGCCACCAGCAGCGCCAGCAAGGCGCCTTCGCTGTGGCCGACGAGCAGCAGCTTCTTCCCTCTGGCCTCGGGCAGGGCCCGGGCCGCCTTCATGGCCGCCCGGATGTCACCCACCTGGGCGTCGAGAGAGATGTCGAGCTTCGCGTCCTTCGAGCCGATGAAGCGCTTGTCGTAGCGCAGCGAGCCGATGCCCTGGGCCTTCAGCCAGAGAGCGAAATCCCGCCCGCCATGGCTGGGCATGGGCAGGAGCGGGCTGGACCAGTCCCGGTCCGTGGGGCCCGAACCCGCCACCATCACCGCGAAGTAGGGATGGGCACCGGCAGCCTTCACACTGCCCTTCAGGGGGAAGGCGTTGAAGCCGGGGAAATCCACCGTCCGGTCGGGCGTGAGTGCGAGCGCCTGGCCATGGGCGGGCAGCAGCAGGAAGGAGAAAAGCAGGACTGCGCGGATCATCGAGTCTCCAGGGAATGGCTGCGGTCGTGGTCCACGGATTGGAGCACGAAGGGCCCGTGAGCCTCAGCGTAACCGCCTGGTTTCCGTCCCAACAGATGGCGGACCCCCGCAGTGGCGCTGCCTTCGGCTGCAGGGGTTGACAGACCGGAGGGGGCCCTGCAGAATTACTGCTCTGACAGTTATTGCTTAGGCATTAAAGTGGGAAGCCCTGACATGAAGCGCCATCTGAACGAGACCGAGCCGCTGTACAGCGCCGAGAACTACAATCCGGAGGACAGCATCGGCCGCCTCATCGCCGACGTGTCCGGTCGGCTGCTGGCGGCCTTCGATGATGAGGTGTCCGAGCTGGGCATCACCGGCGCGCAATGGATGATCCTCATGCGCATCGCCAACGGGTGTGGCTCCACCGCGGCGGAACTGTGCCGTTTCAGCCGTTACGACACCGGCTCCATGACGCGCATGCTGGATCGCCTGGAGGAAAAGGGCCTGATCCTCCGCGTCCGCAGCAGCACAGACCGACGGGTCATCCACCTGGACCTCACGGCCGCGGGCAGGGAGCTCTACACGCTACTCCCGCCGGTGGCCATCAAGGTGCTTAACGCGCATCTGAAGGGCTTCACTCGGGCCGAGCTGGATCTGTTCAAAGGCTTCCTGGGGCGGATGCAGGCCAACAGCGGGCGGTCCGCATGATTCGCGAAGGAGCTTTCCCCTTGCCGATGGAGGCCATCATGTCCTGCGCCAAGTCCCTCGCTGTCGGTAGCCACGGCCGGAGGCTGATGCTCGGCCTGATTCTGCTGGGCTCTGGCGTGGCCGGGGCCCAGGCGCCCGCCCCTGCTTCCCCAACCCATCCGGGCTCCGCCGTGCAGCTGACGCTGGCCCAGGCCATCCGGCAGGCCCTGGATCAGAACCCCCGCGTGCAGCAGTCCCTGCTGGCCATCGCGGAAAGCGGTGACGACCGGCGCTCCGCGGCGGCAGCCCTCATGCCCTCGGTCGCCGCCCAAGCCTTCGGCCAACGCAACAAGTACAACCTCGAAGCCCAGATGGGCATGTCGGTCCCCGGCTTTCCCATGGTGGTGGGACCCTTCAACTGGAGCAATGTGGGCCTCGAGGCCAAGGTCTCCCTCTTCGATCTGAGCCTGTGGAAAAAGTGGCGGGCCTCGCAGCAGGGTGAAATCTCCGCCCGCGCCCAGGGCCGCGCCGTGCGCGAGGAGATCACCGCCCTGGTGGTGGGGCAATACCTGCGCGCCCTGCGCGCCAGTGCCTCCGTGAAGGCCAGCGAATCCCGCGTGGAACTGGCAGAAGCCCTGGGAAAGCTGGCGGAGAGCCAGCAGAAGCAGGGCGTGGGCACGAAGCTCGATACGCTGCGTTCCCAGGTCCAGCTCCAGACGGAACGGCAGCGGCTCATCCAGGCCCAGACCCAGGGGATCACGGCCCTCGCGGGCCTGGGCCGCCTGCTGGACCTCAGGCCCGGCACGGTCATCGAGCTGCGGGACACCCTCAGCGCCCCAGCCCTGCCCGTGGGCAACTTCCAGACCGCCTACGAGGCCGGCCTCGCCCAGCGACCTGAGCTGGCGGTGCTGGCGGCCCGCGAAAAGGCCGCCCTGAGCCTGCATGAGGCCGCCCGGAGTCTGCACCTGCCCACGCTCGTCGCCAGCGGCTTCTACGGTTCCACCGCGCTGCAGTCCATGCCCTCGGCCAACACCTACCAGATCTCCCTGGGGTTGCGCGTGCCGCTCTTCACGGGCGGACTGGTGTCGGCCCAGGTGTCCCGTGCCAGGTCCGAGCAGAGCCGCGTGCAGGAGGCCCAGCGCGATGTCCGCGCCCAGGTGGGCTTCGAGATCCAGGTGGCCCAGGCCGAGCTGGACGCTACGACCCATGAAGTTTCTGTGGCCGACCTCGCCGTGTCGCTCTCCACGGAGGCCCTCACCCAGGCCCGGCACCGCTTCGAGGCGGGCGTGAGCAACAATATCGAAGTGATCAACGCGCAGGACGAACTGGCCCGCGCCAACGACAACCAGATCAGCGCCCTCTACCGCCTCAACCAGTCCCGCGCGGACCTGGCCAGGGCCACGGGGCAGCTTGAAAGCCTGTTCACCCTCCAAGGGGACCGCCCGGCCGCGCCGCCTGGGGCAACATCCATGGACCCCCAATGAGGCGCGGCCTCTGCGTCCCCCCGGCACCAATGTTCACTCCTTGTCACTGACCCGATGCTCCGTTGGAGACCCCGATGATCGAAGACGCTGCCACGCCCACCGCTTCCGCCTCGGGCGCGCCCGAATCCAACAAGGCCATGCTCGCCCTGAAGATCGGCACGCCCATCGTGCTGCTGATCGCCGCGGGGCTGTGGTTCTATTCCCGCAACCGGGTGAGCACCGACGATGCCCAGGTGGACGGCCACCTGGTGCCGGTCTCCTGCCGCATCTACGGCACCGTGGACAAGGTGCTGGTGGAGGACAACCAGGCCGTGAAGGCCGGCGATCCGCTGGTGCTGGTGGATCCCCGCGACCTCCAAGCCAAGCTGGATCAGGCCAAGGGCGCCCTGGCCCAGGCCAAGGCCCAGCTTGACGGCGCCCGCGCCGACGTGGAGCGCTCCCGCGTGGCGTACCAGCAGGCCAACAGTTCCGATGTGGAAACGGGGAAGGCCAACATCGACGCCAAGAAGGCCAGCCTCGACAAGGCCAAGGCCGACCTCCAGCGCATGAAGCCCCTGGCCGAGCGCGAGGAGATCTCCGCCCTGCAATTCGACGCCTTCCGCACCCAGGCGGAAGTCGCCGACAGCGAGTGGCGGGCCACCCAGCAGAAGCTGGGGTCGCTTAAGCGCGAGGCCGACATCCGCCGGGTGACCGTCGGCTCTGCGGAGGCCCGCCTGGCCTCGGCCCAGGCCCAGGTGATCCAGGCCCAGGCCAGCCAGGAGGGGCTTGAACTCCAGCTGGGCTACACGCGCATCCTGGCGCCTGTGGATGGCGTCGTGACCCGGAAGTTCGTGGAGGCCGGCCAGACCATCCAGCCGGGCCAGGGCCTGTTCACCTTGATCCCCCTCCACCAAAGCTGGGTGACCGCCAACTTCAAGGAGACCCAACTGGCCCGCATGAAGGCCGGTCAGGAAGTGGAAATCAAGGTGGACATGAACGGTGTCCTGCTGAAGGGCCACGTGGATTCCATCGCGGGGTCCACCGGCTCGCGCATGAGCCTGCTCCCGCCGGAAAACGCCGTCGGGAACTTCGTGAAAGTGGTGCAGCGCATCCCCGTGAAGATCCGCATCGACGAATCGGAAACCGCCAAGGTCGTGCTCCGCCCCGGCATGAATGTCGAAGCCACCGTGCTCCTCCAATGAACCCTCAGTCGTCTGACCATTCCGAATGACCTCTCATCGCCAAATCAACCCCTGGGTCATCGCGCTCACGGTGATGATCGCGACCTTCATGGAGGTCCTCGACACCAGCGTGGCCAATGTGGCCCTGCCGCATATCGCGGGGAACCTCTCCGCGACGGTGGAGGAGACCACCTGGGTGCTCACTTCGTACCTGGTGGCCAATGCCGTGGTGCTGCCTCTGGGCGGCTACTTCTCCAGCCTCATGGGGCGCAAGCGCTTCTACCTCACCTGCGTGACCATCTTCACCGTGGCCTCCCTGCTCTGCGGCATCGCGCCATCCTTAGGCTGGCTCATCTTCTTCCGGGTGATCCAAGGCCTCGGCGGCGGCGGACTCCAGCCCATCTCCCAGGCCATCCTGGTGGAGACCTTTCCTGCGGCCAAGCGCGGCGCGGCCATGGCGGTCTACGGCATGGGCGTGGTGCTGGCCCCCATCATCGGGCCGGTGCTGGGCGGCTGGATCACCGACAATTTCAGCTGGCATTGGATCTTCCTCATCAACATTCCGGTAGGCTTCCTGTCCTTCGCGCTCACCAGCGCCCTGGTGCATGATCCTCCGACCTTCCACCGCCTCTCGCTCAAGGAGGGTGCCCGCTTCGACTACCTCGGCATCGGCGTCATCACCCTGGGCCTGGCATCGCTGGAGATCGTGCTGGACGAGGGCCAGCGCAAGGACTGGTTCACCTCGGGCTTCATCGTCTTCTTCGCCATCGTCGCGGTGGTGGCCCTGGTCTACGCCGTCTTCCACGAGCTGCGGAAGGAACGCCCCATCGTGGACCTGCGGTTGCTGAAGGACCGCACCTTCGCGGTGTCCATCCTCATGCTCTTCGTCCTGGGCTTCGTGCTCTACGGCAGCCTGGCCCTGCTGCCCATTTTCCTGCAGACCATGCTGGGCTATACGGCCCTGCTCAGCGGGTGGGTGTTGAGCCCCGGCGGCCTGGCCGTGATGCTGATGATGCCCATCGTGGCCATGCTGTTGAAGAAGACGGACACCCGCTGGCTCATCGGCGTGGGCTTCTTCATGTGCGGCCTGGGCCTCATCCAGATGGCCGGCTTCAACCTGCAGGTGGACTTCCGCACGGCCATGTGGTCCCGGGTGGTGCAGAGCCTCGGCTTCGCCTTCCTGTTCATCCCCATCAACGTCTCCGCCTTCCAGCACATCCCCCACGAGAAGACCGCCTATGCCGCGGGTCTCATGAACCTGGTCCGCAACATCGGGGGCAGCACTGGTATCGCCATCGCCACCACCCTGCTGTCTCGCCGGGCCCAGTTCCACCAGGCCAACCTCATCGGCCACCTGACGCCGGGCGATCCCGCCTACCAGGGCTTTCTGGACCGGGCCACCCAGCTGGGCGTGCTGCGCGGGGGGCTATCCCCCACGGACGCGGCCCACGTGGCCCAGGGCGTCGCCTACGGCACCGTGGTGAAGCAGGCCAATATGATGGCCTTCGCGGACACCTTCTGGTTCATGGGCCTGCTCTGCTTCGCCCTCTTCCCCATGATCTTCCTCATGCGGCGAAGCCGCGCCACAGGGCCGATCGCCGTGGAGTAGGAGCCCGACCCGCCCGGCTTGGAGCTATCATCGCCCCATGTCGCTGCGAAACCTCCCCCCGTCTGAACGCGCCTCCGCCCAGGCGGTGGTGCTTGCCCTGGCCCTGGCCTGCGGACTCGGCTTGGCCTTCGTCTTCACCCGAGAACTCCGGCCCGCCGGCTCCGCCCAGGCGGTACCGGCCCGCTCGCGGCTCGTGGCGGTGCTGGAGGGCGTGATGGCCGTGAACGTCACCCCGGCCGAGACGGCTAGACTCAGGGCCTGGGTGGCTGCCGGCGCCACCAAAGACGGATTCCCGCAGGTGGAATCCGTGGTCGCCAACAACTGCGCCAGCTGCCATGGCCAGGGGGGCCAGTTCCCCCGCATCGCCAGTTTCGAGGACCTGCGTCCCATCGCGCTGGAGGCGGCGCCCTCGGGGCTGTTCGGGCTGGTGGATGCTCGGACCCTGCACCTGATCGCCTTCCCCTTGATCTTCCTGGTGGCAGCTGCGGGCTACCTCCGCCGCACCGCCTGGCCCGGGCGCAAACGCCTCATGGGCGGCTGTGCTCTGGCCGTGGCCTTCGACGCGGGGCAGTGGTGGCTGCGCCAGGGGCGGCCCGAAGCGCTCTGGGCAGCCTGGACGGGCGCTGCGGCCCTCGCGGTGGCGATGGTGACTCTGGTGTCCGTGGTGCTAAGAGACCTTCGGGGAGCGAAGGAAGGCTAGGCTACTGAGCCGCTGGCTCGTCCACGAAGTCTTCGTCCGACAGTCCGGACTCCGGGGGCAGCTTCTTCAGCTCGGTCGCCACCAGCTGCTGGTGTTCGAGCTCTTCGTCCCGCAGTTCCTCGAACAGGGCGCGGACTTCGGCATCCTTCAGGCTCGGCAGGGCGGCCACGAAGAAGGCGTGGGCCTTCACCTCGGAGGCCATGGCGGCTTCCATGGCCTTGCGGGGGCTCATGAAGGCCCGGGCGGCATCGTAATCCGGAGCCTCGATGTCGAAAATCATGGCCCGGGTGACCTTCCGCGGAGCGTCTTGGAACCGCTGGACGCGGCGGGCCAGAAGCTCCCGGCCGTGCTTGGCTTCGTTCTCCACCATGTACCGGAAGAACTTCGCGGCATCGGGGGTGCGGTGCTGCTCCATCTGCGCCGCAAACTCCTCGTAGCGCTCCTGGGCCTCGTCCTCGACGAGGATGGCCAGATCGAGGGCGTCCATGAGCGAGAGGGCGGTGAAATCGATGCCTTGAATGGCCATGGGGACCTCCTTAGGGGCCGTTACGGAATAACCTTGGTCGATTGGATCATTCCGTTACGGCCCCTTATGCCGCCCTCGGAGTGTTCGACAAGGAAATGTTTTGGCACAGCGGCTACTTCTTGATGAACAGGTCCAGGATGCGCTCCTTGGGAAGGGCATCCTTGGAGAGCAGGGTCTGACGTTCCTTCACCAGGTCGCCGTAGGTCGGGGGCGGCTCGGGGTTGCGGTAGAACACGCCGAGGTGGAGCTTCTGGCCGTACTGCTGGGCCAGGTCCATGGCGGCGAGGCGGTCCGCCGGGTTGTGGCCCAGGGCCGGCAGGGACTCGCTGATGGCCTTGAGGCCCTTGATCTGCTGGGCCTCCTCACCGTAGGTCACGCAGGGGGACTGGATGTTCACAAAGGCGAAGCCGGGATAGCGGATGGCCTCCTCGATGGTGGCGGCCATGCCGACGAGATCCGTGGGCGAGGCCTGAGCCACGAAGCCGGCCCCATAGGCCAGCACGTAGAGCAGCGGATTGACGGGATTCTCGAGGCTGCCGTAGCGCGAGGTGCAGGTGACCCGGCCCTTCTGGGAGGTGGGCGACAGCTGGCCCTTGGTGAGGCCGTAGATCTGGTTGTCCATCACGATGTAGGTGATGTCCATGTTGCGGCGGATGAGGTGGGCGATGTGCCCACCGCCGATGGAGAAGCCGTCGCCGTCGCCGCCCGCCGCCAGGACCAGCAGGTCGGGGTTGGCCATCTTGATGCCCTGGGCGATGGGGAGGGCCCGGCCATGGATGGTGTTGAAGCCGTAGGCCGTGGTGTAGCCGGGGATGCGGCTGGAGCAGCCGATGCCTGAGACGAAGGCGATCTCATGGGGCGGGCGGCCGATGGCGGCAAGGGCCCGATAGATGCCCTGCACCACCGAGAAGTCGCCACATCCGGGACACCAGATGGGCTTGAGGTCGCTCTTGTAGTCCTTGGGCTGGTATTCACAGGTGGCGGTTGCGCTCATGGTCGACCTCACTCCTGGGGCTGAAGGTTGCCCTCGTGGCTGCGCTGCAGCTCCGAGAGGAGATTCTGGAGGGCCGCGACAATATCGCCGGGCAGGAAGGGGTTCGCGCCGCTGCGGGACAGGGGCTTCACGCCCTTGGGCAGGTCGATGTGCATGCGCAGCAGCTTAAAGGTCTGGGCCAGGTGGGTCTGGTCAATGACGAGGCCCTTCTGGACGGAGGCGAAGAAGTCGTTGTAGACGCCCTCAGCCACCGGATACAGCAGGTAGGGCACCAGCAGCTTCACGTTGATGCCTTTTTCCTGGGCCATCTCGAGGGCTTCGCGGCAGACGCCGGCCACACTGCCCCAGGCCACCATGGCGATGGGCGCGTGGGGATCGCCCGTCACTTCGAACAGGTCCTTGCGGTCCTTGAGCGGATCGAACTTCTTGGTGCGCTTGTCATTCATGCGCGCATGAACCGACCCGCTGTTCGTCGGAGCCCCGGATTCCACATGCTCGATGCCGGACGCCAGGTAGGTGCCGCCGAGCATGCCCGGCTGGCTGATGGGACTGATGTGGTTGTCCGTCTGCTTGAAGCGCTTGTAGTCCTGAAGATCGGCGCCCGCGGGGCGCAGCCGGTTGAGGATTTTGAACTGGCTGGTGTCGATGGGATCCAGGGTCTCCTTGCGCGACGCGATCTCCTGATCGGAGAGGATGATCACCGGCGTTTGGTAGTACTCGGCGATGTTGAAGGCCTCGATGGTGATGCGGAAGGTATCGGCCACGGAAGTGGGGGCGAGCACCGGGCGGATCACGTCGCCATGGGCCGAGAAGGCCGCGGCGAAGAGGTCGGACTGCTCGGTCTTGGTGGGCAGGCCCGTGGAGGGGCCGCCACGCTGCACATCCACGATCACCAGGGGCAGCTCGGCGATGCTCGCGAGCCCCATCATCTCGCCCTTCAGGGAGAGACCTGGTCCGCTGGTGGCAGTCATGGCCTTCACCCCGGCGAAGGAAGCGCCCACCGCCGCGCCGATGCCCGCGATCTCATCCTCGGCCTGCAGCACCGAGCCGCCGTACTTCCAGACCTGGTCCGTGAAGAACTGCATGATCTCGGTGGAAGGGGTGATGGGGTAGCCGCCGAAGAACTGGCAGCCCGCGAAGATGGCCGCGGCGGCGCACATGTCGTTGCCGTCCGTGATGAGCTTCACGTCACCCTTGGTCTCCGAGGCGACGATGTTCATGCTGGCCTTGAGCGGATGCGCCATGGCGAAGGCGCGGCCCGCGTCGAAGGCGCGCTGGTTGGCGTCGACCAGCTCCTCGCCCTTCTTGGCCAGCTTCTTCCGGATGCCCTTCATCACCGCCACAGCGCCGATGCCGAACCAGCCGGCGATG
>JBBQHW010000049.1:0-21547 GCA_038324335.1 Holophagales bacterium
CGCGGGTGGCCATGTCGCGGTTGTCGGGATGGATGATGTCGGTGACGTCCGTGGCGGTGCCGCCGGTGCTCAGGTTCGCCGTGGAGCGCAGGGATACGATCTGGCCCGCCGGTGGCACCGAGGCCGCGGTGAAGTCCTGGCGCGTGAGCATCAGCTCGGCCTGGGCGTCCAGCGCCAGCCGGGTCAGCACCTTCTCGTGGCCCACGCCGCGACGGGGATCCGCATTGACCACGTCCACCAGCTCCTTGACGCTGTGGACGCCGTTCCCCACCACGTGGCCCGGTGTGCGGCGGGTGGCGGCCACCAGCTCGCCGTTCACCACCAGCAGGCGGTGGTCATCCCCCTCCACGAAGGTCTCCACGATCACCGTGCGGCTGTGTTCCTTGGCGGCGGTGAACCCGGCCCGCACTTCCTCGTCCGTGGTGAGGCGGATGGAGATGCCGCGACCATGGTTGCCGTTGTAGGGCTTGGTGACCACGGGAAAGCCCATGCGCCGGGCGGCGCGGATGGCGGCCTCTTCCGTGTGGGCCAACTCCTGGCGGGGAACGGGCAGCCCCAGGCTGGCCAGGATCTTGTTGGTCTCCTCCTTGTCGCCGGCCAGTTCCACGGCAATGTGCGAGGTCCGGCCCGTCACCGTGGCCTGGATGCGCTGCTGGAACTTGCCATGGCCCAGCTGGACCAGAGACTGCTCGTTCATGCGCATCCAGGGAATGTCGCGTTCCTCCGCCGCCCGTACCAGGGACATGGTGGAAGGTCCCAGGGCCCGGCGCTGGGCGTAGCGGATGTACTCGTCGCGGGCCACGGCCCACACCCAGCCTGCGGGCACGCTGCGTTCGGGCCGGATCGCTTGGGGCAGCAGGGAGCAGAGCAGCCGCATGGCCAATTCCCCGGCCTCGATGCCCTCTTCCTTCTGGGCATATTCGTAGACCACGGTGTAGACGCCTTCGCGGCCGGCGCCGCGGGTCTTGCCGAAGGTCACCTGCTCGCCGGCCACGTTCTGCAGCTCGATGGCGACGTGCTCGAGCACGTGGCCCAGCCAGGTGCCCTCGTCCTCGCGCAGGCGGCGCACGAAGCCGCCCGGCTCGCTATAGCTGCAGCCGTGCTCCTGGAGACCTGGCAGGGCCTCCAGCAGGCCGTCAATGAAGGCATCGCCCAGACGCGCCGTGGGCCACTGTTCCAGGGCCTCCAGATCCAGTTCGAGGCGGATCACCGGGAAGTGGGCATAGAGGGAGGGACCGACGTAGACGGATCGCTCGAGAATGCGCATGGGGCTTTCCTTATCCAGCTGACAGGGTGAGATTCAAGTGCTGGCCCGGGCCCAGGAACGCGCGTCGGGGCCCGGGAAGGCCTGCCGGGTCTGGAGGTTGAAGGAGGCGCCAGCCACCAGGATGTGGACGGTGAGGCCCAGCATGCAGATGGGTTGGCCCGCATCCGTATCGTCGAGGCCGGAATATTCGATGTTGGCGGCGTCCACCACGGTGATGCCGCCCTTCCCTTCCACCTCCAGCAGGTTGTCAGGCCCGATGAAGGCGGCGGTGTCTTCATCCAGCCCCAGACCCACCGAGAAGGGATTGAAGGCGAGGGCCGAGAGGAGACGCCCCAGACGATCCCGCTGCCGGAAGTGCTGGTCGATGATGAAGCGGTTGGTGAGGCCCAGGCCCGGCGCCAGGCTCACGCAGCCCAGGGTGGGCACGGCGCCCTCTTGGCCGAAGGCGATCATGTGCTCGCTGAGAAAGCTGGCCCCAGCCGAGGTGCCGGCCGTATGCACGCCCCGGGCGTTGAGGCTGCGCGCCAACTTGGCCACCGGCGTGCCCCCCAGGATGGTGGTGAGCCGCAGCTGGTTGCCCCCCGTGAAGAAGATGCCACTGGCCTGCTCCAGGCGGTTCAGGCGGCCCGGCTCGAAGCAGTCCCGCCGGGTATCAAAGTCCAGGGCTGCCACGCGGCCCGCACCCAGCTCCGAGAAGAGGGTCTCGTAGCGGCTGCCTGTGTCCCTCAGCCGGCTGGCGGTGGGGATCACCACGATGTCGGCCTCCTGCCCGCCACAGAGCGCCACGAACCGCTTCAGGATGCGGGGATCGTGCTCCTTCTCCTCGGCGCCACCAATGGGGATGATGAAGCCCCGCTGTCCGCCTTGGGGCACCTGGCTTGGACTCATGGCTGGAACTCCTCGAACGTGCCGCGCCACGACGCATGACCGACCATGACGCAGCTCATGTGGCGGTCATCACAGCTATCAGTGTAACCGGGCGACTCGTTGTGTAGCCGGGCGACTCGTTGTGCAGGCAGCGGCCTGCCAGAGACTGCGCTTCACTGTGGCGGCGGGACCTGGAACAGGGGGATGAAGACCTGGAAGATGGAGCCCTTGCCCGAATCGCTGTCCACCACGATGCGCCCCCCATGGGCCTCGACGATGGAGCGGCAGATGAACAGGCCCAGGCCCCAGCCCTTCTCCGCATCCGGGGCCCGGCCCTGCTCGAAGGGATTGAACAGGCGATCGCATTCGGCCCGGGGAATCCCCCGGCCGGTGTCCCACACTTCCAGCAGCCACTGCTGGTCCTGCAGGGAACTTCGCACGCCCACGTCGCCCGGCGGATCCGTGAACTTGAGGGCGTTCTCCACCAGATTGAACAGCACCTGCTGCATGGCGGCGAGATCCAGGAGGACCTGCGCCTCCAGGGAAGCCGGTTCGATGTACAGGTGGGTGCGGAGGCCCCGCGACTCGGCCTTCAGGATCAGCGTCTCCTCCAGATTCTCGAGGATCACCTTGGGGTGCACCGGTTCCAGGACCAGCCGATCGGCCAGGGACTCGGCCCGGTTCCGGTCCAGGAGCCCCTTGACGATGGCCTCCAGCCGCCGGGCCTCCTGGGCCATGATCCCCAGTGTTTTGGCCACCTTGGGCTGGACTTCCTCGGAGAAATCCTGGATCCGCTCCACGCTCAGCAGAATGCTGGTCAACGGCGAGCGCAGATCGTGGCTCACGGTACTGATCAATTGCATCCGGGACTCGAGGGTGTCCTTGAGCTGGCGGTGGGTCCATTCCAGGGACTGGTTCCGCTGCGCCAGTTCCTGGGTCTTCCCTTCCAGCTCCCGGGTGCGTTCCTGCACCTTGACATCCAGGTCCAGGTACTTCTGGTTCAGGTTCTGGAAGCGCCGTTTGACCAGGACGAAGGCGCCCAGGACGAGCAGGAGCACGAGGATGCCCCGGGCCCAGAGGGTCATGAACCACCGCGGCTGGATGGTCAATTGCAGGGGCGTGGACTCGCGCCAGGACGTCCCGTCCAGGCTGGCCCGGAACCGCAGGCGATGGGTGCCAGGGTTCAGGCCACCGTAATGGACGTTGCCGGAACCTGGTTCCAGGGGTCTCCAGGTGCCCTGCTCCCCGGAGCGGGCTTCGAACCGGACCGGGAAGGGCGCGCAAGGCATGCCAGCGTCCACGTGGACGGTCAGGGAATCGAAGCCCGGCGGCAGGGTGACCACCCGTGGATTCCAGAAGGAACCCCGCTCCCAGGCCACGTCGAGGACGACCGGCGTGGGCGGGGTCAGGACCGGGAAATGTTTGAGTTGATCCAGAATGCACACACCACCGACCATGCCGATCCACAGTCGGCCTTGCGAATCCTCCAAGGCCGCCCCCTGGTTCGTCTCATCGGAGAGCAGCCCCATGCGCCTGGTCAGGTGGGTGGCTTTCCCCTCGGGACTCACCAATGTGACGCCCTTGGCGTGGCCAATGGCGATGGTTCCCGTGGAGAGGCTCCGGATCCAGTTGATGCTGTTGAGCTCCTGGCCACCGGCTTCGAGGCCCAGGTTGGACCAGGTACCCTTCCTGGGCTCCCGCACCTGGAGGCTCTGCGAGGTGCCCACCCAGAGGCGCCCGCCGGCGTCCTGGTGCAGGGCCACGATCTGCCATTTGTCCACGGGGTTGCCCGGGAAAGCCTCTTGGAACGTGCCGTCCTTGAAACGCAGCAACCCCTTGCTGCTGCCCACCAACAGATCCTCAGCCCGGGACAGCAGGCTGTGCACCGCGGAATAACCCGTTTCCTCCAGAGGCACGTGGAGTGCCAGAAAGCGCCCCCGCTCATCCAACTCCGCCAGGCCTTTGTCCGTGCCCACCCAGAGCCGCTTGTCCCGCAGGACCATGCACTGGACGTGCACCTTCGCCAGTTCCCGAGGTCCCGGCAACAGCCGGCCACCGGGACCCAGGCGGAAGAGCCCCTGCGTGGTGCCGACCCAGGCCCCACCCTGATCATCCGGGTGGAGAACCCAGACATCCTCGGAAACCAGGCCGTTCCCTCGGTTCCAACGCTGGACCAGCCCCCTGCCCGCTTCCCAGAGGAACACCCCGGTGTTACTCCCCAGGAGCATGCGGTGCTCCGGCAGTTCGAGGATGGCGAGGACCGTGCCGAAGCCGAGCTCCGCCTGGGTCACAGGATGGCGGGCAAGGCTGTGGAGGCCAGGAAGGGGCTGAGCCCAGAGATAGTCCCCATCGGTGCCGAGCCATAGGCCACCATGAAGGTCCCGGAGTGCACACCGGATGGATTCCCGACAAGGCAGATCCCGGGCGTTCAGGATCCTGAAGCTGCCGTCAGGATTCCCCAGGTAGAGGCCGTCCGAACCCAGGGGCAGGAGGAGTTCTCCAGAACGGTCGAAGGAGAAGCTCGAGAGCACCACCGTGCCGGGCAGTCCCGGGAGGGCCGCCACGGACCATCGGCCATCCTTCCCGCGCCGCAGCAGGCGATCTTCCTGCAGGGCCCAGAGCTGGCCGGAAGGATCTTTCTGGATTGAGAGGATGTCATTGGCCCGGGCGGCAGCGCCGGGCAGCGCGGCCGCTTCGAGGCGGGACCCATTCCACCGAGCCAGAGCCCCCTTCCGTGAACCGAGCCAGACCCCGCCTTCGGCATCCTCCACCATGGCTTTGATGACACTGGAGAACCAAGGCTCCGGGAGGCCGACCGCCTCGAACCGTTCTCCGCGCTTCCGGAAGAGGCCCCGGTGGGTTCCCACGAGCAGGTCCCCCTGCCTGGTTTCGAGCAGGCAGTGGATGTGCTCGTCCAGGAGCCCCTCGGAACGCCCGAAGCTGGATACCTCGCGGCCCCGGATCCGCGCAAGACCCCGCTCCGCGCTGGGCACCCAGATGGCCCCATCCCGATCCTCCAGCAGGCCGGTGACGTCCTTGGCCAGCAATCCATTTCGGGCATCAAACATTTGGGAGCCATTGGGCCCCAGGCGAACCAGGCCGTCGTTGGTGCTCGCCCAGATGAACCCATGCCGGTCCTCCAGCAGGGCCGTCACCTGGCTCTGGGGCAGGCCATCCCGGTTGTCGAAATGGCGCATGGCCAGGGCCTGAGCCTTGAGTGGCAGCAGCAGGGTGCCCAGGAGCAGGCAGAGGCAGCCCAGCCGTCCCATCTTCACTCTAGGCAGGCTGCGCCTACCGACGCCATGAGTCGGGCCATCCAGAGGGACTATGGGGTAATGCAGGGTCGCCCAGGCCATGGGTTCCGTCTCGGCACAATCCGGCCGGAGGAATAATCTGATGCGAAGCGGCACTTCCCCCCTCGCGAAGTGGACCAGACGAGATTGATGGGCGACCGGGCCGGACCTCAGCGGATGTTGCTGATGCTGTTCTTCACCGTGTCGTGCTTCGTCTTCATGATGTTGCTGACCGCGGTGTAGGACCGGTTCTCGTTCTGCATCTGCGACTGCAACTGGAGGAGGTCGCCTGCGGGGCGTGCGGGGCGTGCGGGGCATGCGGGGCATTCGTCATAACGGTCCCAGGGCTGCGGAGGGGCGCCGGGGAACCCACCTGCTTCGGAGCCTGCACGATCAACGCCGAAGGGTCGAACAGCAGCATCACGACCACGGTGGCAGGGGGCCTGATCATGCTTGCATCTTCCACCGACAAGCCCGCAAAAGATCCGGGCCTGTCAGCACCATACTCCTGCGGTTGCAGACCCGATAGGATCAAGGCACCCCATCAGCGGAAGGCAGAATCGGTTCGCCCACTTTCCAGGAGCGCCGCCAGGCCCTGGATCGTCATTTCCAAGTCCTGGCCGTTCCTGGCCGAAAGAAGGGAGGAAGAGGTGCTCTTGGCCTGCCGAATGTTGTTGCTTGTCTGGATCCTGGTGTTCAGCTCGTCAGCCTTGCAGTCCCAGGGCCCCGGCCGCCTTCCGCTCCGCACGCATGGGGTCCGACAGGGCATGGACAGCGATGTGATCACGGCCCTGGTCCAGGACGCGCAGGGTCTGGTCTGGGCGGGCACCGAAGCAGGCCTGCACTTCTACAACGGTCGGACCTTCGAACCCCATGTTCATTCCGGGGAGCTGCCCTCGCAGATGATCCATGGCCTGCTCCCGGATTCGGATGGTGGCCTCTGGATCTCGACCCAGGGTGGTTTGGCGCGCCTCTACCATGGACTGACGAAGACCATCGGCCCCGAGCATGGAATTCCCAGAGGGTGGACGAAAACACTAGGCAGGGATGCGCAGAACCGCCTCTGGGTCCTGACCACCGGCGGCCTCCGCATGGAATCCGGGCACCAGACCTTCAGCCCGGTGCCCGGCCCTCCCGCGGCTGGCAACCCCAGCCTCCTGTTCGTTCATGCCTCCCTTCCAGGTGCCTGGGTGATCGCAGACCAGCACCTCTGGTGGTGGGACCCGGTCCAGGCAGGCTGGCAGGCCCTACCCACGCCACCGCTGGAACGGGACGAAACCTTCATCGGTCTCGCCGTGGACGGAACCGGCACCACCTGGCTACGCACCCCGCGGCAGCTCTGGCGGCGCCCCGCGGAGGGTGCGTGGCAACTTCGGCGGGGGGACCTGAAGGGATCCAGTGAGCAATTGCGCCTCGAACGGGATAGCCAAGGCTGGGTGTGGTTCGATGATCCCAAAGGACTGTGGCGAGTGCGCGGTGAGCAGATGGAGCTCTTCGTGCCCCGCGCCAAGACCGACCGCGGATCTCTGGAAATTCGCTGCTCGCTGGTCGATCGCGATGGCGGCATCTGGCTGGCGACCCGCCTGGGCGTGTGGCAGGTCCTGGGGGGGATGGGCTGGCGTGCCTATGGGACGGCGGAAGGCCTGCCTTCGCAGACGATCTGGGCCGCCACTCGGGATCCTGAAGGACAGTTGTGGGTCTCCACCGAGGAGGGGCTGTGCGTCAGCCAGGGCGATGGCTGGAAGCGGATCCTGCCCACCCGCATGTTCAACATGGTGGTGAGCAGGGACGGCGCTCTATGGACCGCTGGCAGCCCCGGGGGAACCGTCTTCCAGATCAACCTTCCCACCCTTGGCGTGCAGCGGCACAAAGTGGACGTGCTGCCCCCGGGGGGCATCCTGACCAGCCTCACCCTGGACGAAGAGGGGCGGCCCTGGGTGGCCGATAGCCGGGCTGGTCTGGCCCGGGGGCGGCAGGAGGGGAGTCGCTGGATCTGGGAGCGCGTCCTCCTTGATGGCAAGGAATTCCGGGACGTCAGGAACCTGTTCACGGATGCCGATGGGCGCGTGATGGTGGTCCATGTCGGGGGGGTCGCCATCTGGCACCGGGGCAGGTGGAGCCAGCTTGAAGGCGTGCTCGATGCCCTCCCTCTCAACCTGGTCTTCGATGGCCGAGGCCAGCTCCTGGTCTCCTACCTGAACCGCCCCGTGCTCACCCGCTACCAGTTGCTGGACGGCAGCTATCACAGCGTGGAGCAACTGGAACCCTTCGCCCACAGAGCCCAGACCACGATCTATTCCATGGGATTCGAGGCAAGGGGCCGACTCTGGATGGGCACCAGCAAGGGGGCCGTCCGGTTGGAACTGGGGCGGCCTGAATCCCTGCGGATCTTCGGCACGGACGACGGAATCATCTTCACGGATTGCAACCAGAACGCCCTGTTCGTGGACAAGGACCGAGTGTGGATTGGAACTTCGCAGGGCCTGGCCTCCTATCGCACGGACCTGCCAGAAGCCCCTACCCTGCTCCGGGCCCCCGTCCTGCTCAGTGCCCAAACCAACGGCAAGGCGCTGCCGATGGACGCCCCGGTGATGGTCCTGCCCCAGGACAGCCGGAATCTCGATCTCCACTTTCTCGTGCCCACCTATTTCCGAGCTCAGGGGGGCATCACCTACCAGTCGCGCATGACCGGAGTGGATTCGGGATGGGTGAGCCTGGATCAGCCGCGGCTGCGCTATCCCTCCCTGCACCCCGGGCGGTACCTGTTGGAAATCCGGGGCCGCCTGGAGGATGGCCAGGCCGGGCCGAGCCTGGTGGTGCGCTTCGAGGTCCTGCCCCGGTGGTGGGAATCCCGCCTGGCTTGGACCTGCTACGTCCTCCTGGGTGGGGGGGCGGTCTTTGGCCTCGCGCGCCTCCGGCAGGCCCAACTGGAGACCCGGAACCGGGAGTTGCGCGAAGAAGTCGCGCGCCAGACTGAAGTCGCCCACCTGGCGTCCCAGGCCAAGAGCGCCTTCCTGGCCCACATGAGTCACGAGTTGAGGACGCCCCTGAGTGCGATCCTGCTCTACTCAGAGCTGCTGCAGGAAGACGCCTCCGAGCACGGCCTGATGAAGATCCAGAACGATGCCACCAAGATCCATGGCGCCGGCCGCCATCTTCTGGACCTCATCGACGGCATCCTCGACCTGTCAAAGATCGAGGCTGGCCACATGACTGTCGAGGTGGCAACAGTGGCTCTCCGGCCCTTCCTGGCAGACCTTGTCACGACCCTGGAACCCGTAGTGACCAAGAATGGCAACCGGTTCGAGGCGCACCTGGATCGCGCTCCGGCTCAGATCAAGACTGATGCGGTCCGGCTGCGGCAGGTGCTGTCCAACCTCCTCGGCAATGCCGCGAAGTTCACCAGGGATGGGCAAGTGTCCCTCCAGGTCGAAGCCGCCGGCAGTACCGTCCAATTCACCGTGAGCGACACGGGCATCGGCATGTCCCAGGAGGCGCTGGCACGGGTCTTCGATGAATTCGTCCAGGCGGATACCAGCACCACGCGGAAATATGGCGGCACGGGCCTCGGGTTGTCCCTGGTGCGACGGTTTTCGGAGCTGCTTGGGGGCCGGGTGGAGGTGCATTCCCAACTCGGCGTTGGCACCTCCTTCTTCGTGATTCTGCCCATCGACGGGCCGTCTGCCTTGGCGTGAGTACCGGACATCGTGGATAATTCGGCATGTCCACGCTGCTGATCCGCCATGCCCGACTGCTTGTCACGATGGATGCCCAGCGGCGGGAGATCGCCGATGGGGCCATCCTGGTGCGCGGCCCCGTCATCGAGGCCGTGGGAGCCAGTGCCGAACTGCCGGACACCGCCGACGAAGTCATCGACGCCCGCGACCAGATCGTGCTTCCCGGCCTGGTGAACACACATCACCACATGTACCAGACGCTGACGCGGGCCATCCCCGCGGTGCAGGACTGCGAACTGTTCTCCTGGCTCCAGGGTCTCTACCCCATCTGGGCCAACCTGACGCCGGAGATGGTGCGCATCTCCACCCAGACGGCCATGGCCGAGCTGCTGCTCTCGGGCTGCACCACCAGCAGCGACCACCTCTACATCTACCCGAATGGCATCCGGCTGGAGGACAGCCTCGAAGGCGCCGCCGAGATCGGCATGCGCTTCCACGCGGCGCGTGGCTCCATGAGTGTCGGACAGTCGCAGGGTGGCCTGCCCCCGGATCGCGTGGTCGAAAGCGAACCCGCCATCCTGAAGGAGACGCAAGCCCTCATCGAGCGCTGGCACGACCCCCGCCGCTTCGCCATGCAACGCATCGTCGTCGCCCCCTGCTCGCCCTTCTCGGTGAGCCGGGAGTTGATGCGCGATTCGGCCCTGCTCGCCCGCGAACACGGTGTCTCGCTGCACACGCACCTGGCCGAGAACGACAACGATATCGCCTACACGCGGGAGAAATTCGCCTGCACGCCAGCCGAGTATGCGGAGCAGCTCGGCTGGGTCGGACCGGACGTGTGGTGCGCCCATTGCGTGAAACTCGATGCCAGTGGCATCCACCTCTTCGCCCACACCCACACCGGTGTGGCGCACTGCCCGGGCTCGAACATGCGGTTGGCCTCGGGCATCGCGCCCATCCGCGCCATGCGCGACGCGGGCGTGCCCGTGGGGTTAGGCGTGGACGGCGCCGCCTCCAACGACAGCGGCCACCTGCTGGGCGAGGCGCGGCTGGCCATGCTCCTACAGCGGGTGGCCCACGGACCGGAGAAGGGTCCCGCCGCCCTGTCGGCGCGCGAGACCCTCGAAATCGCCACCCTCGGTGGCGCGCGGGTCCTGGGTCGCGACGACATCGGCGCCCTGGCCCCGGGCATGGCGGCCGACCTTGTGACCGTGCCTCTGGACGACATCGGCATGGCCGGCGCCTTGCACGATCCGCTCGCCGCGCTCCTGTTCTGCCACGTGCCGCGCATCCGGCATTCCATCGTCCATGGCCGCGTTGTCGTGCGCGATGGCCACATCACAACCGTCGATCTGCCGGTGCTGATCGAGCGTCACAATGCCCTGGCCAGGCAGCTGGCAGAGGCGGCCTTCTCGACGCATTGATCACGCTGGAGCGTCCTTTGAACTAATTTCAGACCCGGGGCGGAAATCAGGCTGGAACCGCGATTGTGCATCGGCCGGAATGGTATCCTTCCAATCGAAATGGCCACCGACACGCTTCCTCAACCCGTTCAGACGCGCCTTGCGGAGGCCTACCGGGATCTCCCGGAAGCCATGCGGCGCATCGCGGACACCTTGATGTCCGATCCCCTGCTCGGCGCCCTGTGGGGCATCGAATCCATGGCGACCCGGGCGGAGGTGAGCGTAGGCACGGTGGTCCGCTTCGCCAAGCGGCTCGGCTACGGGGGCTTCAGTGAATTCCGCGACGCCCTCCGGGAGGCCTGCCATGCGCGCTCGGGGGACTCGGACCTGGAGCTCATGGACTCCCCCACGGACATGTTCGGGACCCTGGCTGAGGTGGCCCGCCGGGACGGAGAACATCTCGCCCGCCTGATCCAGATGGTGGACCAGCCCACGCTGGAGGCCGCCGCCCAGATGCTGTTGAAAGGCCACCACCGGGTAATTCTCGGCCGCGGCGTCTCCCACGTCATGAGCCTGATCATGGGCTTCTACCTGACCCAGGCCGGGCTGCCCTGCATCGCCGCAATTCCTTCGGACTTCTCCAACCAGGTCGCGAACCTCGGCCCCCAGGATCTTCTGGTCGTGCTCAGCTTCGCCCCCTACAGCCGGGAGACCGTGGACGCGGCCATTTTCGCCAAGGACAGCGGGATCCCCGTCCTCGCCTTCTCAGACCGCCTGGATTCACCCCTGAAGCCCTATTCCGACATCCTCATCCCCGTGCCCAGCGAGGACCTGCTCTTCAGCTGCAGCATCACCACCTTCGCCGCCCTGGCCCACGCCTTCGCCATCGTGCTGGCCGCCCAGGACCGTCTTGGCACCCTCAAGCGCCTGAAGGCTGCGGACAAGGTCGCCCAGCCCCTCCTGGTGAATCATTGGCTGCCCATCCAACCCGGAGCGTTCAACTCGGGACGGCCTCGGAAATCGTGATGCCTGGCCCCAGCCCCGAACAGCTTCTAAAGCACCTGCGCCGCGCCAACGCAGTGGCCAGCCGAGCCATGGGCTTCGGGCACCATCCCTTCGGGGCGATCCTGGTGGGCCCCGACCACGAGACGGTCCTCCTGGAGCAGGGGAACGTGAACACCGTCAACCACGCAGAGGCGGTGCTGGCGCGCACGGCGGACATGAATTTCCCCCCGGCATTCCTCTGGGGCTGCACCCTCTACACAACGGTGGAACCCTGCGCCATGTGCGCCGCCACACTGTACTGGGCCAACATCGGGCGCCTGGCCTACGGCATGGCGGAAAGCCGACTCCTGGCCCTCACGGGCAACCACCCGGACAATCCCACCCTGGACCTGCCCTGCCGTACCCTCTTCGCCCACGGCCAGAAGGCCATCGCCGTAACGGGACCGGTGCCGGAAATCGAGACAGAGATCGCGGCGCTTCACCAGGCTTATTGGACGCGCTAGAACTCCAGCTTCTCGTAGGTGGGGAAGCCCACCTCCACCCAGCTCTCGCGGCCGTAGCGGATGATGTTCCCGAAGATGAAGATCAGCGGGGATGCGGAAGCGTTGCCCGGGAACACGCCGATGATCCAGGGGTGGGCCGGGTTCAGGTCGAAGCCCTCCGTGGCCTGGGCCCTTTCCACCAGTCCGTTCATGTAGGCCTGGGCGTACTCCATGGCCCCTTCCAGGGTGCTGATCGGCATGCCCTCCGCGGTGTAGCTGCGCCCCAGGTTGCTGCGGAGGAACATGGCGGGTTCCGGCAGGAGCCGCACGTGGGAGGTGGGGAAGCCCTGCCGCAGCGCCTCCAGCAGGTTTTCGACGGGAAAGGTCATGGGTGCCTCGGCGGCTAAGGGTTGGTCGCTGCCAGTGGAAGACTAGAACCGCATTTCGCGATTGTAGGGCTTGCCCAGATCCGTGGGGCCCAGCTGGCGGGCCTTGCGGGCCAGGGCCAGGACCACGATGACGAGCACGTAGGGGAGCATGACCGCGAACTCATAGGGGAACTTGATGCCCCACACCTGCATGGACAGCTGGAAGGACTGGGCGATGCTGAAGAGCATGGCGCCTCCCAGGATGCCCAGGGGGCTCCAGCGTCCGAAGTAGACCAGGGCCACGGCAATGAAGCCCCGGCCGGCCACCAGGTCGTCGGAGAACATCTTGGCCTGGCACAGCGACAGGTACGCCCCCGCCAGCCCCGCCATGGCGCCGCCCAGCATCAGGGCCTCGTAGCGGGTACGGTCCACGTGGATGCCCATGGTGTCTGCGGCGCGGGGGTGGGTGCCCACGGCCCGGACCTTCAGGCCCCAGGGAGTCTTGTAGAGCAGGAACCAGCTCGCCGGCACCAGCAGGAAGGCCGCGTAGACCAGCGGGTTGTGGTTGAAGAGCACGCCACCCAGGAAGGGGATCCGCGAGAGGTAGGGGATGGGCATGGCCAGGATGCCCTCAACGCCCGTGACGCCCCCCACGAAGTGGCGGAAGAGGGTGCCGGACAGGCCCCAGCCCAGCATCTGCAGGCCGATGCCCGCGATGCCCTGGGAGGCCCGGAAGGTCACGGTGACCAGGGCGAAAAGCAGGCCGAAGAGGGCTCCCACCACCAGGGCTCCGACCACGCCCAGGAGGTTGCCATAGGGGGCGAGAGCGCTGGCCTTCAGGGAGTAGGGCAGCATGAAACCCACGAAGGCGCCCATGCACATGATCCCGTCGCAACCGAGATTGAAGACGCCCGCCCGCTGGTTGAAGTTCTCCCCCAGGGCGGCCAGGAGGATGGCCACGGAAAAGGGCACGGCCAGGCTGAGGACGTTGAAGAGCATGACGCCGGGGTTCAAGGCTGAACTCCTTTCTTCGATCTGAGTGCAGCGGGCACGAGGCCCTCCAGCCACCGCCACAGCCGTTCCTGGGCATAGGGATTCCGCAGGAAGCTCTGGGCGGAAACGATGGAGAGGATGATCACGCCCTGCAGCACCAGCACCATGTTCGCGGGCACGCTCGCGGAGCGCTGGGTCATGTCCGCCCCGATCAGCAGAACGCCGAAGAAGATGGAGGAGGGAATGATGCCGCCAGGGTGGAGCATGCCGAAGAGGGCCACGACGATGCCCGCGAAGCCGTACCCGGACGAGATGCCTTCGATGGCGCGGTGGTGGACGCCCGTCACCTCGACGGCCCCCGCGAGCCCGGCGAAACCGCCGGCCAGGAGCATGGCGACAACGAGGTAGCGCTCCACGGGGATGCCCGCGTAGCGGGCGGCCTTGGCCCCCGCCCCGGCGGCGCGCATGCGGTAGCCGAGCGTGGTTTTCCACAGCAGCACCCAGACCAGGAGGGCCGCCACCAGGGCGATGATGAGCCCCGTATGCAGCCGGGTGCCAGGCACGATCTGATCCAGGAAGGCCGTCTCGGGCAGGCGCATGGACTGGGGCGTGCCGGAACCCGTCTCCAACTCGTTGGGATCCAGCATGGGGCCGCGGAGCAGGAAGGTGTGCACTTGGGCCGCGATGTAGTTGAGCATCACCGTGCTGAGGATCTCGTTCACCTGGAGGCGGGCCTTCAGCCAGCCCGCGATGCCGCCCCACAGGGCGCCAGCCAGGGCGCCGGCCAGGAGCACCAGGGGCAGGAGGATCACCTTGGGCAGATGCGGAAAGGCCAGGGCCATGGCCGTGGAGGCAAGCACACCCATCTGGATCTGGCCTTCGGCGCCGATGTTGAGGATGCCGCTGCGGAACGAGATGGCGATGCCCAGTCCCACCAGGAGCAGGGGCACGGAGCGCACCAGCACTTCCGTCACTCCGAACATGTCGGAGAGGGGCCCCGTGAGAATGGTCTTGTAGGTGGCGAGGGGGCTGGCGCCGATGGCGTAGAGCACCAGGGCCACCAGCAGCGCGGCGATGAGGGAGACCGCCAGGATGACCGCGCCACTGTAGATGACTTTCTGCTTATTCATGGGCTGCTCCCGCCGCCGGCAGGGATGGCGCCGCGGTTCCAGGCGGGGGATCGGTGTCGACCAGCCCCGCCATGAGGATGCCCAGCCGCTCCCGGGTCGCTTCCACGGCGGGCAGGATCCTGAGGATCTTCCCCTTGTAGATCACGGCGATGCGATCTGAGAGGTTCATGACCTCTTCCAGTTCTTCCGAGATGAGCACGATGCCGATGCCCTCCCGGCGGCGCTCCAGCAGCTGGGAGTGGATGAATTCCTGGGCACCCATGTCGATGCCGCGGGTGGGATAGACGGCCACCAGGGCCTTGGGCCCCCGGGCGATCTCCCGGGCCAGGATGACCTTCTGGATGTTCCCGCCCGAGAGGGCGCCAGTGGCGGTGCTGGTGGAGGAACAGCGGATGTCGAAGCGTTCCTTCAAAGCCTCGGCATTGCCATCGATCTCCTTCCGCTTGAGAAAGGACAGGCGGCTGAACTTCGGGGTGGCGAAGTCCTTGAGGATAAGGTTGTCCTTCACCGAGAAGGAGGGGACGATGCCTTCGGTCTGTCGATCCTCGGGAACGTAGCCCATGCCGGTAGCGATGATCTCGCGGGGGGTCCGATTGGCCAGGTTGCTTCCCTCGAAGCGGATCTCGCCGGATTCCACGGGGCGAAGGCCCGCCAGGGCGTCGGCGAGTTCCCGCTGGCCATTGCCGGACACGCCCGCCACACCGAGGATCTCCCCAGCCCGCAACTCGAGGTCCAGGCCATCCAGGGCCAGGTTGCCCCGGTCCCCACGAACACAGAGATTCTTCACGGACAGCAGCGGCTGGCCCTGGGGGCCACTGCCTTCGTTCCGGGGCAGGGTCACGTCATGGCCCGTCATGAGCGCGGCCAGCTCGGAGGGCTCGTGGTTCGCCGTCTGTCCGTTGAAGACCACGGCCCCATGGCGCAGGATAGACACCCGGTCCGAGAGGGCCTTCACTTCGTTGAGTTTGTGGCTGATGAAAATAATGGCCAGTTCGGAGGCCATGCGCTGCAGCCGTTCGATGAGGTCGTCCGTCTCCTGGGGCGTGAGGGCCGAGGTGGGTTCGTCGAGGATGAGCAGCCGGGCGCCCAGGCAGAGAGTCTTCACCAGTTCCACCCGCTGCTGTTCGCCCACGGAAAGCTGCCAGATGTAGGCGTCGGGATTCACGGGCAGCTCATAGCGCTCAGAGACTTCGCGGATCCGCTGGGCCGCGCCCTTGAGGTCCAGCCGCATGAAGTGGTGGAGTTGCTTCAACCCCATGGCCAGGTTCTCGGCCACGGTCATGTTGGGCACGAGCATGAAGTGCTGGTGCACCATGCCGATGCCGCGGGCATAGGCATCCCCGGGGGAGTGGAACTGGGCCGCCTCGCCGTTCACGTAGATGGTTCCCGAGTCGGGCCGGTAGAGCCCCATGATGATGTTCATGAGGGTGGTCTTGCCGGCGCCGTTCTCGCCCACCAGGGCCAGGACTTCCCCCCGGCGCACCTCCAGGGAGATGCCATCGCAGGCGAGGACGCCCGGGAAGCGCTTGGTGATGCCTTCCAGCTTGAGTTCGGAAATGGGCTCAAGGGACGTCATGAATCATCCTGATCAGAACAATCTCCCGCTGTGGGCCCAGCCGCGCCGGGCCCACAGCGGGAGCCGTAAAGGAACTACAGCTTGATGGATTTCCAGTCGAGCTTGAGCTTGCCGGAAGTCAGTTCAGCCTTGGCCTTGTCCACGGCCTTCTTGATGGCGGGTGTGAGAACCTTGGGATCCATCTTCTTGTTGAACTCGAAGTGGAAGCCGCCGTTCGAGAACGACAGCGGCAGGTTCTCGCCGCCCTTGATGCCGGCGGCGCGCTTGTCGATGAGGGTTTCCACCACGGCCGCGTAGTTGTAGCTGGAGGCGGCGATGACGCGCTCACCTTCTGGGACGAGGGCCAACTGGGCCAGGTCCTGGCCCAGCCAGTAGATCCCCGCGGGACCTGCGGCGACGGCGCGCAGGGCGCCAATGGCCTGCTGGGCGGAGCCGGTGAGCAGGTCTGCGCCATCCTTGAGCTGGGTCTGGGCCAGCTCGCCAGCCTTGACGAAGTCGCCGAAGCTGCCGGTGAAGGCCACCCGCACCGACGCCTTGGGATTGACCGACTTCACACCCATCATGAAGCCGCGGGTGTAGCGGGCGGAATCGCCGCCATCCACGGGGCCCACGTTGCCGACCTTGTTGGTCTTGGTGACCATGCCCGCGATGATGCCGTTGAGGTAGCCGGTCTCTTCGCTGGAGGGCAGGTAGGTGAAGACGTTCTTGGGGCCGATGTTGGCGCTGGTGCCGTAGGCGAAAGTGGTGTTGGGGAACACGCCGGCCATCTCGGTGACCAGGTTGTTGTACTGGGCGCCATGGCAGATGATGATATCGAAGCCCTTGGAGGCGTACTGGCGGGCCGCGGAGCCCGCATCCACCGGCTTCATCTTCTCGCTGTGGCTGTACTCCACCAGCGTCACGCCGTACTTCTTCTGCACCGCCAGGATGGCGTCGTGCATGGACTGGCACCAGCCCTTGTCATCCACCGTGGATTCCACGATGAGGGCGATGCGGACCTTGGTCTTGGGGGGCGCCGCCTGGGCGGTACCGCCCAGGAGCCCGAGGAGGGAAGCCGCGGTGAAAGCGGCCTTGAGGAAGCTCTTCATGCTGTTCTCCTGGTGAATCGGAATCTGGATTCCGAGGTGTTTGGGGGGGGTGGGGAGCTGGGAGGAACGAAGGTTCCGATGGCTGGCGGGGTTGGTGGATCCGGGATCCGGATCACGGGGGCGGCGAGTTCGGGTCGGATGCTGGGTCCGACCCATGGATCGAACCGGACCGGTCCCGCAGGCTCCCCCCCGCGCGCTGGGCGAAGGTGGCCTGGATTTCGGCCAGCATGGACAGGGCGATGCCCTCCGGTGATTCGGCGCCGAGATCGAGGCCGGCGGGGAAGTGCATGATCTGCCGCTGGGTCTCGGTAAGCACGAGTCCCTGTTCCTGGACTTCCTGGAGGATCTTGGCACAACGGAGGCGGTTGCCCTGAAGGCCCAGGTAGCCCAGGGGCTGCCGCAGGAGCGTTGCCACGGCCTGGAGATCCTTGTCGTAGACGTGGCTCACCACCAGGGCGGCGCTGCGGCCATCGAGGGGCAGGCCATGCAGGGAGCCGGGCGGATGGCCCAGGACGATGCGGTCGGCCTCCGGGAAGCGCTCCGGCGTGGCCAGGGCGGGACGGTGATCCACGATCCCCAGGAACCAGCCCAGTTCCTTGGCGAGGCGGGCCAGCGGTTGGGCGTGCTCGCCGGCGCCGAAGATCCAGAGGGCAAAGACGGGAAGGATGGGCTCGATAAGCAGGTCCACTTCCCCCGCACCCATAGGCAGGGTCGCGCTCGTGGGGGAACCCTGGGCCAAGGCCCCTTGCAGGGCTGCCCTCAGGGCCTCGGCGAAGGGTCCAGGAGGCGGCAGGAGGCCAGCGCCCTCGCAGTCCAGGACGAAATGATTCCCGGCCTTGACTGGACCCGAATCTCCGCGCACGGCGAAAACCGTGGCGAGCACTCCGCTCCGGCGCTCCTCCAGCAGCTGCTTGCAGAGGGTCATCCACGGGGCTGCGACGGCTGGGCTCAAGGCTTCCAGCAGTACCTCCGCCCTGCCCTGGCAGCCCATGCCCGTGCCCCAGACGAGATCCAGGTCGCTGCCCAGGTCGAAGGTGGCCAACTGCGGGGCACCCTGGCCGAGCGCCGCTTTCACGCGAGCCTGGAGGTCGGCCTCCAGGCAGCCCGCGCTGATGACGCCGGTGCGGCCGCCACCGCTCCGCATCACCATGCGGGCGCCTGGCTTGCGGTATGAGCTGCCCTTCACCCGCACCAGGGTCGCCAGCACCGCGGGCTCCTGCAGGGAACCCACCGAGGCGAGGATCTCCAGGAGCCCCTTCATGGTCTAGAACCTATCCCATAAACGCGTGGCCAGCTCCCGGCTTCTCGCGGCCAGGGCGGCTTCGTCCACGTCGATGGTGAGGCATTTGCCCGCCATAAGCACGCGACCCGCGCAGATGGTGGTGTCCACCGTCGCCTGGGAGAGGCCGAAGATGAGGTGGCCCAGCACGGTGTCGCCGTTCAGGGGCGTGGGTGGATGGTAGTCCACCAGGATGAGGTCGGCGGCGGCGCCTTCCTTCAGGGTGCCGAGGGGGAAGCCCCACATGCGGCTGGCCAATTCGGGATTCCGCACGAAGAGGGCGTTGGCCACTTCCATGAAGCCGCAGCTGGGATTGTCCTGGCGGAGGTGCTGGGCCCACAGGGCCACGCGGACTTCCTCCAGCATGTTCACGGTCATGGCATCGGTGCCCAGGCCCACCCGCACGCCCCGGGCCGTGAGCTTCAGCAGATCGGCGATGCCCACGGCGTTGTTGAGGTTGGACTGGGGGTTGTGGGCCACGAAGGTGTCCGTACCCGCCAGGAGGTCGATGTCCGCATCGGTGACGTGCACCGCGTGGGCGGCGATGCTGTCCCGGCCCAGCAGTCCGTGGGCGTGCAGCCGGGCTGCGGGCGTGAGGCCGAAATTCTGGAGGTTGACCGCCACGTCCGAGGCGGCCTCGGCCACGTGCACGTGGAAGCCGATGCCCAGGTCGTGGCCCAGGGTCGCGGCGCGGTCCAGGGTGGCGTCGGAAAGGGTGAAGGCGGCATGGAGGCCGAAGAGGGCGCGGAGCTGGGGATCCTGCTCCCGGGCGCAACGCCGGGCGAAGGCGAGGTTCTCTTCCAGGCCCTCGGTGGCGATGGCCTCCCCGTCCCGGTCCGAGACTTCGTAGCAGAGGCTGGCCCGTACCCCCGCAGCCTTGACGGCCTTGGCGATGCGATCCAGCGAGCCCGTGATGGCAAAGGGACTGGCATGGTGGTCCACCAGGGTGGTGGTGCCCTTGCGGATGGCGTCCAGAAGAACGATCTGCGCGCTCACTTCCACATCGTCGAGGGTGAGCTGGCGGTCCAGCCGCCACCAGAGGTGGTCCAGCACTTCCTGGAAGCTGGCGCTGGGGGCCATCTTGCCAAGGCCCCGCACCAGCGTGGAATAGAAGTGCATGTGGGCGTTGACCAGCCCCGGCATCACCACCTGGCCCGCGGCGTCGATCACCCGGTCGAAGGGGCCGGTCATGGCCTCCTTCGGCGCGATGCGGGCGATGCGCCCATCTTCGACGAGCAACGCCTGCTCCTCCAGCACCCTGCAGGGGGTGCCGAAGGTGAGGAGCGTGCCGTTCTGGATGAGCAGTCGGGAGGACATGGGTGGCACCGGAGAAGACGCCCTAGGAAGCGGCGACTTCCTTGTTGAAGGCGATGATGAGCTTGTCGAATTCGGCGGCTTCCTCGGTGAAGAGCTGCTGCCAGTACTCGGGATCCCACTGGGCGTTGATCTCTTCGTAGGTCTTGCCCTGCTGCTCGACCCAGGTGAAGTACTTCAGGTTGTGGATGGCCTTCTTCTCGGGGAAGGTCAGTTCCTTGAAGTGGTCCACGGCCTGGCGCTCGAGGCTGCCGATGTGCGCCTTGGCGGCATCCATGGTAGTGAAGGCGCCGTGTTCGGTGGTCTGCTCCACCAGACGGGAACGGTACATGTCCGCACTGTCCGTGAAGATCGTGATGATCACGTCGTTCTCGTCCAGCTCCCAGTACTTGGCCGCCTTGATGGCCGCCAGCAGGTTGCAGATGCAGCTGATGCCCATCAGCTCCAGCTTGTCGATGGTGGCGGTATCGACACCCAGGCTGGCGAGGTAGGCCTTGCCCTCAGGTTCGTTGAAGAGGCGGAGGAGGCGCATGCAGTCTTCGTCGTCGATGGCCGCGATGGCATCGGTGTTGCGGACGTTGTGGACCCAGGGCACGTGCTTGTCGCCGATGCCCTCGATGCGGTGGTCGCCGAAGCCGTTCATGAGCAGGGTGGGGCACTGAATGGCTTCGGTGGCGATGGTCTTGGAGCCCGGGTGAAGGGTCTTGAGGTAGTCCCCGGCGGCGATGGTGCCGGCGCTGCCCGTGGCGCTCACGTAGGCGGCCAGGCGGCTCTTCCCGCCCTTGACGGCGTTGAAGACGTCCTCGACGGCGGGGCCCGTGACGTTGTAGTGCCACACGGGATTCCCGAACTCCTCGAACTGGTTGAAGATCAGGTGCCTGGGATCCTTCTTCAGCTCCCAGCACTTGTCGTAGATTTCCTTCACGTTGCTTTCGCAGCCGGGCGTGGCGATCACTTCAGAGCCGATCTCGGCCAGCCACGTGAAGCGCTCCTGGCTCATGTTTTCGGGCAGGATCGCGATGGCCGTGCAACCCAGCACGGCGGAATCGAAGGCGCCACCGCGGCAGTAGTTCCCCGTGGAGGGCCACACCGCCTTGTGGTAGTCGGGGTCGAACTCGCCGCTCACCAGCCGGGGCACGAGGCACGCGAAAGCCGCGCCCACCTTGTGGGCGCCCGTGGGGAAATACTTCCCCACCAGGCCAATGATGCGGGCCTTCACGCCGGTGATGGCCGAGGGGATTTCCAGGTAGTTGGGGCCACCGAAGAGGCCCGTCTCCGGGTCGTTCTTCCAGGTGATGCGGAACAGGTTGGCGGGATCGATGTCCCAGAGGCCCACGGTCTTCAGCTTGGCCTTGACGGAGTCGGGAGTGGTCTCGGGGTTTCGCATCTGGGCGAAGGTGGGGATGATGATGCCCCGATCCTTGCACCGCTTGGCGGTGCGCTTGACGACTTCGGCGTTGTAGGTCTTCACTATTCTTGACATGACAATTCCTTTCGGGGATTACAGGCAGAGGTTCTGGGAGCGCTTGATGATGTCTTCGAGCTTGGCGCCGGGATTCTTCATGCGGGTGAGGAACATCAGGGCGCTGATGATGAACGGCTTGTAGCTGGCTTCGTGGTAGGTCGGGATGCGGTACTGCTCGAACACCTCCGCCGACACCTCCCCCGCTTTGCAGCTCACGTCCGTGATGTCCGCGGGCAGGCAATGCATGTACAGCGCGCTCTTCTTCGCCGTCGTGTCCATCTTTGCCCGCGTGCACTCCCAATCTTTGTGCTTCGCGTTGTTCGCCAGGCACTCCTTCTCC